>JACMQW010000019.1 GCA_014376785.1 Oligoflexia bacterium
CCATTCGGGGCGGCCATCGTAAAGTTCGTGGAGTTGCCGTCAGTGGGATCACAACCCGCACCGTGGCAGAAACCGAATTCGTAGAAACCGGAAACAGTCCCGTTCATTGGCACCCAATTAAAGACAATCCTGTCTCGCGGAATTTCGTAAATATCGGCGGTGAAGGTTGCGAGTTGCATCGGAGGCATCGCGGTGCCCGGGGACATCGCATCAACCGTCGAGCTCCAGGGAGTAGATGTGGCGTCCGACACGTAGCGCGCGCGGTAACGATAAACCACTCCAGGGTTCGTTACCGTTGTTTTCTGTACGCCATCCGCGAGCGGAATCATTAAGTTGAAGTGAGTTGAATCCGTGATTCCACCTGGAATGCAACCCGGACCTTCGCAGTACTGTAGCTCGTAATGGCCGGAATTAGGATGAATATCAGTCCATGAGGCGCGCAGATTCCCTTCATAGGCGTCTATGCTGAGGTTTAAAGCAGAATAACAAGTCGACTGCGTCGACCGGTCGAGACCGAACTGCCGATAAATTCCGTAAGATTCGCCCGGATGATTTTGGTCATTGGTGTAGGGAGTATCCATTCCACAGTAGCTATCGCTATCGAAATAGTCCGCGCAATTTTGCTTCGTGTTCGAAGTTCCGAAGCTGCCTTGATGTCCCGTTAAGGACAGCAAACCAGATCCCATCGGCTTTTCCAACATGAGGTAAAGGTCATTTGCGCTTCCGCGGGCAGCGCCGATCACACACGCTTTCGGCGTGCCGACGTCACAAGTTTGAATCAGTCGACGTTCGTCTCCATAAACTGAATAGAGATCGATCGGAAGATTATCCGGAACCGAGTCGTCCGCACGAAGGTCGATGCAAGTCGATCCGGAAGCCGATTGGTTCAATCCTAAACATGCCTGCGAAGTAGTCGGCGTAATGCCCCAAGTCTGAAGAAATCCAAGCGAAATGTTGCGTGATTCAGCTCCGAACTCAGCAACTAAGTTACAGGACGTATTTTGGCTGCAGTAGAAATCTGCGGCATCTTTTTCTTTAGGCGGTGTGACACGGCCTAGAGAATCTACGGTTCTTACCCACATCGGGAGTCGCTTGGTTGGATCATTCTGGACCAAATCGGAAATCGCCGTCATCTGCGGAAGAAACGTCGAACAGGTGGAGGCTTGATGAGACGAGTAATTCGGATTTGCAGCGGTCGACGGAGTCTGAGCGAGGAGTCCGGGACCGGCGCCGCCAAAAAGGAGGGTGGAACCATTCGGAAGCAAAGCGCAGTTCGGATTCGCCGGATCGATCGGAACATTTCCAGAGGGGCGAATACAAACCTTCTCAGACGCACCTTCTGCCGTCACGTACGATGGCATGCCCTCTGCCGCTAATTGCCATTGGGATCCCGAAGATCCCGCGACTTCTCTAAAATCGTAGCGGCAAGTCGTGACCAGCGGATTCGAACTCGAAGCAGCCGCCGAGCCGTAATGAGATTTAAATGAAATAGAGATCGGGTAATTACCCGCGCCTGAAGAAGCCAATGGCGGATTTCCGTCTTGGGTCGTCCAGATATTTCCGCCCCGTAGTAAACAATAGAATGGATTATCTGGGTCGGATAAATCGTCCGTGCAATTCATCCAATTCGCTCGACGTGAATAGAGAGACGAGCTTACGGTACTCAACGCGCTCGTACAGAAGAGAAAATTCGTGCTGCTTCCATTATTAGTAGCCGCGACTCGATCAGACCAGGCGGTTTGGCAAGCAGAAGAAGCGTTCGATGAACTCGCCAAGCTCGCCGCTACTGCTGGCGTGGTTAAAAGCGTGTTATCGAATTCGCGGGTGGAAGATTGGTAAGGCGCCGTCATCCATCCGGCAAGTTTACACGAGGTCGACGTCGAGTTTTCACCATTCGGAGCGTAAGCACCGGAGCAGGTGCGGGAACTAGGAGATCCCACCGCAGTATTTCCGTACTTCCCTGAGACCGTTGCACCGCCCGGAGCGTAAGGAGCATAGGCAGACATGGCTTGGATTTTAGCGCAGGTCATTTGGGCGTTGATCGCTGCTTCACACGCCGTTCGATCGCCATTATGCCCGTTGGCATCGGTGACCGGTAAAAGCACAGTCTGAGCAATCGCGTTCGAAGTTCCATAGGGAGTGAATGCTAGAGTACAATCGGCGCCTCCGAGCGCAGCGGTCCACTCGGCATCGGTATGAGTGACGCTGCAGGATTGGGTCCGAACGGCGCCGGTACCCGGTGCACCACCCGTGATGTAATAACGAAGAGTGCCGGTCCGAACGAGCCCGGTTTGCCCGCCGAAAACGTCGAGCGTATCGGAAGGGCTTAAATTTGAGCAGTACTCATTCGCTTTGGCTTGAATGTCGCTCGTCGTTCCGTAGAATCCCAACGTCTCTGCACATTTATTATCCGACGAGGTAGGGTCGAGCGCAGGAATCGGATCCTTAGGATTACTTCGAATCAAGGTCGCTGCGGAATTTTTATCGATGTAGAGTGAACAGTTCGAATTCCCCGCGGCTGACGCGAGGTTTCGACCGGGAAGACTCATCGTTTGGCCGGTGATTTCAATCAGCGTGGATCCCGCTTGACGAGTTAAGAAGCAGCGACCGACCTCTTGCTCCGAATGAGAACCTGAGTCCGCGACATTCGTCACTTGGCGATTTGCATCCCAAGCAGCCGTCAGTCGAACCGAATAATTAAACGCGGTCGTTCCATTTGGATTAATTCCGAAAAGGGTTTTTAACTGGGCAGCCAATCCAGAGTCGTTACAAAATACAGCCGCGTCCGAAAAGTTCGGAGACGAAGCCTGCTGTAAGCAACCGTTTAACGACGTCGTCCCACCGGGGCCCGGGACAGAAAGCGAAGCTCCCGCGCCGGAGGCAACCATTTGGTCGACTTTCATATTACAAGTCGAGCTCGCGAGTTGGGCGGCATCCGAAGTGTCTCCGTCCGGCGTGTAAACACACTGGTGGTCATTTCCGATGCACCTTTTGACAGAGCGGGCGAGATAATAGCCCATAGTCCCGGTAGAATCAGCATTAGTCGCTAGAGCCTGAGATTTTAAATTACTTCCGGTCCCATTCAGCGCTGTATCCGCGTAACGCGAACGATTCCCACTGTTGTTCGGATCGCAAATGAGAGGCGACATTCGATTCGTATAAGGAGCAGTGTATCGCGCGTGGAAAGCATTCGTCAGGCAGGCGCCACTATCCCCGACTGAAAAATTCGGCTGCACCACGGTGCCGGCGGTCGCTGCCACTTTAAAGCAAGTTGCTGAACCACGAGATTTCAATCGAATGACGGTGCCGTTTCTTCCACTCAGGTACTCACGATTAAACCAGTGCTCCTCATACGACGAGGAGTTGTCTTGATCACCCGTATAAAGCAAATTGCATCTCTTCACTCGATCTGAATTTGCATTGGGATTGTTGAAATCCGAAACATACGGCCACGTAAAGACCGTGCCAGAATACTGGCTATTGAAGAAATCGCTTAAAATGCTTCGATGACAAGCGTCCGTATTGCAACGAACTGTAAATCCGATTTCCTGCTGATCGACATAGGAATCGTAAACTTTTCCATTTGGAAAAATGTCACCGCTAATGAGTTTCGGGCTACCCGCGGCGGCTCCGAGAAAATACTTAAGGGCGTCTTGATTCGTGAGGTTCGCTAACCGAACAAGTTCGATCACGCGTTCTGGAGGAAAGCATTCCCCCGTTCGGAGCGCTCGTCTGAGGGTACAAGCAGTGTAAGCGACTTTAGCATCGCCCATTCCACTCGAGGCGCCTGCCATAAAGCACGTGTCGTCCGTGGAAGTCATGTTTTCAGAAACTTTACCTTCGATGTCGCCCTCATAGGGAAAAGGCCGACTCGAAACGTTAATCGTAAAGTCCGAGCCGTTATTTTCGCTTTGGACGCCACATCGACCGAGGCGGAAGTTCTGGCCCATGTCCGCGAGGATATTATTCGGAAGCGCTCCGAGGTCTCCGACAAAGATTTTCGGGTCAACGACCGTGATCCCGGCTTGCCAGTCAGTAGGCCACATTCCTGCGGAAGAGGCCCAGTCCATGTTAATCAGGAGTCCGTTCACGGAAGCATCACCCAGATCGTAGGTCGTCACTCCAGGGATCGGCGTTGCTGGGCTGACGTACTGTGCTCGGGATCCTAAGCTATAAATGCGTGCGCCGAGACTGCTGTCGTCCGCGATGTTGTTCAAAGGAAGTTGCTCGACGAACTGGAGAACTCGGCCACCTAGTCCTCCGACACTCGGGGCAGATAGGGCTGAATTCGCAGCGTAAATCACGCTATTCGGAGTGCCTGCTTCCCCGTTCACAATTCCATTCGCCGAAAATACTTTCACCGGCTGGTTTTGAGCATTCCGTAAATCGGTCATGAAACTTTCGGGATCCTGATTAAAGTACCGCGCAAGAGGGTGCGCAACTCCCGCCGCTGTGGAAGCAAGCGCGGTCGTCGAAGTCGCGGGAAGGATCGATGCACAATTACTCGCATCGGGAGAACTGAAGATCGGTTTTCCGCCGTCACTCACAATGCAACCAGCAGCATCGTCGACAATCATTTCGCCGAGAGTGTCCTTTTTCAAATCATTGTAGGCTGCGAAAGCGGGAGCAAGCGCGGCTTTAGGAAGGTCGACGTCCGAACATCGGTCCGGATCGACGGTGGCGCTCCCAAAAATATCCGTGCACCAAAAAAGTGCGGGCTTGCCCGTCTGTCCAGCACGGAAGTCTAATCGACCGACTAGAACATCCTTGTGGGTCATGCTTCCCGGGAAAACATACAGAGGACGTTGTCCGGCGAATGTCGCAACAAATGGACTAATCCCCACTTCGGCTCCGAAGATTAAATTCAGTCCTCCGGCCATGCGGATCGTATCCATGGTTGCAGTAAGGTCGAGGTATTGGGATTTCGTGGAGAGTACCGCTCCGACACCCATGCGAACGTCGATCAGAGTGAGATAGCCAAGAATCCCCGCCCATCCTCGAACCACTACAGCGTCGACAGCGAGGACAGCCGATGCCCAAGCGCCCGCTCTTCCGCTGATGGCGAAACCTGCATCTGCAGTCACCGCAGGTAATCCGTTCTGGCTGGTCGCTAAAATTTTCTGAACCTGAGAATAGGTCGTCGATAAATCAGACGAAATCCCTTTTGCCGCGTCCCCCGTCGCTTTGAGTTTTTCAGTTTTGTCTGCAAACGGAGACATCCGCTCGGACATCGGAATCGATTGGATGTAACTCTTTTTGCCGTTTAAATCGAGAGAGCCATCGAACAGTTTATCCCAGTCGCCACGGAAGGAATCGCGGACGATTCGAGCACGGCTGGCGAGCTCACCTAGGTTTTGAGAGCGCACCTGTTCTCGCAGCATTTTCGCGCGATCGAAGTTCGAAGTTACCCCGCTGGCGAGGGTTTGAAAAAAGTTTTTATCCTTTGCGGCAACGCTTGCAGTCTTATTCGTGCAAGCCGCACCCGGTGAATCAGCGGCGACACAAATCTCGTCGGCGGCTTTTACGGGATTCATTCCCAGGGACGAGGTGATTTGTTTAGAGCCCCTGAAATCATGAATCGCGGTGTTCACACCGTAAGTGAAAATGAGATCAGACTGGAGGTAGAAACCCGCATCGACGGCGACATAGAGCACGCCAGGAACGATGTCGAGACGCGGCTTCGTCCTCAGCATCTGCGAGATACTTCGCGAAAAATCGAAAAGTTTACCCCCGGCTCCCGTTTTCTGTTTGTCTGCGAGGGCACTTGGATCCGGTGCGCCGACTAGATTTTGTAGCTCTTGAGCGGTGTGCGCTTCCGTTTCAGGGCCTTTTACGATCTGCTGGAGAACGTCGACTCCCATCACCTTCAAACTGAACATCACATTGTGCTTCGGCCTAGGAGCGGAAGGATTTTTCGCAGTGGCTTGGCCTTGGGCGCCTTCCATTCGCGCATCGACGATACTGACTGGCATCCCAAATACGCGAGCGGTAATCAGATAATTCGGGGTGATGCCAAAATCGGGTGCGCCTGACTTCAGCGTTAACTTTGGATCAGAGCAAGTAAAGGGCGGAGCTTGGAGGTGCCCTAAACTGGCCGCACCTTGAATCCCGAAATTGGTCGAACCTATATCGAAATTCGCCATCGTCACATAATGGTTCACTTCCGCATTCGCTTGATCTTCCAACAAATGCAGGATTCGGTTTGCTTCCGAGGTCCATTTGTCATCGATTCCGTAGCAAGACAGCGAGGTGAAATCCGCGCTCGCAAGTGGAATTGAGAAACTACTCGCCAAAGTAAAAAGCGGGAGGATTAAATTTTTTGCGAAATTGTTTTCTTTCATTCGGAGACAACCCCATCTAAATGATGCGATAACTTGACTGAATTGGTCAACTGCTAAACAACTGTCTAAAAGCTATCCATCTGACCCATCGGTTAGTTCCCGCATTCTCTTAATTTTATCAGATGGGTCGCCCAAGACACTCGCTCTCGGTTTACACTCGGAGAAGATGACGCAAGCTAAACAGATTCGATTTTGGGAAATTCTTTCGACCCTGCTGAGTGCGCTCGGAGGGGTCCTGTCGTTCCTCCTGCTCGTGGATCATCGAACAGTGAGTGCGGGCGAAGGAATTAGCCTCGCATTCTGCGACGGTCGGGTGACAAATGGTTGTCGCTTAGCCGCTCTCTCCCCCTACTCCGAGATTCTTCCGGGCTTGCCGGTGAGCGCGGTTGCGCTCAGTTTTTTCGCGGTTTCATTTTTCACCGCAGCTTGGTTTTCCATTCGCGGTTCGCAGACGCTGAATCTGTACCGAACGACTTGGTTTAAAATCCAAACGATCGCCCTGCTAGTGTCTGTCGTCTACTCCGCTCTGCTACTCGTTAAAATCGGCGTGGTCTGCAGAGGATGCCTCTGGGTCCATGCGACGAACGCCGCCCTCTTACTCACCCGCTTTGCAGCGTATCGATCAACGAAGTCATCATTGGAGCCCATTTCAGATTCCGGTCGTTCTTTCCCGGCTTCGATTTTCCTCCTCATTCATTTTGCCGTCTTATTCTCAGCCATGCTTTGCACGTTCACGGTTTACCGTGCATTCGTTCCGAACCTGCCCCCCCAGTTCTTAAGCCAACCTGAAAAAACAGTTCCACCCGTGAAAGACGTTTATAAAATTACCCTCGGCCGAGAGGGGGAAGTCATCTCACTTACGATTGCGCTCGACCCGGCCTGCCCCTATTGCAAGGAGCACCTCTTCAATTTGTCGGAAGCCCTGGTCGCAAGTCACCTTCGGGCAGAAGTCTCCCTCATTCTTTTCCCCCTCGATTCGCATTGTAATCCAGCGTTAGAACACTCATCTCCCGGCAGCTGCAGCGCAACGCGGATTGCGATTTGCCAAGCTCAGTCCGGCCGCTTTGGTGAGTTTATCCGTTCGGCCTACAATGATCAGGGAAAATTAGTCGATGACTTGAAAGTGGCTGTGAGCTTAGTAGAACACGAAAAGACCGCGGAAAATGCGCTTTATGCCTGCGCAAACAGTAGGTCGACATCTAACGAATTGGATCGCCAACTTCGCTTACTCGAGTCAACAAAAGATTTCGAAGGAGTCGACTCTGTTCCCACTTCCTGGTTTCGTGGAAAAAGAATCACTGGACGACTCAGGTCATCTGAATGGGTGAAAGCGTTGCGCGAATTGACGACCCAACCGTAAAAACAGACCTTAGCCAAATCTTTCAAGTCTATTTCGCATCTTCAGTCTTTACCGCAAGGGCTGCACTCAGCACTCCTCTGACTTGGGGATCACTCTCGGAACCGTAACGAGACTCAAGCAACGCTCGCACTCCCGGTTGCTCGATACGAGCGGCTAAAACACGGTAACATTCGATCTTCATTCCCAAGTCTGAGCTTCCCGTGCACTTATCGAGGGACGACCGAGTGAGCGCATCGAAGGGTTGATAACTCAGCGAACGAACCGCGGTGATTCTCACGTCGGTGTCCGGATCTGTTTCGAGCGCCTTCACGAGTAGCGCTCTACTTTCTTCATCCTGAGCGAATCGCACCGAATTGACCGCGGCCGAACGCACTTGTTGATTCGAGGAACGGGCGGCGGATTTTGCTTCATTCAAAAAGGAATCGCCTTTAGAATTTCCCATCGCGGTCAGCAAATAAGTCTGCATATTTTCGGCTTCATTCTTATTCGAAAAAAGTGAAGTCGTTTGGTCCCATTCTTTTTGGAGTACCTTCACCATCGTTCGATCTCCATCTTTAGAGATGGAGGAACCGATGGCCAGTCCAGCTCCTGCCGAAATTTGGGACTGCAACGGACTTGCCTGTTGAAGCGTGAACTGCAGAAACGTTTTCGTCTCGGGAGATAGAACTCCTGGACTGAGCGTGAACTCGCTCATGACCTTTTGCTTCTCATCCTCGGTTGCTCCCGGGCGACTAAAAACTTCAATCATTGCGGCCTGCGATTCGGCAGAACCCTCGAACCCCAGCGCACCGAGCGCCATGCTCACTTCACGACTACCGGAAGCAGAATTCATCGCCAGATTTTTAACCTCCGCGATATGACCCGGGTCATCCCGCAGTGCTCGGGCGTAATCGACGGAAAACTCATCGCGTTCCGCATCGCTCATTTTCGGATCACGAATTTTTCGGGAAAGATCAGAGAAATAGCTCCAATTTCTTCCCAGTCCGTCTTTTTTTGATAACTTTTTCAAACTCTTCAAACGATCGCCGCTTAAAGAGCTGAAACGCTTAAAGTTCACATCCGTCTTAAACCGAGCTTCATCTGCTCGGGTAAAACGAGCTTCGACCGAAGGCTCCCAGTTTGCCGTGGCCTGCACCTGGGAATTCGAAAGGTCATTCCCCATTTGTTTGATTCCGGCCGAAGCCTCCGAATCCTGCCGTCTTGGCAGTCCGACTTTGCGGTCCCAGAGCCAGGTGAAGGATTGTTTTTGTTCATCCTCGAGCCCGATGAGCGCTAGATCAGGTGCACCGACGGCAGCCGCCTTCTTCATGGATGTTCCGAGCATCTGCGCAACCTTTACTTCGGCCTGAATTTTCCAAAGCTCACCGCTCGGTTCGGTAATTCGGTATTCAATCGGATAAGGAACTCCTCGATCATCCCCTTCCGTTCTCGTCACATTTCCGGCGTGAAGTGACGGAAGCCTGCGGAACAATGCAAGCACTCCGTTCACTTTCATTTCCATGCTCGCGTCATCTTGAGCAGCGTCTGATACTTTCATTTCGAGAACCTTGCCGGAAGGATCGAGTCGAATCAGCATCAAATTCTGATCATTCTTCGCAAGATTTTTAAAACCGAGTTCCGCGAGAACTTTTGGGCTAAGCTTTAAATTCCCTTTTAATTTCTCGTAGTGAAATTCAGCAATCAGAGTCACTCGCTTATCTTTCATTCCGAGCGAATGCAGTGAAATCTGGCCTTCGTATCCAGACTCAAAAAGACTCTTTCCACCCGCACGCATCGTGCTCGATTGGGTGACCTTTACCGGGTAGGCGCGCGCTTCCATGAGGTGGTAGTCGTCCGCCAGATAAGAATCATTAGCACGTGCAGGACCGAGGTCGGGCGGCAAGAGCGCCTCCGGACGGGTCAGGTGCGGGTTTCGTTTAAAAAATTCTTCGCTACTCACCGGCTCGCTTCGCCAGTGGTGGAGGGCGACAAACGAAGCTGATGCCAATAATGCTGCCGCTAAAGCAACTCTCAGGGGCGAATGGCGGAAATAGTCGATCATGGAATCCCTCAAGGAAGATATTTCTTAGATAATAACGCTAGGCTCGGTCAGTGTCGCTAGGTCATTTTCGACACCGATTTCTTGGCCTCCGCTCACCAGGAGTCAAGCATTTGGCGAATCAGGCCTAGAACTCGGGCCCCCCTCATGAGAAGGTCCCGCCATGAAAAGCCAATCTCTCGGAAAGAAAAAGGTCGTGATCGTGGGTGCAGGATTCGGTGGCTTAACCGCAGCGAAAAAACTTGCCGGAGATGATCGCCTTGAAGTGACGGTTCTCGATCGACGGAACTACCACCTCTTCCAGCCGCTCCTCTATCAAGTTGCGACCGCAGGACTTTCGCCCGCCGAAATTGCCGTTCCGATTCGCGGAATTTTGTCTGATAACGAAAACACCGAAGTGGTCCTCGGAGAGGTCGACCGCATCGACGTAAAAAATCGCACGGTGGGAAGCGGAACCCGTGAATGGAAATACGACTACCTCCTGCTTGCTTGCGGCGCGAGGCACAGCTATTTTGGAAAAGATGAGTGGGAAGAAAACGCGCCCGGATTGAAAACACTCGAACAAGCCACCGAGATTCGGCGCCGCATCCTCACCGCGTTTGAACTCGCCGAAAGAGAAACAGATACCAACCGACAAAAAGCTCACCAGACTTTCGTGATCGTCGGTGGGGGCCCGACCGGAGTGGAGCTCGCAGGAGCGATCGCCGAGATCAGTCGGCACACTTTTGAAAAGGACTTTCGTCACATCGATCCCTCGCGCACTCGAGTGATCCTCATCGAAGCCGGAACTCGCGTGCTTGCCCAGTTTGATGAATCCCTCTCAAAAAGAGCTGCGCGAGATTTAGAAACGATGGGAGTGCAGATTTGGACTTCTTCCAGGGTCACTGGGGTGAGTAGAGAGGGTGTCCAACTCGGGGACGAATCCGTCGCCGCAAGCACAGTCCTTTGGGCAGCGGGCGTACTCCCTTCTCCCACCGGAAACCTCCTCGGAACTTCGCTCGACCGAACGGGCAGAGTAAACGTCGGCCCGGATCTCAGTATCGAGGGACACCCAGAAATTTTCGTCATTGGAGATCAGAGTGCGGTGACGGGGGAAAACGGAAAACCCCTTCCCGGACTGGCACCCGTGGCGATGCAGCAGGGACGTTACGTCGCGAAAATCATTCGCGCCGAAGCGAAGACAAATGAAAAGTCGCGCCTACCCTTTTACTACCACGATAAAGGGCAAATGGCGACGATCGGTCGAAAACACGCCGTTCTCCAATATGGAAAAATCAAGTTCGGCGGATTTTTCGCGTGGATGGCTTGGCTGTTTGTGCACATTTTTTACCTCATCGGTTTTAAAAACCGGATCTTTGTCCTCTGGGACTGGGCTTGGTCTTACCTAACTTTTAATCGGGGAGCGCGACTCATTACCCAAAAAGAGTGGAGAGAAAATCCACTCTCTCGGGAGCCTTGAACCGACGAAAAGATCCCTGAACCAAAAGAATTTATTTCACGCGGTAGCGGACTCTATTGAAAAGCCTTCAGAATAGCGGCTTCCAGGCGGCTTCGAACCAGGGTAAAGCTTGCTTGTTCATTTCCATTTACTTCTGCATGCAAAAAACCAACGGGTAACTCCAACCCACAGGGGCGAATGCCGTAGAAACTACTCGGCGTCGGAAAAACGTTCAGTGAGATTCCATGCTGAGTAATGCCGTTCGTGATTTGCACACCGAACGCCGCGAGTTTTGCTCCTCTGGCCCCGTTCTCGGTCCAAACTCCTGCCTCCGCCCCCTCCCGAATTTCAGCCAGAGGAAAAAATTCGAGACAAACCTCGAGTGCCGCTCCCGATAGCTTTTCGATGAAACGTCGAACGCCTTTGCGGTCGCCTGTCAGACGCTCGAGACGATCGATCATAAACACGACCCACTGACCCGGTCCATGCGAAGTCGCCCGCCCCCCCCGATGAACCTCGAGGACCGAAATTCCGCGAGTGGAAAGCTCCTCCCGAGAGAGGAGTAAATCGCCAACCGTGCGGCGATAACCGAGTGTCACCACCGGAGCGACTTCGGAGAAAACCAAGCAGCCTTCTCCTCCCGCGGAAACCTCCTCGAGAATTTGCTTTTGCCGCAGATCCAGATCGGCATACGTCCAAGGCGTCGTTTCAGAGTCACGGTGAATTTCGATTTTCATGACGTTCTCATTTTGGAGCACCCGTTCGGGAGCATCAGTAGAGCTGAACGACGTCGCCCTCTTGGAAGTTACCGCCCGTATGGGTTTCTGCGACCGTGCCATCTGTTCCGATAAAGTCGATCACTTCCAGCGTTCCTTTGAGTTGGCCGGGGGCGCGGCCGAGGTAAGCGTTCGAATTCGGATCGTAGACATCGTCGCCTGCGGTCAGGACTTTTAAAATATCACCGGCCACTAACCCGCTTGATTTTCCGGCGTTCACGTAAATTTTAGAACCCACGATTTTAGCGATCTTACCCTGCCAAACCATTTTCTCGACCGTGCGAAGGAGGTCGGGAATCATCGCGCTCACCGCATTGCGGGTCGCCAGTTTCGCCATTTCATTCCGAAATTCCTGACTCTCTAAATTTTCATCTTCGAGGGCTACGGACGCGTTCGAAGACGTTTCACCCGAACGGCCAAGCGCCGCCACTTCGCGCCCCGCCGAGACGTCGAAGACCTTCACTTCCACATCGACGGCGGCAAGTGACAGCTTTTGGCGAAAGATTCCGATTTCATCGCCCCTCTGGCGAAAAAGAATTTTCGTCACCCTTCCGATCATCGCGACTGCGACACCGAGCCTGCGCGCTTCCCGAATGAGTTGGGCGACTTTCACTTTATCTCCACTGACGAAGTCTTCGGTGGTGAGAAGCGTATTGAGGTCTCTCGGAACGATCAGGCGCTGAGAGACCGCAAGCCCCCGCTTCAATTCATCGGCCGCGAACGCCCCGAGCGTCGGCGCTTTCACGGGCGTATCGTTCCAAAAAGCAAAAACCATGACCTTCTTTTTTGGCTGACCGATCGATTCGACTTTATCTACGGCGTTTCGACCTCGCTCGTAGTACGAATCATCCCGATAATTATCCTGATCTTTTTTAAATTCCGGAGACCGCGCGCAACCCAGACCCCCAAATATCAGATGAGAAAAACCGAAAGAAAAAGCGAGAGTGAACAGAGATTTTTTAAAACTCATGACCGACCGCCTGCAGCTCCGCCCGCTGATCCACTGCCTGCTCCAACGAGGACCCGAGCGTCCACGCGGTCCGGAGCCGTATTTAAAACTTGAACGCTGAAGCCGTCATAAGCCGATTTCCTCAGATTCTCAGAAACCATCGACGACGTCGCCTCTCCATTATTTCCGGCAATAACGGCAAGCGATGCTAGGCCTCCCCGTTCGATGTGCTTCTCGACCACTTTATAATCTGATCCCACGGCGGATTGGAGTTTTGCTTTCAGTTGCATGAGCACGGTAAAACTAGAAATGCCGGTGAACGCGACCTCGATCCCCGGAAGATCAGTGGCGGTCGAAACGTAACCGGTCCGAGCCTTTCCCCCCATTTCCAAAACCGCATCGATCACGAGCCGACTCATCGACACTTCGATCGAATCGCTCGGCATGATCTCCATTTGCTTTTGAGTGGACGAGGCAAGGGTTCCGGGGAAGCGAAGGTCGAGTCCGAGTAGGTAGCGCTGCTCCCCCGCATGATCCGCGTCTTCTTCAGACCGAAGGCTCGCAACCACGTAACCCGAAGCATTGCGTTTAGCGTAGGCCTCAGACGGATCGCGACCCAGTTCCTCTCCCGTAGGAATCAGAACATTAAATCCTCGACGTTCAAGCCTGACTTTTAAATCCGCACGGACCGCGCTCGCCGCTTTCACACAATCCCCGCACGAACCTTCCGGACGTACAAAGAGAAGCACCCGGTTTGCGTCGGGCTTTAAGATCTGCGAGGCCTGGAAACTCAGATAGCGCTTGATGCCAGAGACATCCACGTCGGCCTTCGTCACTTGGGTCCCCGACGTTTTGTAATCTCGAACGAAACGCGAACTCCAAGGGAGGACTTCATTCGAAAAGATTTCTTCCTGCCAGGCGGGAAGTTCTCCCAGGGCCGGCCGCGATTTCTCGACCTGAGCCCGCAGTTGGGGGCCGATTTGGTCAGCGGCTATTGCGCCTCTCCCGACGGCTGAGGCGCAGAGCAGGAGGATGAAAGCAGGAAGGACAAGCCGGGCGGAAAAAGAGGATTTCAGTCTCATACCGATAGTTTACGGGCTTGAGGAGAGACCGCAATGGAAAGCCTCTGCCGGATGCCCCATTTCAGGCTTTCTAATATGGACACATTGCATTAAACAGCAGGACTATTATGAAAATCACTCTTTTGTTTTTGACGGTCTGCCTTTCGCTCTCTACTTTCGTCCTCAGCGCCCAGGCGGATCTCATCCAAAACGAGGAACACACTTCTCAGTTAACCGAAGTCATGGCTGTTCAGGGCGACTGGAAGATTCTGAAAACGGAATGGACCAGTTCGGACGAAAAACATTTTTCTGACTTCGTGGCAGCAATCGGAAAAAGCGGATGTAAAAATATCAACCAATGCTTGAAAGGTCCCGCGAATCCTTACCGCTCGTCTGACTCGCCTTCGGCCCGATTCTCTTCCGACTGTGCCGATCTTCCCTACGTGCTTCGCACCTACTTCGCTTGGAAGAATGGTTTGCCTTTCGGGTGGGTATCGTCCGTGGAAGCAAATCCCGCCGTTCGCGCCGATCCTTCGAAACCCCTCGACATCCGCTACTCGCCGAATGGGAACCACGTCGCGAGCCGAGCGAGCGTCATCACGAGAGCCAGCGCAACCGGCGAAGTAAAACGCGCGAACGGTTACCGAATTCTTTCTGACGTTTTAAACTCGACGTCTTCCGCTGCCTTCCGCGTGGGTGCGGCTTCGGAATCCAGCTCGAAACCGACTGACTTTTACCCGATTAAACTCGACCGAAACTCCCTTCATCCGGGCACTGCGATCTACGATCCGGCCGGACACGTGGCGGTGGTTTATTCCGTCGAAAGCGATGGGCGCATTCTCTTCATCGACGCCCATCCGGATAACAGCGTCACCCGCGGAACTTACGGAAAAAAATTCGCCCGCTCAAGCCCAGGGCACGGCGCTGGATTTAAAAATTGGCGTCCCATGCGTTTAGTCGGAGCTAGCCCTGCAGGAAATGGAGAATGGACCGGCGGCAAAGTCGTCCCTTTCTCGAACTCAGAGTTAAAAGATTATTCGACCGTCCAGTTTTTCGGTAACGAGCCGGATCCTAAAAAAGCCTGGAACCGCGGAAAATTCGTGATCGCGGGGAAAGCTTTCGATTATTACGATTACCTCCGCCATGTTCTCTCCTCTGGAGATTTGAAATACGACCCACTGAACGAGTACTCGCTGCTCCTGCGTGGGCTCTGTGTGGATCTGAAAGACCGAGCAACTTCGGTCGAACTCGCGGTTACCCGCGGGATCCATCTGAAAGAACACCCTGCTCGCCTCCCTCTGAACATTTATGGATCGGCCGGCGAGTGGGAAGATTACGCCACCCCTTCACGTGATGCTCGGTTGAAAACTTCCCTGAAAGAAGCGCGAGATCGGTCGCTCGAGTTTATCGCCCTCTGGAAGGCCGGCGACGCGAGCGTCGTCTACTCGGGCGCAGATTTAGCAACCGACCTTCGAGCGGTGCTTGAAAAAGAATCGGCTGCCTGTTCGTTTTATTACACGAAGTCTGATGGAAAACCGTCTGATCCTCTGAGCATCTTGGACGCTTCCGCTCGTGCGTTCGCGATGTCGTTTGATCCGTACCACTGTCCGGAACTTCGCTGGGGAGCCACTCGCTCGGAAGAACTCGCAACTTGCGGGGACGGCGAAGTGAAGCGTCGGTGGTATGGAGCCTTAGGGAAACTGCGCAATCAAATCGAACGGACCTACGACGCCCGCATGGATTTCACGCTGCCAGAAATGCTCGATCCCGCGCGCGGTGGAGCACTCGGCGTGGAAACCCCTCCGGTGGTCGATCTCGCGGAATCGCTTCATTAACGGAGGCCATTCATTAACGGAGGCCCTTCTCTAACGGAGGCCCTTCTGTAGCAATAGCACTCCGTCAGCGAAGGCTCTGTATGGGCCGAAATTCTGCACTGCCTGAAGCAGGGCCATGACAGGCTCTCTTAATATGCCGTGCTCACTGAGCGAAAGGGCACTGCCTGCACACCTTTTTAAGCATGGACTCGCTTCATTTTCGGTCAGCCGATTTACTGGAATGACCTCTGACGTAAACTTGATGTGATTTTAAAACAGGAGTGGAATCAGCGTGAAGCCGAAATCAAGTGAGCAATTTCTAGGCGATTTACCGCCCTTCGCCGTTAGACTGTCGCCGAAGCTCGCTAGTCTCTCGGCCGATAAAAGCCTTTCATCTTTTCCGTTCCATATTCTCCGACGGCGCTGAGTCGGTTATGAGCGGGGCAATACGCGACGAGGTTTTCTGCCGTGTTCGCACCGCCCTTCGCAAACGGAATGACGTGCTCCATTTGTAGGCCGAAGCGGGAGCCGCAGCGTTTTCCCGTTTGCGGATAAACGTATTCGCACGCTCCGTTTGCCCGGGCATGCGTCGCCGCGCGGTCTCGCACCGAGATGTAGCGGCTGCGATTTAATGAATCGATTTCGGCTCCGGAACCACCCGACTGTTTCAGTCCTGATTCAGATGACCTAATTTCCACTGTGACGTCCTTTGCTTTCACTACTTTTTCTTTCGGCTCGCGAGTACGAATTTCTTCTTTCATCGCGTGTCGAAAGACTTCGGAAAGTGGGAGAGCCGGGTTTCCACGGAGTTCGCGGATGCGTGTTACGAGGGCCATAAATTCTTCTTCAACGTCAATCGTCAATCGAGTCAGCTCAGCCGAAATGATTTTCGCTCGCTCCACTTTCGGAGGCTCTACCTGAGCCATTCCCAGTAAATATTTTTCTAAGGCTTCGGTCGTCTGATTTGCGGTTTCGAATACGAGCGTAGTAGCCTCTTGGCAGTTTAAGTTTTCACGTCGCACATGAGATGCAATCTTCGCCACTGAAGTTAAAGTCTGCGAGCCATTTTTCAAACCATCCGCAACTTCGGGAACTTTTCGCAGAAGGCGCATCGCCGCCACGCGCTCCGAGGCTTGAGCACTGGAATAGCCAAGCCCGTCTCTGACATAGGTAAACATCGAATCGTAGCCGACTACAGCAAAGGTGCGCTGATCCTCGACTTGCAAAAGAAAATTCAACAGCTCTAGCGTCGCGGTTTTCTCACGCTTTGCGGCCACCAATGTTTCTTCGTGAAGTTTCTCGTGTGGGATCATGTTTTACCTCATAAAAGCCACTCCGTCCGAAATGAAACGGAGTGGGAAAGGTATACACCCGGTTTCTGAAGATGGATTTTTCGCACAAGAAAGACCGGCACGAAGCAAACGGCGCTTTTTCATTCTCAACGCCGGAAATTTCGAAATCTCGAATTCAGGAGCAATGGCGGCAGCTTCGGAAGACATCAGCCCAGTTACCGACCGTTCGAACTTTTCAGATCGAAAATACCCCAAAGCAAAATCGTACGGAGAAATAAAAAATCCGAAAGACGCGGCCGACGAATATTTCTTTCCCGCGACCTTGCGACCTTGCGACCTTGCGACCTTGCGACC
>JACMQW010000020.1 GCA_014376785.1 Oligoflexia bacterium
CGCTGCTTCTAAGGCGAAGCTTGCTGTTTTTTTATAGATTGTGCGGGCCTCGTCCAGTCCTACGGAACCCAGCGGTTCGACCAGCTCCCCGATCGGCCCCACGGAAAACGCAAGGCGAACGCAGTCGCTCGTGTCACTCTCATTCGGGGCGACCACTCCGATGTCGAAAGACTTCGGTCTCGTTGTCCCAGAGTTTCTGCGAGCAGTATTTCCGCATTGGAGGGCAGCGGCAATCAAAGGGCCTAGGTTTTCTTCGATGTCGAATTTTTTGAACTGAGGCTGGTTTGCTGAAAACGTGTTCAACGTGAGGACATTCGCGCCGGCCGCGATGTAGGACTCGTGCACGGCGATCACGTGTCGCGGAGAGAGGAGATTTAACTCCTCAAACGGACGATTAATGTAAAAGCCGCGGTCGTAAAGTTCGGTCCCGACTCCCCCGTCGAAAACAAGGGGCGAGGTAATGGAAATTTTGGGTTTCATGAAGGGTTTGAAACTGACATCTGCGCTCCGCGCCAATCAATGGGAAAGCGGGCGCAGCGCGGGGCCTTGCTTTGCACCGAATTCAGCGTTTCGGTTTTCGCGGTCTTGGGTTAATTTTCCGGGATGACTTCGAACTTCATTCCCTTTGTCCTCTGTGGTGGTAGCGGAACGCGCCTCTGGCCTAAATCTCGGGCTTCACTGCCAAAGCAGTACTGCGACTTTTTCGGGGTGAACTTGTTTCAGACGACTCTGAACCGGTTCGGAAATGTCGAACTAGCCGGCATCGTATCGACAGAGTCTCAACTCCCACTCATCCAGAGATCGACACCCAAGGAAATGGCCGAACGCGGGGGCTTGATCCAAATCCTCGAGCCCTTCGGTAAAAATACCGCGGCGGCAGTCGCAGTCGCGGTAAGGCGATTAGTCGATCTGGAACTGGGGCATTCGGTGATTGGGATTTTTCCGGCCGATCACTACATCGAAGACGAAAAGAAATTTTTAAAGACGGTCGATGCTGCGGTGAAAAAAGCTACGGATGGATCCCTCGTTACGTTAGGAATCGAACCCACCTTTCCAGCTACCGGATACGGATACATCGAAACCGACTCCGAACCACTCAGTTCGGGCGGAGATGCCCGGCGGGCGACTAAGTTTCACGAAAAGCCTAGCGAGTCGCGCGCGGTCGAGTACTTAGCGAGTGGTCGATTTTTTTGGAACGCGGGAATTTTCATCGCGCGAGTCGATACGCTGGCCCACGCATTCGAGACGCATGCAAAAGACCTCTGGGCTTCGGTTTTGAAAATCGAGGACATTTTGCGTCCGACGAAAGGGGAGTATGAGGCGATTCCTTCCATCAGTTTTGATGTCGCGATTATGGAAAAACTTCCGGAGCATGTTTGCATTCCGGTTGCGTGCGGGTGGAGTGACGTCGGGTCTTGGGACTCTCTCATCTCGACGCTCGGTCGAAACGCAAAGGACGACGGGCACACCACCAAAATCGATTCTGAACGCTCGACGGTCATTTCACACCGAGAGCGCGAGTACGTGCTGATCGATTGTCCGGATGTGAATGTGGTCGATACCGAAGATGCGGTGCTCGTGTTTAAGACAGGATCGTCTGAAAAAGTAAAAATAGCGTACGAGTCGCTGAAAAAAAAGAAGTCTAAAGTGAGTGACACTCACCCGTTCGAATACCGTCCGTGGGGTCATTTCGAAATTCTCCGCGATACGGAAGATTTCAAATCAAAAGTAATCGAAGTCCTACCCGGCCAACGACTCAGTTACCAAAGTCATAAAAAGCGCGCCGAGCACTGGATTATCATCAAGGGCGAACCCGAAGTGACTCTAAATGATGAAGTGCTCAAGCTGAAGGCGGGCGAATACGTCTACATTCCCCTCGGAGCGAAACACCGCATTTCTAATCCTACGAAAGAAACGGTTCAGTTCGTCGAAGTGCAGGTCGGCACTTATTTCGGGGAAGACGATATCACTCGTTATCAGGATGATTATCGGCGGATGTAGAGGGGATCGAATTCAATACGCGTTCCAAACGAGTTGTCATTTTTCGCGATCAGAAATTTCCCAAAGATAGGCGCTTCGACATATTTCCGAGATATCATCGAATCGAGGCAGCCAATCGGTCAGCGTTCGAATTTTACGCGAATCAGCAAAGATGCTTTCTAAATCTCCGCTTCTCCTCTTTCCTATGGTTGATTTTATTTCCTTACCAGAAACCTTAGACATCGTTGCGATGATGTCCTTCACTGAAAAAGCTTTGCCGTACCCGCAGTTAAAGACCTCTGAACTGCCGCCAGACTCAAGCCTTTTTAGCGCAGAGAGGTGGGCGTAGGCCAAGTCGAGAACGTGAATATAATCTCGTTCGCAGGTCCCGTCGCGAGTGGCGTAATCATCGCCATTGATGATTAAACTCGGACTCATCGAAGCCGCTGCTTCCGCTGCGACTGTCACCATTGCTCGAACTTTTGGATTTTCCGCGCCGAGGCTTCCGTCGGGATGAGCTCCTGCCACATTAAAGTACCGAAGAATCGAGTACTTCATACCCACTGACTGAGCGATATCGGTGATACACCGCTCAGAAAGGTATTTGCTCCACCCGTATGGACTTTCTGGATTAACCGGCGTGCCCTCATTCACCCCATCGCTCTTCATCGACTTTACTGAACCGTAAACGGCGCATGTCGAAGAATAGATAAAATTCTTGATGGATAGCACCCGGCACGCGTCGAGAAGACGAATCGTTTTTGCTGTATTTTCACTATAGTAGAGGGATGGATCTCTCACCGACTCTTCGACAGACGTCTTCGCCGCGAAATGGATGATCGTATCGAATGGAGATTCCCGGTGAATATTTCGTAATAAACCGAGATCTGAAAAATCACCTTCGAATAGCGGCACTTCCGCGGGAATAGCCCAGCGATTTCCCGTTGAGAAATCATCTAAAGCAATCACCGAACGACCCGATTCTAAAATCACTCGGAGCGTATGAGAACCAATATAACCAGCTGCACCGGTGATCAGAACTTTTTCCATTACACTGCCCCCACTCTAGATGTGTCTGCCGTTTTACAATTTAATCATAACCGCACATCCGAAAGAATGGAACGATTCTCCAGACAGAAACAATCGGATTCATTTTCATCGCTACTAGTTGGCCCGGAGATTTACAGTGTTGCCCATGTCCGGAGATTGCGGGATTCGCGTCGAAGAGCTGAAGCCCACACTAGGCGTTCCAGTACCGTCCGTGGCGACATTTCAAAATCCTTCGCGATTCCGCAGATTTAAAATCAAAAGTCATCGAAGCTCTCCTTGGCCAATGACTAAATAACCAAAACCATTAGAAGGTCGCCGAGCACTGGGTCTTCATCAACGGCGAATCCGAACTGACTCTGAATAATCATGTGCTAAAACTACAGGCGGCCGTGTATGTCTCCACTCCGCTCAGATCTAAGCGCCGCATTTCTAATCCTACGAAAGATACGATCCATTTCGTAGAAATGCAGGTCGGAACCTATTTCGGAGAAGCCGATATTACCCGCGTCCAGGATGATTATCGGCGGGGGCTGCCGGCTTTTTCGCTCAAAAAAATAGCTAGAAACGAGGGTGGCTGCGCCTAAGCGCAAGTAGACTTCTCGTTCCACTAAAGAGGCAACTTAACACTAACAATAGTGCCTGATAAAATTCCATTTTTGATTTCAAGTTCTCCGCCAAAAGACTTCACTGTTTTAAGTGCGTGGAATAAACCCAAGCCCGATCGATTTCCTGAGCTGACAAACCCATGCGTGTTAAAGCCTTTAATTGCCTCTTCACTTATTCCGGGTCCATTGTCGGAAATCTCGGTAATCAACCACTTCCCTAAGATTTTAGACTCCACTTTGATAATGGCGTCGAATTCACATGCTTCGACGGCATTATTGAGCAAATTAGAGATCACCCTACAAATTTCGCTAGAGCTTATCGTCATGGTTACGGGCAAAACTACATCGGAATGAAATCGTATATTTTTCTGTGGGTATTCGATTTTTTTAATTTCAACTTGTTCCCTAAAAATTTGTAGTAAATCCAAAATTGGTTGCTCATATTTTGAATTACAGGACTCTTCTAGGGAAGAACAAATATTCGAGATCTGCTTTGTGGCAGCAACAGCCAACGAATAAACTTCAGCATCCATACCGATCCGATTCTGAATTTCTAAAAGATTCTTGAAAGCCGCAACAGGTGAGCGCAAGTCATGCAAAAGTTGCTTCGTAAATCGGTCCACAAATTCACCTTTTTGTTCCGCGGCGGCGGCGGTATTTGCTTTGCTTGCTAAATAAATAATTGAAGTAAGAATTAGCGGAGGGTCCAAATATCGGTTCATATACGGATATGAAAAGCGAATCACAAAATAAAACTCTGCAATAATTTTTGCAGAGTCCAAAATTGTTCCTATTGATAAAAGAATGCTTGCCGCAATTAATGAAGTACCCACAGGAGAAGACGGACCAAACCGCATTCTTTCTGAAACCACAACGAAAACTGTCCAACAAAACACAAAGTTTACTATTAAATAGGCCACCAACTGAACTCTGTAATCAGTCACGATGACCGCAGCAGTACAGAACACTACAACTAAGCTTAATTGCTTGGTTTTTTTGCGTATTAATTTATCTCCAATTTCAGATGCGCGAAGTAATAATCGAATTGAAGAAATACCTGCGAATGACCTTAACGCGAGATGCGCATAACTCCCAAAAACTGGAAACCAAAATCGAAGTAATCCTGACAAGGAAAAATAGAATATTGCCCACAGAACACTGGCTTCAACAAACCCATAGATTAATCGGTCATTAGTGTCGCCGGGTATTCGATAGCAAAAGAGCACGATAGCGATTAAAGAAAAAAGCGCGAATAAAAACAACGGAATATACTTTTCTCTTACAACAAGCCCTTCTCTGTCCCCTAATAACTGGTCGAAACTTCCGAATCTTAAACGAGAATAGGAGAGCCCAGTGAAGATGGCTCTCGGTGAATCAATTTCTAGCCTCAATGTAAAATCTTTAAAATCGCGTAATCGAATTACCGGACCAGCCTTCGAATAGTCACCACTGGTAACAAACTCCACCGTTGAATTGACTATAATTTTCTTTAGGCCTGGTATCCCGGGGACCATGAAAGCTGGATCGTTGATCTTCGTATCTTGAAAAAAACGTTTGATTTCAGAACCAGGAATTTTTGCTTCGTAACTCCCAATGCAGCACTGAATATTCTTCGGGATCTGGCGCCAAAGCGGACCACTATCCAACACCGGAATTCTGGAATCCGAGCCCTCTGGAATAAAGACCCACGTCAAAAGCCCAGACCCTGGCGTGAACTCGGAATCATGTGCTGCGAAAGCATGACCACAAAACGACATCGCAATTAATAAAATCAGAACTTTAATCATGGAATAATCTGACTATAAATTGATCGAAGTTGAATAAATTACGATTTGAATACCGCATAAATCTATCTTCCGGCGGAATTGGCCAGATCGCGCTGATTTTCTTTTTCCGAACTGATTGCAGCCAATTTGCCTCTTTTAAGATCGCAATAACTAAAAAAATATCGGGACGGAATTAAAAGCGAAAATATCGCTAATCCTGTGAGCGAGCTTCCCGAAAGATTATTGAAATCGCCCTGTAAGAGAATCGACCATGGGACCCTAGTAAGAGTTATTGCACCGACTACTGGACTGCTCAACTTTTCGCACATTATAAAATAACTGATCTGCGTAAACATTGAAAGTAAACCAAGCAGGGAGAATCCGCCCACTAGGTTCCATGACCACAAAATTTCGCGCTTGAATAAAATTGCCTGAATCAAAAGCCCTGCTGAAAAGAACGTCAGTGACAGCGCGACACTTTTCAAATTGAACGATCTATTTGATGAAATCTTTTTCGTCATTGAGAGGGTCAATCCCTGCAAGAGACCGCTGAAAAATGCACTTGTTGGAAAAGAGTTCGATGAATTTATCGCGAATGATGCGACCATTGCCATGAAGAGAAAGACTAAATCTCCAATCGAAATTTTTTCTGAAAAGACTAATTTAGATATTAAAATAGCGGATAGCACCCCTGCCACACTTGCGCCAAAGCCTACAGAAACCCCAAACAGAAAAATGCTTCTTATAAGAAGAATTTGCGAAACGGAAAAAGAAATAGCTCTCAGAAAATCGATTCGTGTCAGTGCTGCTGAAGATTTGAATCGATCGGCATTAGACGCCCCCCACGTTAGCGCCGCTGCAAGCATGATTCCAAATGCGAGCCCTGCGAAACCATATTGAACTTGAACGAACTTCAAGACCGAATACGTGATCGTGACTAGCAATCCGTAAAGAAAGAAATAAGCAGCTTCAATTATCAAACTCTTCTGGGTCACTTATCTAATCCACTTAAGTTAGCAACTTTGATAGAGTGCGCAGCACATTTATTCTCGCAACTTCCATCGGACTAAGCTGAAGAATTTCCTGGTCCATCAAGTAGTCTACAATTCCTGAAAACATGCGCTTCCAGTCCCGAATTTTGAGACCGTACCCCAGTACAACTTTGTGAATATCTAGGACAATAATTTTGCTCTCGTCCTGTTTAAGCGCTTGGCTCACGTACGAAATATCCGTGATTGTCCAACCGGACTTCTTGTAAAAATCGAGGAGAGAGCCTGCCGCACCGCCAACAACATATCGTCTGTCTGCTTTCACTGCTAACAGGACTATGTGTGACACAATCTCAAACATAACGTCAGAACCTCTCACGGAGGGAGAAGTGCAGATTCGTGAACATTCGACATATTCCCAGGGCTTGGGAAAACCCGCGGGAAATTCTGTGTATCGACCAAACTCTGTTTGATCTCCTAGATTGTGGAGCATAAGCCGAGCACTGCCAACCACTTTGGAATTTTGTTTTACCGCAATTATTTTTGCCATCGAATCAAATTGATCCGTCATATCGAACCGCGTTTTATCTTTAGAAATTTTCCCCGCGCCTGAGTATGCTTCTAGTCGAAGGCTAAGCACCTCTTCAAACTCTTCCGCTGTTTTGACGTACGAATAATCGAGCCACTTTGCCGACTTTTTTACCGGGAAACCTTCTGCCTTCAACGCGGGCAAACTGACGTCGCGGCCAAAATTTAATAGATATTCGCTCAACGTTTCGAATACAAAATTATCAGCTCCAATAAAAACACACCCTAAACTCAGAACGTCTTCTTCGCCAAAAGAAACTCTGTCGATATTTCTAACTTCGATTTTCACAGTCAAGCTTCCGACCATGGGTAAATTCAAAGCGCAATCCATACGCTGTTTTACGGTAATTGTTTTATTTCGTAGACTCGTAATAATTTTGAGACCTGAGTGAGAAATCTCAACAACTCTAAAAAATATAAAGTCATTATAACCAACCGGATTGGGAGCTGTCCCGGTAGGAAGGTATTTTTCGAGGCAGGTCCATCGTTTCTTCTCTCTTTTTTCAACGTATGGAGAAATAGCCTGCTCTTTTTGGAAGGTCCGGAAAGCGAGATTATATTTTCCGTCGGAAAAATCGTACTTTACAAGTTTAGCAGAAAGCTCGATTTGCTGCTTCCCAACATTCATCCTTAGTTCATATGAGCTTTGCTGCGGGGGCATAGAAGAGGTCGAGACTTCTACGCCGACTGGAGACATCCTCAAAACCTTGGAATCGATATTTGTTGCGCCCTGTTGAAGGATAATTACCTTCACCTGCTCATTGAAGTCGATCGATTTCGACTCGAATGGAAGGTGCACGCTTTCGGATAATTCAGGCAAGGAACCTAAGCTACTTGCTGCAGCTGCAACTCTTTTAACCATTTTAAGTTCTCGCTAATTGTTAGGTGTTTCAGATTATTTAAAATCAGCAATTCGTTAAGTGCATCGATATTAGGTTTCGACATCTCGAACGAGTAAACGCTCTTCGAACTAATGCCTTTCACTTCCAAGTCAAATGCTAAGGGTTGCACAACTACGGTTTTCGAAAAGGTTTCAAATAGATTTGCTGCCTCGTTAGAAAGCAAAATTAGCTTCTTACCTCGATAAATTTCGCTGAATTCTGGCGTGTGCGATATTCGATCTATTCTGTTTGTTTCATTGGCAGGTGATCCGTGAATAGAAATCTCCACTTGGTCCGATCCGCCAATCTTTCCGATCTGGCAAGATCCATAGCCTACCGTAAAATAGCGCGTTGTCGCCCCTTCTGCTTCGCGAGAATTAATCTCTTCGATAGAACAAAAACACGCATCTGCTATCGCGGTCAGAAGAGCTTCTTCTGGATCTTGTTTTTCATAAAAACAAAATAATCCGTCGCCAATAGTTCTAGCGACTGCTCCGCTAGCCGCTATTCGATTCACAAATCTTTCTACCGGACCGATTAATTTGATTTTGACCTGTGATTGCGAATCTGAAATTTTTGAATAATCGATCAAATCCGAATACAAAATCGCAACTTTTTGAACTCGCATCCGTTCAATATCATCTAATGCCGCTGCGAGCGTTTTCCCACTTGAGATATCTTTTTCAATTCTAGCCATAAGAGCAGATGGAATGTATCGTTTCATCTGTCGCTGAAATTCTATTTTTTCTTGAATAGAGTTTGCTACCGTCTCCCTGTGGGATAACTCTAGATTTCTAAATTCAGCCCAGAATTTGGTTAGAATCTGTGCAATCCCAAGAATAAGAATTCCTAGTACGCAGGTAGTGATCATCACCTGATCGCTATGCTGATTAGACCAAAGACCTTTTTCTAAAACGATGGCTGCGGTGAGTATTGCGGCCGCTAAAAAATAGTTTCTAATTCCCACCACGAGAAATAGGAGCGGAAAATAGAAAATCCATTCCGCCCTGATTTTTTGGCCAAAGATCATTGAGAAAGAAACTAAATAACTGGTAATCACCGCGTTTAGAACAGAAGCAATCCTCAAGTACGAGGGCCACTTGGTAAATACTATTTTAAGAAGAAGAACATTAATTATTAATGTCGAAGCGAAAGCGACCCGGTAAGCCTCCCACGCTTCGAAGTTGTGTTTCTTCGTATCCGTTAGATAAGCAAACCCTAGATAAGCTACTGCCCAAAAGATTGAGGCGTATACAAATAAAGTCGACGAAATTCTTAGTTCATCCGACCGGACTTGGCGTTGATGTCGGCCCGAAACCACAGAAAGAGGATTCCAAAGCGCAATGAGTAGATCCAAGATTCTTTGCACTCTTTCTCTTCGGGTCGAATTTTTAATTTCTTAATAATTATGCGGCCTATCTTGTCGTCGACGTCATGACACGTATATGCTTAAAGCAGCAATTTTCTTATATCTGAACCTCCTACCTTCCCTTTCCCCCACCTTTTCGCTAAGTTAACCCCCTATGTCGCTCACCCGGGAACCTGGTAAAAAGCTGTTCGAATCTGTTCGCTCCGACGTCTCTCTCCCTGCCGAAGAAGAGAAGATTTTGACGTTCTGGGAGAAAAACAAGATTTTTGAAAAATCAGTCGGCCTTCGCGAAGGCGCTGACACGAGTGCGACGGCGAAATCTTTTTCCTTCTACGACGGCCCTCCTTTCGCGACCGGACTTCCTCATTACGGCCACCTCCTCGCCGGAACGTTAAAAGACATCGTGCCTCGCTACTGGACGATGAAAGGCTATTCCGTACCTCGCCGATTCGGATGGGACTGCCACGGTCTACCCGTCGAATTCGAAATCAATAAAACCCTCGGCATCAAATCTAATAAAGATGTCCTCGAGATGGGCGTCGCCGCCTATAACTCCGCCTGCCGCGGAATCGTCCAGCGCTACTCCGAAGAGTGGAAGCGCACGGTTAAAAGAATTGGTCGCTGGGTCGACATGGAAAACGCCTACTTCACGATGTCTCCCGAATACATGGGATCCATTTGGTGGGTTTTTAAACAGCTTTACGATAAAGGCCTCATCTACGAAGGTTATAAAGTCGTTCCCTATTCGACAGGCCTCTCGACTGCGCTCTCGAATTTCGAAGCAAACCTCAACTACAAACAAGTTCAAGACCCCGCCGTCACCGTCGCCTTCCCCATCAAGGGCCAGCCGAATACTTCGCTCCTCGCTTGGACGACCACCCCCTGGACCCTTCCTTCGAACATGGCACTCGCCGTCCACCGCGAAGCCGACTACGTTCGCATCCGAGAAAATAATCCGGCCGATGGAAAGCCCGCGCAAGAATACATCCTCGCAAAAGCGCTCTGGAAAAATCCCTTCGGAAAAGATGCCGAGAAAAACTTCACGATCACCGAAGAACTAAAAGGCTCCGCACTCCTGGAAATGAAGTACGAACCCCTCTTCGATTACTTCGCTGATAAAGAAAACGACGGTGCCTTCCGAGTCATTCACTCCGACCACGTCACGATGGATTCCGGAGTCGGCATCGTGCACATGGCACCTGCATTCGGGGAAGACGATTACTTCGCTTGTCAGAAAAACGGAGTGCCGCTCGTAAACCCCGTCGATGACGACGGAATGTTCACCGCGGCCATCGGAAATTACTCCGGCAGGCGTGTGAAAGATGCGGATAAAGACCTGACCTCTGAAATCAAAGCGAAAGGTCGCCTCGTAAAACACGACACCCTAGAACACTCCTATCCCTTCTGCTGGCGCACCGACACGCCCCTCATCTACCGCGCGGTCTCGAGCTGGTTTGTGCGGGTCGAAGAAATTAAAGAACGCCTGATTGCGAATAACAAAAAAACGCGCTGGGTACCCGAACACCTCCGCGACGGTCGTTTCGGAAACTGGTTAGAAAACGCCCGCGACTGGGCGATTTCTCGGAACCGCTTCTGGGGAACGCCGCTTCCGATCTGGAGAAATGCCGAAGGCGAGATGATCTGCATCGGCTCGGGTGAAGAACTCGCGAAACTTTCCGGCCAGACCATTACCGACCTGCACATGGACTCGATCGACTCCGTAACCATTCCATCCCCTACCGGAAAATCTCCTCTGAAACGAATCGTGCCCGTGCTCGACTGCTGGTTCGAATCCGGATCGATGCCTTACGCACAGTGGGGCTATCCGAAAACCAATAAAGAAATCGCCGAGAAAACGTTTCCGGCCGACTTCATCGCCGAAGGACTCGACCAAACTCGTGGTTGGTTCTATACTCTGATGGTCATCGGAACCGCGCTCTTCGATGAAGCGCCGTTTAAGAACGTGATCGTGAACGGACTGATTCTCGCCGAAGACGGTAAGAAGATGTCGAAGTCCCTAAAAAACTATCCCGATCCAAACGAAGTTCTGAATCGGCACGGCGCAGACGCCCTCCGCCTTTACATGATTAATTCTCCCGTCGTGAAAGCCGAAGAACTTCGCTTCTCTGAAAAAAGCGTCACCGAAGTCGTGCGGAAAATCCTCCTCCGCTGGTGGAACTCCTATGCGTTCTTCGTCAATTACGCGAATGTCGACGGCTTCGTACCGAATCCGAAATTGAACCCCGGCGAGAGCCCGAACCCACTCGATCAGTGGATTCTCTCCCGCTTAAACTCCCTCATTCGAAACACCGAAGCCGAGATGGAAGGTTACCGACTCTATAATGTCGTTCCTCACCTCCTCGGCTTCGTCGAAGAACTCACGAACACTTACATCCGCTTTAACCGCTCCCATTTCTGGGCCAGTGGAATGCCGGAAGATAAAACTTACGCCTACGAGACCCTCTACCTCGTTCTGACGACGCTCTCGAAAGTGCTCGCACCTTTCGCACCGTTCATGTCTGAAACCATGTTCCAGAATTTGAAAGCCGGCCTGCCGAAATCCGCCGAGTCCGTGCACTTAGAAGATTTCCCGCACGCGGACGTTTCCCTCATTCGGCCAGAGCTCGAAGAAGCCGTAAAAGTCATGGACGCGCTCGTGACCCTCGGTCGAAATCACCGTGAGAAGATTAAAGTGAAAGCGAAAATTCCGCTCCTCACGATGAAGATCATCCACCGCGAGAAAACCGTGTTAGCTAACCTCCGGAAATTCGAAACGTATTTCGGGGACGAACTGAACATTCGAAAAATCGAGTACCTCTCGAATGAGGACGACTACGTTGCGATCTCGGCGAAAGCGAATTTCCAAACCCTCGGAAAACGACTCGGGCCGAAAATGAAAGCCGTAGGATCCGCCGTCCAGAAACTCGCGCTCTCGGATCTCTTAAAGCTCGAAAAGGGCGAAACGATCACGCTCGAAGGCGAAGAGATCACCTTCCGCGATGTCGAGATCCGGCGCGCAACCAAAGGCGAGAATAAAGACCTGGCCGTCGATTCGCTCGTCTCGATCGAAGTCGACCCGACCGTCACCCCCGAACAAGAAGCGGAAGGAAACCTTCGCACCCTCACCCGGGCTGTGAATCAGAAGCGGAAATTCGAGAACCTCAACCTCGATGACCGCATCGTGACGACCCTGCCGACTTCGCTGAAGCCCATCATCGACCAAAACCTCGCGTTTTTCCTCAGCGAGACCCTTTCGAAATCGGTGGAATACTCAGATGGCGTTAGTGCCGCAGAAATCCTCGATTCCGAAATCGATGAAATCGTGAAGAAAATCCAGGTTCGGGTCGTTCATTAAGGCCGTCGACACCACCGCTTCGTTCGAGTAAGAACGAGGCGATGCAGAAAAAGACTTCGCAGAAATCACCATACCCAGGTGCGGACTATGGACCGGAGTCTAAAAAGCCGTCGCCTCTGAACGCCTATGAATTCGCTCCGATCGGGGTCGTGCGCACTGGATTTGCCGAAAAATTCGGCATTCCCCGCCAACCCGGAATGGTCTTAGAAGCGAAAGGCGTCATCGAGTTAAAGAACCACGCCTTCCTCACCCAAGCCTGCCGCATGCTCGAGACCTTCTCGCACCTCTGGCTCATCTTCGTTTTCCACGAGCACGGCGCGAAAGACTGGAAACCCTCGATTCGCCCCCCCCGCCTCGGAGGACGTAAAAAAGTGGGCGTGCTCGCTTCCCGCTCTCCCCACCGCCCGAACCCGATCGGCCTCTCCGCCGTTCGCCTCGACCGAATCGACTTCGATGACCCCACCGGAACGAAGATCTACGTCTCTGGCGTAGACCTCCTCGACGGAACCCCGATTTTAGATTTGAAGCCCTACATCCCCTTTGCGGATTCGATTCCGGAAGCGAACGCAGGCTGGGCGTCCGAACCGATCGCGAAGTTCCCGGTCGAGTTCTCGGAAACGTCGACTGCGAGCCTGGCACTTCACCAACTCCGGCACGCGGATACGAACCTCCGCCAGATGATCATCGAGATGCTCGAGCTCGATCCGAGACCCGCATCGCAAAAAAGAAAAATGCCCGCGACCGACGAGTCCAGCGAAGGCCTGCGGTTTGCGTTCACGCTTTTCGATGTCGATGTGAAATGGGAGATCCGTGGCGAGCGCTTCATCGTTCTCGACGTCGAAGACTTAGTCGACGGAAAACCACGCGGGCGCGTGAAGCAAGAAGGCCTGACCTAAATTAGGGCGAACCCACCGGGAGATTCGTCCGCAGGTAAACGGCCTTCCCGTAAATGATCCGGGTACTCGACTCATACCGAATTCCGTAGAACTCGTAGGTATCTCCCGAGCGATGCGTGAAGCGGTAGCCGCCCGTCCAGTAGTTCAGAAGCGAATAGGAGACGTCCATCGAACTCGCAGCCTGGGTGCTCCCGCCGCCGCTAATCGCGAGAGACGAACTCTTCGCTGCTGAAAAAACGAGGCCGTACGTGCGTGAAGAAGTGGAGATCGTTGTATTATTCAGCCGCGTGAGCGACGTCACGAGTGTCGCCGATGAGGAAAAAGGAATGAAGGAAGATTTCGATTCCTGGCAGCGGAGCGCCACCGTACTCCCCGCGATTTCGCCATTTGCAGGCGGAGCGGTGAAATATTGGACCTGAGAATAGGTGGCTCGGTCGGAACGTCCGTCAGAGACATAAACTTCAGAGCTCTTGTGAGCGTAGATTCCGGCCGGGAGTTGGTCGGTCGAGAGATTTGGATTTTCGGAGCCGCCCGAATTAAAGGCCCTCAAACTCTGCGCGCAGGTCGTTTGTGACTGAGAATTGACAGTGGTCCCGTAGTCAACCGCCTGACATCCGATGGTCGCCGCGGCGACCAAGAGTCCAAAGGAGAGGACCGAGCGATTCTGGATCGACTTTTTCTTAGGAAATGAATTCATGGTGATCTCCGAAGAAAGAGAGTCGCGCAGTCTTGGAAGGGAAACAAGTCCGCGCGCACTGATCCAAAACCGCTCGGTGAGGAAAACAGAGACGATCTTTTAGGAGGCCTGAATTAATTATTTCGGGTCAGGTTAATCTGGACCGCTTGGCAGGTCGAGTAACCGGTGTTCTGAGTTTGGCCGAGTGGGTTCAAAGTTCCGCTCAGAGATTTTCCACCATTCGAAGAAGTCAGCGACCCGGTGAGGGTGCATCCGCCGTAAGACTGTGAAGTCGGAATGAGCATGACGTTCGTCAGGCTGTTCGAGTTCACGGAGCTTGCCTGGAGTTGGTAACTTCCACCGCTCGATGCGCTCTGGTAATAAGAACCGGTATTTCCGCCAGAAGAAGTGAGGTTATAGGTTCCAGTAACCGAGTCGCCATTCGAAGTCAGCGACGCTTGGACGACGCCTGCGGACTGGGATTGGTAAGATGGGTAATTCGATTGGGTGCTTCCGGCTGCGGGAGCAACTGAGGTTTGGTAACCGGTGTAAGTCCCGTTGTAGTCGCTCCGGCCGCAAGCGCTCAGCGACATCGCCGCGAGGACGGTTAAACCAAGCAGAGCATTTGTTTTTAGGAACGTCTTTTTCATGTTTCTCATAGCGTCTCTTTCCTTGCACACATTCGATTCATGCTTCGCCACACCATTTATAGCTGGGCACTTACTCTGGTTAGAGCAAGCACCAGGCCAATTAAGACTCAGCGCGTCTACCACTGTGCGTGATTTGAGGACAGTTTTAACCCGTGATCCGTCTGAACTTTAGACACCTGTTTAAGGTTTCCATCACTTCACACGCGCAAAGTGCTTTAATTTTGGTCGGGAGAGACTGTTTAATATCAATGGCTTAGCGATTTTAGTGAAAGTTTAGTCGACCTTAAACACCTCATTTGTTAGCCTCACGCCATGATCGTTCTCATTACCGGCGCCAGTGGTTTCGTAGGTTCTGCTCTCATCAAAGCTCTGAAGGAGATGAAAGAGGTCACCGAAATTCGGGCCCTCACCCGTCCCTCAAGCAAACCCTCTCGCCTCGATTCTTCAGTGAAAGCCTTCACTTGGGACGCGGAAACGGAGACGCCCCCGGCGGCTTCTTTGAAAGACGTCGACGCCGTTTTCCACCTCGCCGGAGAAAACGTCGGCCAAGGTCGCTGGACGAAAGAAGTTCGTGAACGCATTTTAGATTCCCGCGAAAAAGGGACGAGAAACTTGGTCGCTGGATTGAACCTGCTTTCGAAAAAGCCGGTGCTCATTTCGACCTCCGCGGTCGGATTTTACGGCTCCCGCGGCAGTGAAGTGCTGACCGAGGAAAGTAGCCCAGGCGAAGGCTTTCTCGCGAAAGTCTGCGGAATCTGGGAAGCCGAAGCGAATAAATATACAGGCCCGCGCACCGTACTCCTTCGTTTCGGAGTCGTGCTCGGAAACGGCGGCGGCATGATGGGAAAAGTCCTTCCGGTCTTCAAGGCCGGAGTCGGTGGACAAATTGGCGACGGAAAGCACTGGACGAGCTGGATCCACCTGGAAGACTTGGTTCGACTCCTGATTCGCGCGGCGACCGACCCCCTGGTATCCGGCATCTATAACGCTGTCGCACCGGAGCCGGTCACGAATGAGACTTTTACGAAATCCCTCGGACATGTCCTGCATCGACCGACCCTCGTCCATGTGCCGGCGTTTGCACTCAGGCTTGCGCTCGGGGAGATGGCGGACCAGACGCTGCTTGCTTCGCAACGCGTGACGTCTTTGAAGCTCAGTGCCCTCGGGTTTCCTTTTCACTATCCGACCCTGGACTCTGCTCTACAGAACCTTTCCTCACACCCCTGATCGTGTTACTGCGGGGCCATGCGAATTCCCGGCGTTTTACTGTCGACCTTCGTTTTGCTCTCCCTCTCCTGCGCGCATGAGAATGATCTTCAGAAAGAAGACCTCGGGTGGGAAGCGATCGCGAAAAGCGTCGATCAAGCGCTGAAAAGCTCGGATAGTCCGGCCACTGGAAAGCAACTCGCGAGAACAGAGTTAGAGCGTCTAGCGCCTGAATATTTAGAGAGCATCAAACGCGAAGGCATCGTGTCCAACCGGCTTAAAAAACTCTGGGGCCGCAGCATCAATTTCGACGAAGGCGCGAAAGCCATCATCGTCCCCGCTCCGGTTTTAGACCTCGTGCTGGAAACCGCGGGCCTGCCTCCTCGCGGAGCGGGACTCAGTTTTCCGGACTCAGACCGCATTGCCCATGCGGGATTCGAACACACCTACGGGTACCTCCTCTCAAACCTCGTCACACCCTACGGATATAAAAGACAGCGCTGGGTTCGCCCCGACATCGAGCGTGGGTTCGGGCTTCCGGATGGAACGATCGCTCCGCTTCCGAAGGACGGGGGGTTGTTTGCAAATATTTCCGTGTTAGCCGGATCGATCGCATTTCGGGGAACGGGCACTTCTGATTCCCAGGCTTTCGAAATTTTACAGCTCGCCGAGGGAGCCTCACCCGCAGTCAGGCACTATGATTATTCCGCACTCCATGGGCGCAGGCTGACTGAAACCCTCACTCTCGCAGGCGCCGTTCCTCGTACGGTCGAAATTCGCACGGACTTCGTCCCGTTTCCGAAAGCGTCTGGGGAAGCCACCGGTGGAAACTCCGAACTCCTGATCTACTCGCTTCTCGACTCTGCAGAAAAATATCCCACGCTCATCTCGGCCTTTCCGATCGCCCCAGGATTTAGTGACGGAGCGACTGCCTCGAAAGACCTCGGAGAAAACCTGCCGATCAAAACTCGCTACAACGCGTATGTTTCCGGCGTGACGGATTCATCCGTGAAGCTGACGGGAAAACGCAGCGTCTCTATTTTCTAAAACCTGCTTTTTAGAATCAGACCCTTCGATGAACGTCCCTAGATTTCACTTCCCGATTCCACACCCAAAAAGGCCGCTCCTTCTCTATGTCGAAAACTCCTGCCATGGCTCCCGTCATTTCCGTAAATAAAGTTCGCCGCTCCTTTCGCTCCGCCCAAAAAGGCGAAGGCTTGAAGGGAACGTTTGAGCTTCTGTTAAAACCAAAATTCACGGACCACCATGCCCTGAAAGAAACGACCTTTACGATTGAGCCCGGATCATTCGTCGGACTCATCGGAGCAAATGGCGCGGGAAAGACCACGCTCCTGAAAATTCTCGCAGGCCTCATCCCGCCATCATCCGGCGAAGCCAAGGTGCTGGGGTTTACTCCTTTTGATCGCACCATGGAGTTTCGACATGCGATCTCGCTCGTCATGGGTCAGAAGGCGCAGCTTTGGTGGGACTTACCTGCTACCGATGCGTTTGATCTGCTGAAGGCCATTTACGAAATCCCAGAAGACAAATACCGCGAGCGACTCGAGACCCTCTCCGAACTCCTCGATGTGAAGCGACTCCTCCAAACCCAAATTCGAAGGCTCAGTCTCGGTGAGCGGATGAAGATGGAACTCATCGGTGCTCTCCTGCACTGGCCGAAAGTGATTTTCCTCGATGAGCCGACCATCGGATTAGACGTACTCGCTGCCGAAAAGCTTCGGGACTTTCTAAAGACGTTTAACCAAAAAGAGAAAGCAACCATCATCCTCACCTCCCACAACATGGACGACATCGAGCGCCTCTGTTCACGAGTGATGATTCTGAAAAGCGGAGAAATGATTTTCGATGGCTCTCCAAACCGCCTCGTGCGGGAGGGCGAATGCCGACTGCGCATTCGGTTAAAAGAAACGTTCGATATCCCCACCCTTTCCCAGATCACGGGCATCGCTGAAGCAAACATCACGGCCGTCAGCGAGAACGACGATGCTGAAGAAGATGAGGACGAGAAAGAAGAATCGGCGGATTCTACCGCGGGCGGTGCCGAGGGTCCGGCAACGATTCCGACCTTCTATTTCGAGACGACCAAGGAAGCTGTTTTGAAAATCCTTCAGGCCCTCATGGGCAAGGGCACCGTCCTGGATATGGGGATCGAAGAACAAAGTCTCGAGAGCGTCATCCAACGCATTTATGCCGACGGAGTCGTCTCTGATAAAGGCGAGGCTGACGTCCGTGTCTAGTGCTTCGGCTTCGCCACGAGGCGTACGAAAGTTTTTTCATTACGAATGGCGTCTGGCCGCACTGAAAAACGGATTTCAGGATGCCACTGCCTACCGCATCGAGTTTTTGCTCGAGGTCTTAGGCGCTGCCCTCATTCCTGCCGCCATTCAGTGGGTGCTTTGGTACGCGCTTTTTAAGATCGGCGGTCAAACGACGGTCGGTGGGCTCACCTACGAGCAGATGTTGGCCTACACGTTTACTTCGATACTCTTCACCCAAGTCCGCGGCGGAGACCATGATTTCGAACTCATGGAGATGGTCCGCTCAGGCGGACTCTCAAACTACCTCCTTCGTCCCGCAAGCGTGGTGGAGTTCGTGTACATCCGAGGACTCGCGCCGAAGCTCTTCCTCGCGGGACTCAGTCTGCTCATCGGAGTGCTCGTCTCTTTCTTCGTCGATTCGATCTCGGCCGGAAGAATGGTGGCGGCAGTTTTCCTAGCCGTGCTGGGAAACATCATCCATTACCAAATCGGCGCGGTCATCGCGACGCTGTCCTTTTACTGGGAAGAGGCTTACGCCGTTCTCATGGTGAAAAATATGGTCGTTCAAATCCTCTCCGGCGAGTTGATTCCTCTGAATCTGTTTCCGGCCAGCATGGAATGGATTTGGAAGTCGACTCCGTTTTACCTCTACGTCTACGGCCCCACTCAGTACGCGCTCGGTCGGTGGTCGCATGTCGAGTTTATGAACGCGGTGGGCGTGGCGATGATTTGGATTCTCGGCCTCTCGATCCTCACCCACTGGTCTTGGAGACTCAGCATCAAGCGCTACCTTTCGCTTGGGGGCTGAAACCTCGGGTTCTGAATTTTGAGTTTAATTTTGGGATGAGTTTGGTTTGGGTTTCGGCTTTGTTTTTCGTTACGGTTTTGTTCTCGGAGGTTTTCTGATGATTCCGGTTTTGAAAAAGTACTCAAACGTCTTTGCGGTCCAATTTAAGAACAACTTCGTTCGAGAAGCCGTCTACCGCTCAAACTTCCTGACCATGCTTTGTGTGGACTTAGTTTGGATCGGGGTTGAGTTCTCGCTCTTCACCGTCATCTACGCAAACACGAACTCGCTCGCGGGCTGGTCTAAGGAACAGGTCTTCTTCTTTCTCGGAGTTTTCTTCGCAAGCGACGCCCTCTTCACGACTTTCTTTCAGAAGAACTTCTGGAACTTTTCAGACCTCATTAATAAGGGTGAACTCGACATCCTTCTCACAAAACCCATCAGCCCTGTTTTCTTAGCCCTGACTCGGTGGATGAGCCTCACTTCGATCTTCAATCTCTTCCTCGGGATCGGGATCACAATCCGCTATTCCCATGCAGCGGGGTTTGCCGGCGGGATTCGCTGGGCAATGCTTCCTTTTTGGCTTCTCGTCGGACTCGCGACTGCACTGATGCTTCGATTCGCGTTCTCAGTTTGGGTCTTTTGGACGGATCGCTCTTGGGCTCTGTCACGTCTCTACTACCAGTTCTTCCACTTCGCGACGAAGCCCGACGCGATTTTCCCCGTGATGATTCGGTACACGATCATGACCGCGCTTCCGTTTGCGTTCATTGGTTCGGTCCCAACACGAGCATTGCTCTACGGACTTCACTTTCAGGAATACCTGCTCGTGGTGGTGGTTCTCTTGGTGTTCTTCTTCGCGAATTCTTTCGTTTGGCGCCGGGGACTGGCTCGCTATCAGAGTGCTTCGTCTTAAGGTCGCCGTGGCGACCGGAGCGTAATCAAACTTTTTTCTGTCTGAATGAGCCGGGTTAGAAATTTGGAACCTGAGAAGCTCAAGACGCATCGTGCGCTCGGGACCCTTTTGGGAGCTCATCCTTTGGATACATCCTGTATCCAACAGCCCTTTAGGGCTGTCAGACCTTCTCGAGCATCATGCTCTCAAAGTGAGCCTTCCCCATTTGCTTTTCAGGTTCCAAATTTCTAGCCCTGCTCATTCAGATCGTTTGGTTTTTGTTCCGGACCGGTCCATTTTGCGTTCTTAGGTGCGGGTGTCGCGGAGTCGTTTATTTCTAACAGACGATGGCGGTTCTACGTTTGGTCGCCGTGGCGACCTCGGTGGGACTATTGTTTCGTCGGACGACTTTCCCACTGTGAAGGGTTCATTCGTTTTCTCTTGTGATCAATTTTTTCGGGCCAGACGTTCATCGCTCCCCTTACGCTTGGAACTGTTCGGTGGCTCAAACCATTTTCGGGAGTGAGTGAGTTACGAGTGACCGATTGAGGCATTTCGTTTCGCGTACCCATAAAGCGATGGGCCTTTCGAACCTCTCGCCACTGATGATGTTCAGAATGGAGTTTCGGAATGGGTCGCCACGGCGACCGAGACAAACTCGGGGCAAGAGAAAAAGTGACGATCTCAGATTCGACAACTCTGAACTTTCCACTGAATGAATGCCCGACATCCTAAGGTCTAGATAAAATTCTGAGCGGAAAAATCAGCGGTCTGCTCCGAAGAAAATCTCCACGCCCCGTGCGGCCGCAAGAAAATCTTGTAGAGAAAAAGTCGCCGCGGCGACCGATGGACGAAGAATGAATAAGAATCGAAACGTAAAAGAAATCCAAATTCTCCGAAACACCGAAACAACCATTTAAACTTTCCACAAAAAAGTAGGTAGAAAGGTCGAGCGCCGAAGGCGAGAGAAAATACTTTCTCAACGCGAGTGGGGAAAGCGCACGAAGCGCTCCCCAAAGGGCCCCGCGCGCACGATGCGCGTCGAGCGGTGAGAAAGTATTTTCTCCCGCCTCCGGCGGTCGCCACGGCGACCACTTGAACCTTTTGCAAAACTTAAACTGACATCGAACCCCTACCGAACGTTTTTCCTTGCACGAGTGATAAGCGCTCGACAGAATCCAGACACACGAGAAGTTCTCATGCTTGAAGGATCAAGCATGATTCGTGAAACCCTGGATCAACCTTTCGGTCGCCACGGCGATCGATGATTCAGCATCAAGGAGGAAACACGGATGGCCTCGTTCAAGGATATCCATTTTACGCCCGCGGAATTCGCGGCGATTGCAAAGCTCGATAAGTCCATGGTGCCGGAGCTTGAGGCTTCAGGTCAGCTCACGGTCACTCGAAAAAAAGTCGGCAACGTCGATCGAAAAATGATTTCGCTCGAAGACATGCAAGCGTACTTTCACCGCCTGCGTGATCTGGCCGATGGCGAGGGTGCGGTTTCAGACGGTCCTCAAATTCCGATCGAAGCAGTGAGCGATATCGAATCGGTCGCCACGGCGACCGGATTCACGCCTGTCACGCCGCAGCATCGCGTTCAGATGTTTTATAACGTCAAGGGAGGAACGGGAAAGTCCACGCTTACAGCGCAGTACGTTATGCGCGCAGCCATGATGGGTTACCGCGTTCTCGCGATCGATCTCGATGGACAGGGCCACCTCACGGTGAACCTCGACATTCTCGATGGCCATGAAAGGCCCACCATTTACGATGTGCTCATCAATGATCTGCCGATTGAACATGCGATCATGTCCGTTGCTCCGGGCCTCGATCTCATTCCAGCAAACTTAGGCCTTTGCAACATCGAGATCCCGCTGAACAACAAAGCGCGCAGAGAGTACCGCCTCGGCGAAGCCATCCGTCGCATCGCTGATCAGTATGACCTCATCGTTGCCGATACGAACCCGGCTGCATCCATTCTGAACGGATCGATGCTCGTTGCTTCTAATCTCGTGAACGTTGTTTGCTCGACGAACCCCCTTTCCTTCCACGGAATGTCGCTCGTCATGGCAACCATCGAAAATATGCAGCGAGAATTTCAGCGGGACCTCACTGTTCGCATCATTCCGAATATGTACGATAACCGCGAAGTCATTTCCCAAGAAGTACTCGGGGAACTCCGTGGCCAATTCTCAGATTTCTGCACGAAAACCGTGATGAATCGTTCGGCGGATATGAATGAGGCGACCAAGCGAAGAACCACTGTGTGGGATGTGAACGCAAAAGGCGTCGCCGCCCAAGACGTAAACTCTCTCACTGAAGAACTCGTCGGCGTTGAGCGGGATAATGCCCATTTCGCAATCTAGGCCCACTCCTCTTCTCTTCTATTGATTCCAAATTCCGCTCTCATCCCCACGGAAGGACCCGATTATGAGCACGATTCCCGAAAAACCAGAGAAGCCCGAAAACTCAAAAATTAAAACCCGCGAAGGAAGCGGCTACTTGAAACAACTCTATGCAACGGCGCGAGTCACGGCTGGAAGCACTCACTCGAATCTCAAAAGCTTAACGACGTTTCTTGTGAATTTCGTTCCGGTCGAAAAAGTAGATGCCTCTGAACTCCAAGTTCGAACACATTTCGACGACCATGAAGTCGCAACGCTCGCAAACTCCATTAAACTCCACGGCGTACTCCAACCGATTCTCGTCGTTCAAGACGGAGACCGATATAAAGTAATCGCAGGTGAACGACGCTTGCGTGCATCGAAAATGGCAGGAATGGACCGAATTCCAGCGCGAGTGCTCGCAACGGATGACAAAGCCACACACGAAATTGCGCTTCGAGAGAATCTCGACCGTGTCGATCTCCACCCAATCGAAGAGGGCGAAGGTTACGTTTCGCTCCTCGAAGCGGGCGCCTATTCCTCCCACGACAGCATCGCAAAGTCGTTTATGAAGCCGAAATCCCGCATTACGGAGTGCATCGGGTTTACAAAACTGCCGACCGACACAAAAGTAGAACTCATGAAGCGGGGAGTGAAAAATCGCGCACTTCTTCGCGTGCTGCTCACGACTAACGTGGCAAACCATTTCGCCATGATCGAAGAAGCTTCTCAAAAAGAAGAGACGCTCCTCGACGCTGCAGGTGTTCCACTTCCTCCGGAAGCAGCAGCAAAAATTCGTGCAGAAAAAGCGCGTGAAGCAAAATCGTTCTCATTCAAAATGGATGAGAACGGTCTTTCGGTGCCGGGCTTCAAGTGGAAATCAACCGACAACCAAGACCAACTCACCGCATACGCTGATTCGCTGAAAAAAATTATCGAACAAATTGAGGAACGACTTACTCGACCCTAGTCCGCAACCACACTTGCCAAGCCTAGGGACCTAAAAAAGTCCGGACTTCGAAAGAAGTTCGGACTTTTTCATTCTGCATGTAATCTTTAGGCAAGCGAAATAACGACTCTTACTTCGCTAAACCAAGGAGATGTAATAATGATTTCTACGCTGCGCCTCCGCGCGCTCGGCATCCTCGTTCTCGCTACTGTTATTTTCTTTAGCTGCGGTAAAAAAACGGACTATTCAAATCAAGGTTTCCGCTTTAAACAACACGCATTGAATGCCTTTCCCCTCAACACCCTCGAAGAATGCTACACTCGCCCCGACGCGACCGGCACCGGCGGAACCCTCACCGTGAATGGGTTTGCCCTCTCGGATATCCAAGCAAAAAATGTTCGATTCATCGCAAGGTGTGTGATGCCGCTTCTTCCCGGCACGAGCGAACAAAAAACTCTCACCGCCGCACGCGCAACCTGGTGGTCGCTTCGAGAAGGAATCCTCGACCTGCCCGGAGCGCGCTCCGCACGTTATTCAAACTGTCATGAAAACGGGCGCGACCGCACGCGCTCAAATCTTCCCCTTTATTCCTGCCCGTCTTCGATCTGGCAAGTCGGAATGGCCGCCGCACAAGTCTCTAATTATTCCGAACGCGAGGTCGCGTCCGCTCGCGAACAAACTTTCGGTTCCCTGACTTCGAGCATCGACGAAGCGTCGATTCTTAGCTGGGCGGCTTCGCTTGCGGGCTTCCCACCGGATGATCCCGCTCACGCAGCCATCCTGAGATCTCAAGGAAAGGTCCGCAAATCTTGGTTCTTGCGCAGCCCTGCTATTGGATTTGTGCTCGTAGAAAAACAAGAAGTGGTACGGGAGTGCCTAATCGAAAAGAAGAAATGGTGTTACGGTAGTGGATATCCATCCGCCAAAAAATTCAGTCGAAACGATGCAGCATTGAAAAAAAGCATCGTTGATTTGCGCGGAATCTTTAACGGCTACTCGGCCCAAATCAGCAATTCAGAAGCAACTCGACTGAGCGAAACAGACCCTACTTCTTCTGCCTTCGCTTCAACGTATTCACGGCTTCAAAAGGCACCGTGAATCGAACTTGGCCACGCGGGCGATCAATTTCTTTTGCAATAGATTTCGGAACGGAAGAACGCTTCACCGAATAAGTCGTGTGCGCTGACTCGACGATGTAGTCGGTTTCGGTGATCGAAGTGAGCTTGCCTTCGACCGAGACCACACCGCTACCAAATGCAAAACTCGAAAACAGAAAAAGGATTATCAGAAGATAATTGACAGGTGAAGTCATCGCGCTTCACCTGCATTAAAGACGCGAGCCGGAAGTATGGGCTGCCCATTCGGACTGTTTACTTCACCACTCAGTTTTTCAAAGTCTGCGGCCTGAATGGTCGCGCTCACTACATTGAAATAGACGTCATCCTTACATTTTTCTGGTGTCGGACAGCTCGCTTCCCCTGCCTTGAATCCTTTCTCAGCCCGGCACTGGAGCGAAGAAGAGAGCAGATCAATCGGATCAATTTCATTTAGCAAAAGTGATTTCAGCTTCGGGTCAGACACTCCGGCAACTAAGCCCTCTTTTCGTTTTTTCTCCGCTTCAGACCTCACATCAGAACTGGGCGTTGCGCCTTGGGCAACCCAAAGGTTCGGTGTGAGGACTTGGATTAAACTTTCTTTTTCCGCGGTAGAAAGCACGGCAAAATCTTTTCCAAATTTGTATTTCGCCGCATGTTTCACGTTTGCATCGACTCTCACGCAGCCAACTGAAGGATAAACGCAGATACCTGCGGGAGCATCTGCATCGGTGTTGCAACCCTTAACCGTGATGGAAGCGTAAGCTGGCATGAGATCAGGATTCTTTCGGCAATAGAAGTTAGGCCCCGCTTCCGAATCGACAGAAAAAATAGCGAATAAAATCATGATGAGTTTCATTTTCATTTCGATCTTTCTCTTTTATTTCGATTTCCGCTTTAACAAGAGTTTCCACCATCAACAGGAATCAAACCCACTGAACCAGAGTCGGTTCATTTCCTCTTCCGTGATCTTGGTTCCATCTCTCACGCGGAACTGGGCTAAGTACTCGAATTTTAAGTCGGGTACATTCGACGATATTTTTTTTAACGTTTGCTCAGAAGTTAGCCATTCCAGAGCAGGATTTTCGAATTGCGCGGAACAAAGGAGAGCCCGTTTTGCGGTTTCCTCCCCCTCACACTCATGAATCAGATTCGTTAAATCAATTCCTCGGTTCCAAGCAATAAACCCGACACATTTTTCTCCACGCCAAGCGGTTCGGTATGCGCTGCTCTGTTGCCGCCTAAGCCAAGCAAGGTCCGTTTCCTGATAAACGATTCCGAAGTCTCGATCTGCAAGCAGGTGCAAGATTTCATCGTTCCACCCGGCAAGAATTTCGATGCCGCTGTTTTCGATAGATCCAAAACGTTTAAAGTTCATTTCTGAAATCGGTAATCGAATTTGCTTCCCGCCAGAAACGAATTTTCTTTTTTCGTAGAGAGAACTCTCACTTCCCCAGAGCGCAAATACACTCACTCCCTGGGTGATTCCTTCCTCTAAAATCAAATCGAGCGCTTCTCCCGCAAAACCTTTGCCCGAAAAATCAGGGTGCGTGCAAACCGCTCCCACAAAACCCATCTTGATGATCTTCAGCGAGATCGATCGATAATCCGCTAGACGGAGAGATGCACTGCTGACAAGCCGGTCATCCAACCACCCTCCGATTTGAAAACGGTTAGCCGCGTGGTCGGTGATGCCTGGATTCCAAAATGGAAAATCAGAAAGATAACTCGCCGGTGCAGCCAAAGAAAAAGCCCCGTCGAGCAGATTTGTGTAAGCCCCTAAGTGTTCAGGCTTTAACACTTCCCATCGAAGGGCAGCGGACATGCGGGGCATCGGCGCGGGACCTTTCTCTCAAAACAATCTTTTTTCGAATCCTGGGGAATACTCACTCAATGATAGCTCATGAACGACCGATCCTACATTAGGCAGGAAGTGCTCAGTCGCCAACGACTTGGCGATTCATCTTCCGCTGAAACCCTTAGGAGAAATAGAATGAGTAAGAAAAAAGGCAAGTTCGACCTCACCCACCTGGTAACCAGCGGAGTCGTAAAGGACGGACAAAATCTTTATTTCGTTTCCAATCCGAAACAGTCCTGCACGATCGCAAAGCAACCCAACGGTGAGTACAAAGTCACTTCCGCTGGCGAAACAATGACGGTTCATGCCTTCGCCACGAAATGCCTCGGAATGGACCCACCCGATCATGCAACCAAATGGCTGCGCGACGAAAAGGGCTCTACGCTTTATGATTTTTGGCACATGGATGATGACTATTCCTACGCGGCGTAGTCCTCCCAATCGCAAATAAAACCTGCGATCTCATTTTTACGGGACTCTCACAAAAAAAGTGAGGGTCCCGTTTTTTTTTCTAAGGGTTTGGCACCCAGGTCCGATGAGACACATGGAAGCAGAAGATGATCTCGGGGCAGGATGCAACGGGACCTACTTAATAACTGCTTAAATCCCCTAGGCCATGGATAGGCCGACGGACCTTCAAGGAGGAAGGTATGGGATTAAGAATAAATACAAACGTGCCGGCCCTCATTGCGCAGAGAAATTTGCGCAACACGCGTGCCTCGCTCGACACCACTTTAGAGAGACTCAGTTCCGGCTCCCGCATCAACCATGCAGGTGACGATGCTGCCGGACTCGCCATCTCTGAGAGCCTGCGGGCCCAAATCAGAGGACTCGGCCAAGCGGAGAGAAACTCTCAAGACGGAATCTCACTCGTTCAAGTCGCCGAAGGCGCGATGAGCGAAGTCTCGAACATGCTCATCCGGCTCCGCGAACTCGGAGTGCAAGCTGCCTCTGACACCGTCGGACCGACTGAACGCGGATTCCTCAATCTCGAATTCACACAGATGCTTTCTGAAATCGATCGCATCGCAAAAAGCACCAAGTACAACAACGTTCCACTCCTCGACGGAACCGCGCAAGCTTTCGAAATTCAAATCGGCACCAGCAATAATCCACTCACTGACCGAGTGAAACTCTTCGACACCAGCGCTGCAGATACGAGTGTGGTTGCGCTAGGAATGAACTTGGCTACCGTCGCCGATAAAACGAGTGCACAGAACTCGCTCGCCTCGATCGATCAGGCCATCGGATCAGTCACTTCGATGCGTGCAACATTCGGCGCACTTCAAAACCGACTCCAATCGGTCATTAGCAACATTCAGATCTCGAAAGAAAACATGTCTTCGGCAAACAGCCGAATTCGAGATGCAGACGTCGCAGAAGAAGCGACGAATCTCACTCGAAACCAAATTCTCATGCAAGCCGGGACTTCGGTTCTGGGACAAGCGAATTCAACCATCAAAACAGCACTACAACTTTTAGGAGGCGGTCAAGGTTAAGGCCTAAATTAGGCAAAACCGAGACGCAAGCGACGAACGAGGAAGCCAAACAAATTTTTTACCCGAGAGCCTGCGCCTGCGCAGTGCTTGTTTCCTGGATGCGGAAGAAGACGGTCCGCCGAATGTCGACACCCAAGATGGCGTGTCGGTGTGGCGGCGGACCCTTCCCAACTTTCAGGTGGACCGGGTATGCGAAGTTCTTCTCCGAGAGAGGCATGGAATGCCAAAGCCGGAGAGGTGTCAGTGAAACATTTCCATGGTGGAAGTGTTTCGGGGAGCTAATAAATTCCGAAGGATTCGGTCGATTCGAAAGTGATTTCGAAACGTAAACACGGAGGTTTTTTGTCATGAATGGAGTCTAATCATGGGTTTACGAATTAATACGAATACGTCGGCGTTGAATGCTCAACGCACGATGATGGGTACTAGAATGGCACTCGATAAATCTCTCGAGCGTCTCGCATCGGGTTCTCGCATTAACCATGCGGGAGACGACGCAGCCGGACTGGCGATCTCGGAAAACCTCCGGGCCCAGATCCGCGGAATGAGACAAGCAAAACGGAATGCGCAAGACGGTGTCTCGCTCATCCAGGTTTCTGAAGGTGGGTTGAACGAAATTTCAAACATCATGATCCGTCTTCGCGAATTGGCGATCCAAGCCGCGTCTGATACGATCGGAGATACTGAAAGACAGTTCACTGACCGAGAATACCAAGCGATGAAGCAAGAGATCGACCGAATCGCAAATGGCACTCAGTTTAACGGCACTCCGCTCTTAAACGGAAAGGCAGGGATTTTCGAAATCCAAGTGGGCACTCAAAACAATCCTATCTTAGACCGCGTGGTCTATAACGGCGAGCGATCGGACGCGTCTTTGGACGCTCTAAAACTCGGCGGAGAATCAGTCGCTACGAAGCAAGGCGCTCAGCTTTCGCTCGCAGTGATCGATGATGGATTGATTCGAGTGAACTCGATTCGAGCCGATCTTGGAGCCCTCCAGAACCGTCTGCAGTCGACGATCAACAACTTGGCAATTGGAGATGAAAACCTTTCATCTGCTAACAGTCGAATTCGCGACACCGACTTCGCGGAAGAAGTTTCGGAAATGACCAAGAATAATATCCTCATGCAAGCAGGCATCAGTGTTCTCGGTCAGGCGAATAATACCAACCAAGCTGCCGTTAAGTTGCTCGGGTAACCATTCTCCGCCTTAGAAAAAGATCACAATAAAAGCTGATGTCTGTCTCTGACGGATCAGCAGAACTACGCCCAAAGTTATCGATTCTTCATGGTGGGCTCTCCCAAGGATGGGAGAGCCCCACTCCCCTCCCTCATTCAGAAGGAGGATGATGGATGATTATTTTGGATCCAAGACTCCATGCTTCGTTCGCAATCGATTCTGGTTTGCGGGGGACCCTGTGGAGAGCTCGACTCAATTCATCGGCGTTCGCGATGCGACGAAGATGAACAGCGATGGTATTGCTAATTTTTCGAACCCGACTCTCGACTGGGGATGCCCAGACGTTTCGAATAGATCGAGTTTAAGGGCAAAATTTTCGGTTAAACCACGATTAGAAATTTGGCTCACGCCTTAAGCGCAAACACGCTTAGAGGATTTGGGCACCCATCATCTCTAAACGCCTCGAAAACGAGGTCATTCGGAGTCGCGCGATTTTTCGCTGCGATCATCCGGCTTTCTGCATTTGACTGGATTTGAATTGAACTAGATCTGAAGGCCTTTATCATTCAAGAGCGCTTTGATCTGATCCAGCAGGGCTTGGTTTTGGCCGGTCGAAGCTTTCCGCTCACGAGTCGCTCGGATGAACTCCGAGAAGTAGAACTTCGCGATTTGTTCGGGCCTGACTTCTTCCCCTTGGAAGGTCCACTTCACATCACGAAAAGGACCAATTTGCGCGAGCAGCTCTTGCGAACGGGGCGCCGCCTCTGGATTTGCGCCATCAAACCCAAACGTCGTCCGCGCATGTTGTGCGAACGCGAGTGCGATCACACCATGCGCAGTGTTTGAGATGACAAATTTCACTTGGGAGCGGTAAAGCATAAAATCCGCGGCGGTTTGCGCGACGGCGTAAACTTTTACGTCCTGAAATCTCGCCCCTGCTTCAGAGTAAGAGTTAAAAAGTCGGCAATACTCTGTGAATTTTTCACGCATGCCAGAGAGAAACCGAACGGTTTCTTCTTCCACCATTTGGTGAGGATCATGGCTGGAACCTAATCCCAGAAGTCGCTCTGCATCGGGATGACCTTCTGCGCGGGCTAAATCGTGAATCCATCCGGTGGAACTCTGGGGAAAATCCTTCGTCGAAGACATCTCTGCAAACTCCCGCATCCTGCGTGATTTCCTAGGGCCTAACTTCATTTGAGCTGGCGCTGAGAATATTGTCAAAAAAATAGCTGCGGCGAATCCCTTCATGGGTTTCGGTAAAAATTGTGCTCTGGAAACCGCCAGTGTCAATGGAACCCAAGTTTAAAAGTGGGCACCGTATGTCAGTTTTAGGCTTCCTGGAAAACCAGGCTTGCACACCGCTGACAGGGACAGCCCCCTGGGCATTTGACTGTAGGGTCCAAATGATAAAATGACGACCCCCAGAGCACCTTTTATTTTACCGAATACGGGGGGAGGAAAACAAGTTATTCGAAGGATTATTTCTACGGTGGGCAAAGAATGCCGATAATCGAATGGCCCTAAACCTCGAAGTACCCGTAATTCTTAGAAAACCTTTACAGGATTCACGACCGGTGCCAGACTTTCTCTAGAGCGTTTATGGCGAAAAAACTTCTGGTAGCTGATGACAGCCTGACGATCCAAAAGGTGATCAAACTCGCCCTCTCTGGAGACGGGTACGAGATCCAAACGGTATCCGACGGCACGGAATGCTTACAACAAGCCGCACTTTTCCGCCCTGATGTGATCTTAATCGACATCGGACTTCCGGGGCGTACTGCTTTCGATATCAAAAAAGCTGCCAACGAAGATCCGGAGCTGGCGCGCACTCCGTTCGTGTTGATGTCGAGCGCCTTCGAAAAAGTAGATGAGGCGAAAGTCGCGCTTCTTCGGTTTGATGGTCGGCTCACGAAACCCTTCGATCCTTCGAACCTGAAAGAAGTGCTGAATCAGGCACTGAAGATGAATTCGGGCGAGGGATTGAAGGAATTTATCCCTTCCGCCGCGCCGACGACCCAGGCCCCGCCTTTAAACCGCATTCCAATGCCATCCTCGATCGCATCAAGGACTGCGGATAACGAAATTACCGGTGAAATCCAACTCCCGGGATCAGACCTCATGCCGCCGCCGGCGGACTTGATGGGTTCTCCCGATCCGATTTGGAATGATTCTCCATTGGCCGAACCCTTCTCGCTCGAACCTGCGAAAGCAGATGACCATGATATTCGTCATCTGACTGAGTCCACGGTGAAAATGAGTGGGGGACTCGATGACCTGGGAGCTTGGAACATTTCTGAGTCTTCAAAGAGCAGCCTGCCGTCTATCCCAGAAATTTTTTCACCCGATCAAAGAACCCATCCTACGATTTCGATGACGGATATCGGGTTTACTCCGAGTCAACAAAAAGCACCGACGCCTCCGACTTTTACCGGCAGTACGGGGTTTGTGGCGGCGCCTGATTTCAGTCTGCAAACCAATTCACGGATTCCTTCGGCGCTTCACTCCGTTTCCCCGGCTGCGCCATTCACTGCTCCCGCGATGGCACCTTCACCGAATGCGCCCCATACCCCCGCACTCGACATGCAATCCGAGATCGAACGTCAGGTGAAGATCCAGCTTGAGCAGATGGCCCGTAAAGCGATTCCAGAAATCGCAGAGCGCCTCGTGAAAGCCGAAATTCGCCGGTTGCTCGACGAACTTTCGCAAAGTTAAACGGACCGCTTAAACAGCAGCTTAATTTCTTCGGAGAAAAGCCGCTCTACCTCGCCAGTGAATGACTCTGAAGGACGGGCAAGCAACTCTCCATTTTCTCCATAACCTGCAAATTCTCCGCGTTTCGAGATGTTTTCGCGTAGATCCTTCCACTCAATGGCGTCACCTTCACACAAAAGCGACGCGCGTTCATATTCCCGCCGGATAGATGACAGAGGATCTCCAAGCACATCCAACACTTCCCGAATCACGTTCAGGCGAAAACCGTCGACTGCGACCCCGAGTGCGGCAGTAGGTTGGTCCGTATCGGGGGCGATTGCGCAGTTTACGCCGACACCGGCGATGATAAAACTTCCGCCCGCACCGCCCACCCCCTCACAAAGTATCCCACCGATTTTTCTGAAACCTACTTTGCGGTCCCGGATGCCGAGATCATTCGGCCACTTCAGCACCAGGTCCCAGTCAGGCTGCGCGCGCTTCGCCGCTCGGAAAACTCCGAGCGCCACCGCGAGCGGGACCCAGGTCATCGGAAATGTTTTCTCAGGACGAAGAACAATGGAAAGAAATAGATTCCCGGTAAGAGAACTCCATTCACGACCCAGTCGTCCACGGCCCGCGGTTTGGCGAGACGCCGAAATCCAACTCCCGTGCGGAGCCGTTTCTTCGCCCATTTTACGAGCATAGTCGTTCGTGGATCCGAGTTCGTCGATAACGAGGTCATAGGGGAGGGAAGCAATCATTTATTTCACCAAAAGCGAAAGATCGAGTGCGGTAACAGAGTGGGTGAGTCCACCGATCGAAAGGATGTGAACTCCAGGTAGCGCGTACGCAGCGATGGTTTTTTCCGAAATCCCGCCCGAGCACTCGACTAAGGGAGAATAATCAAACGAGGCAATGGACGCGACCGCTTTCCCGACTTCTGAGGGTGTGAAGTTATCCAACATAATGATTTCGACTTTGCAATGAAGCGCTTGCTTCAACTCAGAGAGATTTCTGACTTCTACTTCGATCTTTAAACCATGCGGGGCCACGGACCGCGCGCCCTCCACTGCGTCGCGGATGCTGCCTGCGGCTGCAATGTGATTTTCTTTAATGAGCACCCCTCCCGAAAGACTGACCCGGTGAGCGAACCCACCCCCCGCCATGACGGCAGAAATCGCGGCATCGCGGTAATGGGGAAGAATCTTTCGAGTCGACGTCACTCGAGGCGCAATGCCTGAATGCTTTTTTCGCTTCCATTCGGATTCGACCGTATCGACCAGAACGCGAGTCCGAGTCGCAATTCCGCTTAAATAACTCGCCAAATTTAAGTAGGGCCGCTCGAGGGCAAGAATTCCTGCTGCGGAACCTTTCCACTCTGAAACTTTTGTTCCCGGCTTTACCGCCTGGCCATCGGACGAAAGCGCGCGGACTTTAAACGGCAGGCCTATCTCCACCGACGCCGCTTCGGCTGCTAAAGCGAGGGTTTCGCCGAGAAATACTCCGCAAGCTTTCGCGGAGATCACCGCCGTCAGCGACTGACGGTTTTTTACACTGCTCGTCCCGAGAGTGGTCCAGTCCAACCCAAATCCGTCGTCCTTCAAGCCGGTGAGCAGCAGGTCTTTCAGATCTTTCTGAATGGTCGGTTTCATAGCGCTTCTTCCTCTTTCTTTCTCGTCTCATAAAATCATGCTACTCGAAAGACACATGACAGACTCGAAACGCTCTTACGACCGCACCGCTTCCGATATTCGTCCGCTCACTTTCGAAGTGGGATTCACGCGTTACGCTGAAGGCTCGGTCCTCGTCAGGGCGGGAAATACTCACGTGCTCTGCACGGCCACGATCGAAGAAAGTGTGCCTTCGTGGTTGAAGGGAAAGGGCCAGGGTTGGATCACCGCTGAGTACTCGATGCTCCCGCGTTCGACTCACACGCGTTCCCGACGCGACCGCGAAAAAATCTCCGGACGCACCCAAGAGATTCAGCGTTTGATTGGGAGAGCTCTTCGAAGCTGCATCGACTTGAAAGCCTTGGGCGAGCGACAAGTCATCTTAGATTGCGACGTGCTGCAAGCCGATGGAGGCACTCGGACGGCATCGATCACCGGCGCGTGTGTCGCCCTCCGGATCGCGATTGGAAAACTCGCGAGAGAAGGGAAAATTCCACTCACTGCATTTACCGATACCGTTTCTGCGATTTCCATCGGACTGAGCAAAGGGCAAGCTCTGACCGATCTCGATTACGAGGAAGATTCGAGCTGCGACGTGGATATGAATTTCGTCATGACCGGTAAAGGAGGATTCGTCGAGATCCAAGGAACCGCTGAGCATGCGGCTTTTTCCCGCGCTGAAATGAGTCTCATGACTGATTCCGCAGTCGCGGCACTCGAAAAAGTAAAAGCGCTTCAGCGCGACACCATCGCGAAACACGGATAAATTTTTCCAGAGTGAGAAAAGAACAAATGCCCGGACGACTCGGGAAGAGCCATCCGGACATTTGCGAGGTGGTGGTGGGTACAGCGCTTTTGCGTAATCGGCTGAAGGATTACGCAGCTTTTTGAGCGCTTCGGCGTTTGAACGCCTGATAGTGCTCGAACTTTTTCTCGTGGTCGGAAACGGCTTTTCCGAGTTTCGTGATCAAACCAAATTTAAATTGTTCGTAGTGTTCGGAACAAAATCCAAAACGATGGTCGCTCGCTTTGCACCCTTCTGCTCCGCAAAAACTTTTTCCCGTACTGACTACTGCCTCACCTTTTTTCGTTCCCATACGTACCTCTTTCAATGAAACGTTTCGGGAGAGAGGTCAGAATACTTGAGCATTTTAATCTAATATTAATGGGTTCGATAAGTCTATGATAACACTATCTTTTGTGTGATTTAGCATCCACTGCAATATAA
>JACMQW010000021.1 GCA_014376785.1 Oligoflexia bacterium
CAGCCCGAAAATCACCGAGAAGAGCACGACTTGGAGCACATCCCCTTTTACGATCGCTTCGGCGAAGTTCGTCGGGAGGAGGTGCTCGATGAATCCCCCAAACGACATCTTCGTTTCGGCCGCCTTCGAAATCTGCTCACTCATCTCATGACCGATGGAGAGGCCATCCCCCGGCCGAAGCACATTCACAAAAAAGAGACCGATCGCGAGCGCTGCCGTCGTCGCAATCTCAAACCACACAATCGCGCGAAGCCCCGTACGCCCGAGGCTTGAAACACTCCCAGCAGAGGAAATTCCGCAAACGATCGATGCGAAAATAAGAGGCGCGATGATGCATTTTACGCCGTTTAAAAACAGGGAACGAAACGGTTTAATCGCGTGAGCGACATCCGGAGCCAGGATCCCGATCGCAAGTCCGATAAAGAGCGCAATAAAAACCCAAGACGTTAAACTCAGTGACGAGATTCGCTGACCGACCGTTTTTCCCATAGCGGCGCAGCATCGGTGAAGAGGGCAAATTATTCAAGCATTAGTCGCAGCCGCAGTCCCCACCGCAGGCTGGCTTTGCTTTTCCACGGATTTTCATCGCCGCGGAGACCTTCCCGCGTTTCAGCAGGAAATCGGCGAGAATCGGCGCTCCGTAAGACCGGTAGAATCGCTTTGCGAGAAAACCCGTAGCCACTGCGACGATGAATCCAGCGATCATTCCCTGTTCACTCATCTAGAGTCCCGCCCAAACACAAAGCCGGTACGTGATAAACGAGCCGACGTAAGCCAGCGCCGTCATGTAAGAAAACATGAAGAGCGGCCACCGCCACGAATTCGTTTCTCTCCTCGTGACCGCTAAAGTCGAAAGACACTGACAGGCAAGAATGTACCAAACCAAGAGAGACACCGCAGTCGCAACCGACCACTGACTCTTCAGCACTTCAGAAAGCGCTCTTCCAGTTGCTTCCTCGTCTTTGCCTTCGATTGCGTAAACGGTAGCGAGCGCACTCACCATCACCTCGCGAGCGGCCATACCGGGGACAAATGCAATGCCGATGCGCCAATCAAAACCCAAAGGCCTAATCAGGGGTTCGATCGCGTGACCGATTCGACCCGCATAAGAATAGTCGATCGGCGGTAACAGCGCGCCTTCCGGAGCTTTCGGATAGCTCGCGACAAACCAGAGGATGATCGTGATCGCAAGAATCACCGTTCCCGCGCGACGAATGAAAATCCAACATCGGTCGCGGAGGCCAAAAAAGATATTCCGCCAAGACGGAACTTTATAAGTCGGAAGCTCCATCAGCAAAGGCGGCTTCACACCCTTTAAGAGCGTGCGTTTAAAGACCCAAGCCATACCCAGAGTGGCAGCTACTCCGCCTGCATAAAGACCCAGCATCACGAGACCTTGCAGACGAACGGGTCCGAATACCGCGGTATTCGGAATGAAAGCGGCGATGAGAAGAGAATAATTAGGCAGTGTCGCGGAAGGGGTCATGAGCGGCGCGACTAAGATCGTGGTGAGTCGGTCGCGTCGATTTTCGATCGTACGGGTCGCCATGATTCCGGGAATGGCACAAGCAAAGGACGAAAGGAGCGGAATGAAAGCGCGGCCATGCAGTCCGACTTTTCCCATTACGCGGTCCATGAGAAATGCTGCGCGGGCCATGTAGCCAGTATCTTCGAGGAGAAGAATGAAAAAGAAAAGAAGGAGGATCTGCGGAAGGAAAACGAGAACCGAGCCCACGCCCGCAATCACTCCGTCCGTGAGTAAGCTCCGGAGAGGGCCGACCGACATCAGTCCTGCCACCGATTTTCCGAGCGCGCCCACCCCTTTTTCGATCCATTCCTGTGGCAGAGCGGCCCAACTGAAAATCGCTTGGAAGATCACGCCCAAAATAAAGAGCAAAATGATCGAACCCCATACAGGATGAACCACGATGCGGTCGACTTTCTCTGACCAAATGAGTGGACGTGCTGAACGTTTCACGGCTTTCGCTAAAATCGCATCGACGGTTGCGAATCGATCACGCACTTCGTTCGGAGTGGAATTTTTCCAATCGGCAGCTGGGCTCTTCTCGGCACTCAACTTCGCGGCATGCGCGATCTGCATCGCTTGCGCAAGCAAAGGCTCCACTCCGTCACCATTCACCGCTACGGTGGGGAAAACTGGAAATCCAAGTTCGCGACCCAGGACTTCCAAATCGATGACCGCTCCGCGCGCGCGCGCGAGGTCCATCATATTCAGGGCAAGAATCATCGGTCGACCGAGCGCACGAAGCTCCAGAATGAGGCCGAGATTTCTCTCTAAGGATGTGGCATCCGCTACGGCTAAGATCACATCAGGCTGTTCTTCATCCGAAATTTTACCGAGTAAAACATCCCGAGAAATTTCCTCATCGGGAGTTTTTGCATCGAGTGAGTAAGTACCCGGCAAATCGAGTATTCTGACTTGTTCACCATCTGGGCGCGTGAAGAACCCTTCTTTTCGTTCGACAGTCACGCCCGGATAGTTACCGACTTTTTGGCGCCCTCCGGTGATTGCGTTGAAGAGTGCGGTCTTCCCACAGTTCGGATTTCCCGCAAGGGCAAACCGAGGAGACCTTGCCTGCTCATTCAGAGGAAGTGCGGATTCATTCACACTCATGCGACCTCCAGGTGGACTTCGATGTAATTTGCTTCATTCCGTCGCAGGGCGAGTAACGTGCCGCGAACCCGTACCGCGATCGGGTCTTTTCCAAACGGTGCTTCGTGAATCACTTCCACGACACTGCCTTCTAAAAAACCCATCTCTAGGAGTCGCCGACGGATCTCGATCGGTCCGCCAGTCGCGACGATTAAAGCGCGATCCCCTTTTTTCATCCCGCCCAAATAGAGTTTGTCGACCGTCATGACAAAATCTCCTCCACATGTTCGATGCCTTCGCGCAAAAGGGAATCGATGTGAGAATCATCGAGAGAATAATGAGAGATGCGACCTTCGCGCCGAACACGCACTAATTTTAAATTTCGAAGGGTTCGCAAATGGTGGCTGATCGCAGGCTGGCTCATTTCTAAAAGTTCTGCGATTTCATTCACGCAGAGTTCGCCTTTAGAAAGCGCCCAAACGATTTGGACCCGAGAAGAATCCCCGAGGGCTTGGAAAGTCTCAGCTAAGAGCAAAAACACACGCTTCGATTTAAGCGCTTCGGGTCGACGGCTGGCAGAAAGCTGATTCAAACTACTCATCGAAATCACTCCATACATAAACGAATGCTTATATGTGCATGGATCAATATTTGATCGAGCGTTTTTCGTCAATGAATTTTACACCGGTCCTGCGGAAGAAACGGGCAGGTAGCGCAGTGCGAGATGACGAGTCTCTAAAACCCGCCTACCCTACAAAAACGTTCGAGTTTTCATGGAACGACTCCTCTGACGAAAGGCTTTTCATCGTGATTCATTCTACAATTTCGCGCTCTCTGCTCGTAGCATCCGTTTCTTTAACGGGGGTCGCAGCATTGCCGGCGCGGGCAGAACCGGAAGCCACCCGGTTAATCGAGGTTCGTCCAGGACTCACTTATTGGTCGAATGCCACTCAGCGGAAAGAACTCTCCGAAAATGCTCACCTAGAAGGGCGATGCGGAGGTTTCCTCGATCTCACTGATTATCCCGTCGAAGGGCCGACGCCGCCTGCACCTTCGATCTCGCTTGCAGGTCGAGAACCGACGGCACAGGCGAAAGTTCTCCCTCTCATCGCGCAAGCGGATACGGGAAACTTACTTGCGATCATCACGAAGCTTTCCGCTTACGAAGACCGCAATTATCAAACGGCAAACGGGGTCGCTTCCGCGAATTGGATCAAGGGTGAGTACGAACGCATCGCCAAAGGTCGCGCTGACATTCACACAGCCTTTTTCCCTCATCGATTCAAACAACCCTCCGTGATCGCGACCATCGATGGAACCGGAGAGCAGAAGAATGAAATCGTGGTGATCGGTGGACACATCGATTCGATTTCTCCGGGCAAAGCTCCCGGTGCAGACGATAATGCTTCTGGCACTGCTACTGTGCTTGAGACATTTCGAATTCTTGCCGAATCCGGCCTTCGCCCAAACCGTACGATTCAGTTTATGGGTTACGCGGGAGAGGAAGAAGGACTCCTCGGAAGCCAAGATGTCGCAACCGCTTATCGAAAAGAAAAACGAATCGTGGCTGGAGCACTCCAGTTCGACATGACGATGTTTCCCGGAGCAACGCCGAAAATCACTTTCATCACGGACTACACAAACCGCGACCTCACGAAATACGTCCAGAGATTATCAGACGAATACGTGAAGGCTCCGTGGGCAGAGGACCGCTGTGGGTACGCCTGCTCAGACCACGCAAGTTGGAACAAGTCGGGCTACGCTTCGGTGTTTCCGTTCGAATCGGCGTTCAACAGCTACAACCCCGACATCCACACTCCTCGGGACACGATGGATAAAATCGACGCGGGCCACGGACTGCACTATCTGAAACTGGCTCTCGCGTTCGCGGTGGAACTCGCAGAAGCAGGCCCGGTCGTGACAGAGGCAAATCCGCATTCTTCCCGCGGAAGCCTTTGGCCCGGCTTAGGAAAGCGGACCATTCCTATCTTAGACGCCGCCACACAGAGGCCATAACCGGCGTCGACCTCGAACCAACGTTCGGAAAATTTCGCAGACTCGGGATGGGCGTGGTGGTTATTTTGGTAACCCTCGCCCATCGCAAGCCATGCGACTAAAGTGTTGTTCGTCGATTGGTCGGCACTCTCGTGATTTCGGTATCCGTAACGATGAGCAAACGCGTTCACCATAAAGCCCTGAACCGGGTGGCTCATCATTCCGAGGAAATACGCGGCGCCGAGGATCGGAGAATGAAACGCAACCGCGAGGAGAACCGCAACGAAGAGGTGGATCGCGTAGGGCAAGAGCCAAACTTTTTTACGATTCACCCAACTGATCGGGAAATCGAGGTCGCTCACCACGGCATTCAATTTCTTATTTCCCCGACTGAGGCCCGCGAGGATTCTCTCATAAGACTTTAACTGCCCGAGCATGACCCCGAAAACGCCGAGGTTCACGGGGCTGTGAGGATCAAGCCCAGTGTCAGAATGCTCATGGTGCAGCCGGTGCATGCAAGCCCATGCTTTCGGATCGATTCCGGTGACCCAGCTACCGTACCGCACGACCCAAGCTCTGGCTCGGGGATGGAGAACGACCGAACCGTGGGCAAGTCCACGGTGGTAGAGGACGGTGATGAAAAACATATTTACGAGGTAGGCAGCGGCAAAAACGAGCGCTGAGGCTAAAATCATCATGGGGAGCTCCTTTACGAAATCACCGGAGAACTCAAACAGTCCGTCCTAATTTCAGTATACACTCGTATACTGAAACGAATCAAATTAAAAAACGAGTGCCAATTTATGCCAGAATGCCTAGTTAGTGCGTAAACATCCGTATTAAAGCGAGATTACAGCTGTTAACTGTTGATTGCGCAGCGCAGCTATCCTATGTTTTCACCATGGTTGATCGCGGGGAACAGAAACAGAAAACAAGGCACCTTCTCATCTCTTCTGCATTGAAGCTGAGTGCAGAAAAAGGTTTTGCCTCCCTCAGCTTGCGTGAAGTCGCAAAAGCGGCCGGCATCACCCCCGCTGCGTTCTATCGGCATTTTCACGACATCGATGAACTGGGGCTCGCCCTGATCGATGAAGTCGGACTCGGACTTCGTCAACTCCTCCGAGAGGCGCGTCGAAGCATCGACCCAAACCGAAGCGTGGTGCGATCTTCGGTGGAAGCCTTCATCAGTTATATCACCGAGAACTCGAATCTCTTTCGGGTGCTTCAAGGCGAACGCCAGGGAGCTTCGACCGCATTTCGTCGCGCGCTCTTTACGGAACTTGGGCGCTTTATCGAAGAAGTAACGGAAGACCTTGAAAAGGAATCGATCCGAAAGAACCAACCTCTTTTAGACGTCGGGCTCGCTGCCGAAGCGATCGTCGCCGTCACGTTTACCGTCGGCGCAGAAGCACTCGACCTTCCGAAACACAAACGGCCGGAACTCTCGGAACGCATCGTGAAGGAAATTAAGATGATTCTGCGGGGAGCCTTGGCGATGCCAGAGACGACCCGAGCTTCGAAGATAAGCACCCCGAAGAAAATAAAAGGAAAAGCGTCGCGATGAGATTCAGTGGATGGGAGTTGGCTGCGTTCTGGGGTCTCGTCTCTGGCAGTGCGCTTGTGATCGGTGCTGGGATTGCCTATTTCTTCAGCGTGCCCGCAAGGTGGGTTGCCGGAATCATGGCCTTTGGGAGTGGCGTCCTGATTTCCGCGCTGTCTTTTGAATTAATGGACGCCTCTTATAAAAAAGGCGGATTTTCCGCGACTGCGATTGGCTTTATATCGGGAGCAGTCATTTACACCGTGGTTTCGCTCATTCTCGCAAACAAAGGGGCAAGGCACCGAAAACGCTCAGGCGTGCTCCAACCGACCGAAAAATCAGATGAAGGCAGCGGAACCGCCATTGCTTTGGGCGCCCTGCTGGATGGCATTCCCGAATCGATCGTCATCGGGCTGAGTTTACTCGCAGGGGGTGGGGTCGGAAAAGTCGCAGTCATTGCGATTTTCTTATCGAATTTGCCTGAAGGACTTTCGAGTGCGGCTGGAATGAAAAATGCGGGCCGCTCCGCGAAGTACATTTTCGGAGTCTGGGGAGCGATTATGATCCTATCTGCGCTCGCGTCCATGAGTGGCTACCTCATCTTTAAAGATTATTCAGTTGAAGTGATCGCAGCGACTTCTGCCGTCGCCGCCGGTGCGATTCTCGCGATGATCTCAGACACGATGATTCCCGAGGCTTTCGCAGAAACACATGCACTCAGCGGCCTCATCACGGTCGTCGGATTTCTCTGTGCTTTTGGCCTCAGCAAACTGAGTCATTAGTCCGACATTCGGACTGCGCCTTGATCACTGTATTGAGAGCCCATCCGAAAACATTATAAAATTTGCTCAGTTTATAGGACCAGACACACACATCGCCAGAGGAGCCTTCCAGGGAGCGATCAATACGTGCGGGAACGTCTCCCATGAGAAGAAGCGATGAAATAATGTTTTTCAAAAAATTTGCTCGCGGTTGTTGGAGAAAATCACCGCTAGCTGCAGTAGAAAAAGCATGTCAATTAATATGTTCGCAATCAGCTAGGACTAAACTTTCACTCACTGCTTTCACTTCGAGAAACTCTGATTGAAAGGCAAATCGGACACTTTCATCGTCAATTCCTAGACGCCGTTTCGCTAGTTACCATTTACTGCAGGGATGGATGCTGAACCCAAGAAGTAAATTAGGATACACTTTTCATATGGCGCGCAGCCCATCATCTCGCAATAAAGTCAGAAACCCAGTCGAATCGAGGCGTGCAATCACCGTTGCCGCAATCAAAATTTTTTCTCAGGGGGGATTCGCCCAGGCGAGTTTCCAAGCGATCGCAAACGAAGCAGGTCTCAGTCAAGCCGCGGTTTTCTATCATTTCCCGAATCGAGAGGCGTTAGTAAATGCGTCACTTGCCTATGTTGTCGAAAGAAATCATTCGACGGTCTCCGGACTGTTTAAACCCGAGGACAATGCCGAGGAACGCCTTCTCAAGCACGGAGCAGCGAATGTAAAGTGGGGCCTCGAAAATCGAGACGAAGCCCAGGTTCTTCTCCTGGTCTATTACCTCGCTTGCTGCAATTCCGATTTCTCGAAAATTTACGTGGGAATGTTAGCGGCGGCCCGTAAACGAATCGAAGAATTACTTTTAGCCGGAATTCGCGAGCAGACGCTCAGGCTTCGTCCAGAGGAGGCCGCGAAAATAGCGGAGTGCTTGCACGACGCATTGCTTGGATCGTTCATCGGTATTATGACGACCGGTCCTCGCGGAACTCGCGCAAAGCAAAAGGTTCTGACAGATTTTACGGCTCATTGGCGGAACGTCGTCACTCGCTGGGTCGGGCTGGTGACTGATGGTGCTTAAGTCGAGCCGAGGGATACTTCTCGCGAGCCTGATGTTGATCGGACTTTCGATTGCACCTTCGCCGGCAATTGCGAATGAAGAGACCAGCATACACTCTACGTCTGAGCACCCCCCTCTCTTACTCGTCGAGCGCTACTTCAGCGTTTACGCGCGGCCGGATGTCCCGAAGATTGGCGTGCGGATTGGAATTCGGACTCCTGACAATGGAGAAATCGTCGAGCACTTTCTGCCATTTGAATCGGGGCAGAGGGGTTTGCTGTTGGTAAAGCTTACCCGACATCCGACCATACCGCCGACTTATACGGTGAAAAGTGAAAAATCAGGGAAGACTGGCAAACTTTACCACGAGATGGTGAACCGTCTTCGGCTTACTTATTCCATCTATTCGGATCGCGGCACCGTTCCCACTGCGGCGATTGAAACGATGGTTTCGAGAGACCTCGAACTCGACCCGCTTCGGCTGAATGTGGTGACTTTCTCGGACGAAGAGGGTCCTCGTTTCGTAGTGCGTACGGTGGACGGTTCACCCCGTGTAAGTATGGCGGCCGCGGGAAGCGTATCGACGGTGATCGAGCAGCATGGAGGATATCAGAAAATACACGCGAATCCCTTTCTGAAGGCATCGGTGAGTCCACCAGTACCGATTCCCTTAAATTTAGATTATCCAGAACTCGTGCTGCCTCCGTCCGAAGATCGAATCGAAATTGGAAGAGCGGCTAAATACCCCGGAATCTTGGATGACATCAGCTCCCTATTTAGCCAGACCTCATCGATCATCGAGGCATCCCAAAGTCGCTTCGATCTCGACGGACATTACGAGATTCCAGAAAGTTCGGGAGTGTATGCGGAAGCGACCGGTGTAATGGCGGGATACTACGTGAAGAATAACGGGTTTAAGATCAAGGCAGGCAATCTTTCGCAGGTAGAGCTTGAAAGGCTTCGGCCGGATCTTTTGACGTATTTAGAACCCGACTACCAATGGGTAGGAAAAGGTGATTTCGAAAGGACGTCGTACCTAAAAGGTGTTTCCGAGCACCAAAGATTTATTCTCCGCGCCCCTACGCGAGACTTCGTGGCCCTCCACGCTCTTTCCTTCCAAGGCGCCACACTCAAAAACTGCGTTAGGCTTCTTAAAACACCCGTATTCATTGAGAAAATTATCCTGACCTTTTATTAGTTAAAAAGAGGGCAGGACTCGTACTGAATGCAGGTTAAAAAAAAGCTTAACTGAGTATTACTCAGTTATTAATTGACGCGACAAGACAAAGAGTTTATACCGCTGTCTATCGGGAATTACCCCGGTAAATTAAAAAGGACATCGTATGAAAAGCAGACCTTTACCCCCCCTCTTCCACCTTTTTACTCTCATTACCGGACTTCTTTCAGCTGGCGCCGCCCATGCGACTACCGGCTACTTTTGTGAAGCGGAAATCGAAGAAAATGGATCCGCTCCCGCCAATTACTCGCTTAATTATAATCTCGATGAGAATGAGGTCGAAATCTGGGCAACAAACTCCTCAGCCCTTCACGGAATATTAAAAGTTGGTCCGTCCGGGGACCACGACAGCACCATGCTCCAGGCAGAAGGATATTTGGATCACGCATTTCCTCAGCCAGGATACGACCTTGTGATGAACGTTCCCACCGCAGAAAGCGTGGAGCGGTTTTCCACTCTTTTCATCACGACCTATCGAGGCTCCACGGCATCGGAAGAGAAGTTTACTTGCGAGAGAGCCGATCAAGAACTCATCTATCAACGTGTCATTTCCACTCCACCTCCAGGCGCGATGAACTAAGCTTTCATTCAGTCAACGCAGATGATCGCTCGAAGTAAAAGACAGAAGAAGGCCGCTGAAGGATAGCTTCGGCGGCCCTTCTTGAACGACGACTAGGGAAGCTTCGATCGGCGGATTGATCCTTGCGTCCCCGCTCTTCGAAGAAGAGATACGGCTCCGTTAATGACAAGGATTTTCATTTCATAACTGTGCTGAAGAGCGAATGCGCTGTTTCCGAAAGATGAATTCGTAAGACGATCGCGAATGCCAGTAGTTTGACAGTTGAAGACCATTCACAGAGATTGCAAAAGATCTTTTTCAAGGCCTAACTTAGGTTGGGAGACTGAAACGTCGATCAGTCAGAATGCGGCTTTCACTTCTTTGGAAAATGATCTTTCTCTTCTGCGTGGTGCAGACGCCCTTCGCACTCGGAGAGGAATGTCCAGATTCCCTTCCGCTCGACCAGGTCCCTACCGGAACCACGTTCGAATCGAAAGCGACTCTCCAGATGGATGAGGACACCATTCAGACCACACGCGGTGAGAACTTGTCGAATGACTTATCGAAAAACAAATACTGGGCGTACACACCGAGCTGGCCAAGAAAAGAAAACAGAATTATCCGCGAGTACATCCCCACGGAACTTTTTGAAGAGGTCGCGCATCTGACTTTCGCTTCCACTGCGGCGAGGGATCCGAAAGCGTTTCGAAAAGGATTCATCCCTCCCTTCGTTTGTCAGTCCGAAATGACCACTCC
>JACMQW010000022.1 GCA_014376785.1 Oligoflexia bacterium
ATTTCGACTCCGTCGACGTCTGCACCGAATGCGGCTGCGGCAATCGAAAGAATTCCAGATCCACTTCCAAAATCGAGCACTTCGAGTTTAGGGCTTTCAGAATTTCGATGGCGGAGGAGATCCGGGATCGCAAACGCAATCGCTTGCAAACAGAGCTGGGTGGTCTCATGCGTGCCGGTCCCAAAGCCCGCGCCGGGATTGATTCGGATGATTCGCGATTTTTCATTCTCTGGTTTTTCTCGCCAAGGAGGAAGAATTTCCCAGCAAGGCGGAACTGAAACACCCTGAAAAGAAGCTTTCCAAGCCGCATCCCAGTCTTCCGCTTTTTGTTCAACGACTTCGCTGCATTTCAGAGCGCCGGTCTCGATGATGATTGCACGCGCTTGCTTTGCAGCCGCTTCACGTCCGAAATAAATCACGGCCGACTCCGCAACTTGGGACTCGATCCAATCCCTCTCACGGGGGGCCTCTCCCGAATCCACCATCCAAGACTCCGTCTCGAGTCCCGCTTCGAACGCTTCCTCGGCAAGCAGAGTTCCTTCGTGAATTCCAACTAACCCTTCGCCGTCGGTGAAAAGATCGCTCCCCGCGCCGAACGTTTCCCAGAGGTAAGCGAAGAAATCTTCGCGCTCGAAAGTGCGAAGCCCGCGGGCCTGATTCCATTGAACCTGCCGCGGGACTTCGACTGTAAAAGTAAAACTCGATTCGCTCATGGCCCCTTCATAAACCGCAGGCCGGCCATGAGTCGAGTCGACTTATTCTTTATTTCCGTCTTTATTGCGTCCAGGGAAGAATCCCCGGATTTTTTTTAATAAACTCGATGGAGCTTCAACTGGGAGACCCCGAATCGTTACCTGTGTCACCACCGCCGTTATCGGACGAAGTTGCCATTCCGCCGCTCGTCGGCCCGGGAGCACCCACACTGCCGGGTGAACCTTCCGCACGAACGCCTCCCTGGAAACGACCTCGCCGACCTGCGCCTCGCGCTTTCGGGGCCCGAGGATCTCGAGAACCTTTACCGCCCGGGGCGCCCGCTTTTCCTGCCCATTTGCCGCCGCCACGACCAGAACCGGTCGGTGCGCGATTTCCATTTCCAGCCACCACTCCGGCAAGGGCTGCGTCTTGGGCAGCCTGTGCACGTTGGTAAGCCAGTCGATCTTCGTCATTCGTGAAATCATCTTCCATCACCGGACGGGGTGAGAATGGCGCGAAGTTCGGGTCGCTGTTTCCTGCCTCCGAAGCCGGTTGCTCGGACTTCGGCGTGATCTGAATCCGGTTTACTACTGGCGCATTTTCACCTTCAGCACCGGATACCGCGAGAGGTTGAGTATCCGAATCCACGGGTGCTCCGCCGGCTACGCCCGGACGAATCGAAATGCGAGGGCGGTTTGAACTCACCCGGGTTTCATTTTTTTCTCGTCCACCCGACTTCCGAGCCGAATCGCGATCTCCTCGCTCGGCGTTTCGATCTCCACTGCCTTCGCGGTTACTGCTTGAGTTGCGATCCTTCCCGCCCGTTTTCTCGCGACCACGACCGCGACGTCCGCGGCGAGGGTCCGAAGTTTGGGCGAGTTCGCGAGCGCGCTCAAGCAAAGATTCTTCAGATCGGGCACCCGAAGCACGCTTGTCTCCGATCAGCTCGAAAGTCTCGAGGTGAAGGTCTTGGACGGCTTGGAGGTAGATCTGTTTTTTATAACGGCGTTCAAGCTGGTCGAGGGACTCCCGCTCATCAATCGCCAGCGTGTCGATCACATCCGGATGGGCTTGGACGAGGAGTTTAGGGCTGTCACGCTCGACACCTTCGCGTTCGATATCTCGTAAAATCTCGTACGCGACCGTGAGCTTCGACTTGATGTAGCCTTTTCCTTCGCAATGAGGGCAAGAGTCGCAAAGCGCTCGAACCATCGTGTCTCGCGTCCTTTTCCGAGTCATCTCGACCAGTCCGAGCTCCGAGATCTTCAAAATCTGAGGACGGGATCGATCTTTTTTCAGTTCCTCTTCGAGCGCGCGGTAGACACGAAGTTTATTCTCTTCTTTGTCCATGTCGATCAAATCGAGAATGATGATTCCGCCGCAGTTTCTCAGGCGAAGCTGATAGGCGATTTCTTTTACAGCTTCTAAGTTCGTCTTCAGAATCGTGTCTTCCAGATTCTTCTTACCGACGTAGCGACCCGTGTTCACGTCGATTGCGACAAGCGCTTCCGCTTGGTCAATCACGAGGTAACCGCCCGACTTCAACCAAACTTTTCGCTCGAGAGCGCGCGCAAGTTCGGTCGAAATTCCGTAGGTGTCAAAAATCGGCAAGTCACCTTGGTAAAGTTCCGCTTTCGATTGAATTCCCGGCATGAAGTTCCGCACGAAACGCTGGACATCATTATAGTGATAACGAGAATCGACGACAATTTTATCGATGTCTTCGTTCACCCAGTCCCGAATCGCACGAAGAACCGGATTTAAATCTTCATACACCAGTGCGGGCGCAGTGACGGCGTTCGCTTTCGACTTAATTTCGCTCCAGAGAGCAGACAAGTAATCAATGTCCTGCTTGATGCGTGCTTCGGCCTTCGTTTTTCCGCTCGACGTCGCCGTACGGACGATAAAGCCCAAGCCCTTTGGACGATTCCGGTCGACGTATTCCCGCAAGCGACGGCGCTCTTCATCTTTTTCGATGCGGCGAGAAACTCCGACGTGATCGATCGTCGGCATACAAACGAGGTGTCGGCCGGGAAGGGAAATGTGACAAGTGAGTCGTGCACCCTTCGTGGCGATCGGATCTTTAGCGACTTGAACGATGACTTCCTGCCCCTCTTTTAGGAGGTCTTGGATATTCACGTTCATGCGAGAAGGACGAGTGGTCTGCTTGGCGCGAATTTTACGATCCCGGGTCCGCGTCTCTTTAAACTCTGGTCGCGTCTTTTTCGAGTCTGCGGCTCCAGCGGTTACCGAGGAACCGATCCGAATTTGGTTTGGATTAGCGGATCCTTCGGGGCGATTCGATTCGATCCCATCGGTTCCGACGGCGTCGTTGTTTGAAACGCTTTCTTCTCCGAGGCTCGCACGGTCGCTAGCGGTGAGGCCATCTTCTGAAAGCTGCTCGTGGTAGGAGTCAGGATATTCTTCATTCGAACCCGCGGTCGAATGAGATCCTCCGGACTGTGAGGGCATCGAAGACGGATTGGACGATCCAGAACTGGATCCGCCGGACAAGGCGATGATCGCAGGGCCTTCTCCCGACGTCTTCACTTCCACTTTACGCACTTCTCTCGGCGCGCCTTCTACACGAGCCACGCCGTCTCGCGGAGCTCCGTCTTCTTTTCCACGCTTCCGATTCCGTCCACCGCGTCGACCTCGACGGCGGCGACGGCCCGCTTCGCCTTCCGCTCCGGCGACGCCTTCGGCAGAAGCTTCGCCGGAAGGCGCTTCGGAGCTTTCTAATGAATCATTTCCTTGGTCATCGCCTTGATCGGCTTCTTCATCGACTTCTGAATGAGAGGCGGGCGCCAGCGTTCCATGAGGTTCGTCATCGTCACCTTCGGAATCCATGCCGACGGGTTCGCCGTCATCATCCTCTTCTTCTTCGTCATCGGCGAGGTGAGCGGCCATTTCATCTTCTGCTTCTTCTTCACTGAGAAGTTCAGGATGAGTTCCCAGCGCATCATGAGCGCTTGCTTCAATCCGGTCTTCTTCTTCGTCGGAATAAGCGTCCGCATCCGGTTCGTGGTTTTCGTCTACGAGGTGGGGCTCCGTCGCAGCGTCGCTCGCAGCCGTGCTTAAACTAGCTCCCGAAATGACAACGCCGTTGGAGACGGTTTCAGTCCCTCCCCCTTCATCCTGTTCTTCTTGTCCGCCTTCTTCCTCTGCCCAAATATCGGAATGGACAAAGACATCGTCGACATAAAGAAATGCGGCCTTTTCCAATCCGATGTCCACGAATGCAGCCTGCATCCCCGGCAACACCCGAGTGACCCGACCTTTATAAATATTTCCGACAATCCCCTTACCTTGCGCGCGTTCGATCAAGATCTCTTGGATCTCGCCATTTTCCATCAGCGCGATCCGAGTTTCAGGTAGGGATGCGTTTACAATGAGTTCAGTTGCCATGATTTCCTCCGCAGGCTTGCGTTTAAGCGAAACCACGGATTAGAGATCTGGAGGGTCGGTGATGGATCAGGTCGGAGCGAGGAGACTCGAGAAATGCGCGCGTCCATGGAAAGAGTCACCCGGGAACACTCCCGTTACTCTCCATTTCATCCGGACGATTTTTTCGGTAAGACCGATTTTCATTTCTGGGTTTTCTCTTTCGGAAGGGTCTTCGCGGATTCCGCGAACTTCGACCACTTCCGGTCGCTTCGGCTCTGCGTTTTCACTTAAATCTCGTTACCGCCAAGGGGGCAGTCGATCTGCAGTCCGGTGTTTCTAGTTTTTAGAACAGGTCTTTTTAAAACGGTAACTTCCAACTTCGCACCGGCCATCTTGGGATCTTCCTTTTCGATCCATCACCGCGGCCGGCAATTCTTTAAAATTTTTTCAGTCGCCGAACGGATTAGTCCCTGCGAGATTCCCTAAGGATAGCACAGGGCTAACGAATCCTACTGGACACTTCAATATAAAAGTGAGAATCCCGGAAAAACGTGACCATGCGCATCTACAACTGGAAAACTCACCAACCATGAAATCTTTGAGAGAAGAGATTCTGACCGCGCTTCACTCGTTAGGACAGTCATCGGAAGAAGCTTCGGCAAATTCTGCCGACCTTTCCGGAACAGAGCTCGCAAGATTCATTGATCACACTCTCTTAAAGGCAGGCGCGACCTCTCTGGAAATCGAAAAGATCTGCCAAGAAGCACTGCTTCATCGCTTCGCATCCGTCTGCGTAAACACATCCCAGATCGAAAAAGTAGCCTCTCTGCTTTCTGGCCAATCAACCACCCTCCCGATCGCGGTGGTCGGATTTCCGCTCGGCGCGATGGACTCCAAAGCTAAAGCCGCAGAAACTCGGCGCGCGGTAGAACTCGGGGCGCGCGAAATCGATATGGTGATTGCCATCGGCTCCCTAAAAGACCGCGATTACGTGAGAGTAGAAAGCGACATCAGAGAAGTCGTTCAGGCGGCGTCCGGTCACCCGGTAAAAGTCATCCTAGAAACCTGCCTCCTCTCCCATGAAGAAAAAGTGATCGCTTGCGTGGTTGCAAAAAGAGCGGGAGCGGCATTTGTCAAAACGTCCACTGGCTTTTCCACCGGGGGGGCAACTTTGAACGACGTGAAATTAATGCGTCGAGTAGTCGGACCGAGCTTAGGAGTGAAGGCTTCGGGCGGAATCCGCAGTAGAGAGGATGCCCTCCAGATGATCCAAGCGGGGGCAACTCGGTTGGGCGCCTCCAGCAGCGTCTCCATCGTCGGTGAAAGCAGCACTCCGGCTCCTCGCAGCAAAAGCGATTCGGGGTACTAGTTTTCAAGCCCGAATTAAGAGAAGGAAACTTATGGCCGATTCCGATCCAAATCTCGCATCCTTTGACCGCGTTATTCTGATTGTTCTCGATGGTGTCGGAGCCGGGGAACTTCCGGATGCACCCAAGTACAAAGACATCGGCTCAAATACGCTGGGTAATGTGGCCCGCGAATTAGAAAAAAAATCGGGAAGGACTCTCCGTCTTCCGAACCTAGGGAAACTAGGCGTCGGAAATATTACTCCCATGCTCGGGGTTCCTCCTCTGAAGGCCGGAGAAGGCCAGGGAGCTTACGGAAAAGCAACCGAGCTTTCGCACGGAAAAGACACGACCTCTGGCCACTGGGAAATGGCCGGGCTGATCGTAAACAAAGACTTCCAGACTTTTCCAAACGGATTCAGTGAAGAAATTATCGCGCGCTGGGTGAAAGAATGCGGCCTCCCGGGAATTCTCGGTAACAAAGCGGCTTCTGGAACAGAGATTATCGAGGAACTGGGAGCCGAGCACGTTCGCACGGGCAAGCCGATCGTTTACACCAGTGCAGATAGCGTCTGGCAAATTGCAGCTCACGAAGAAACCTTCGGACTAGAGCGACTTTACGAAATATCGAAAGCAGCCCGTAAGATCTGCGACGAATTAGACGTCTCTCGAGTCATCGCTCGGCCGTTCATCGGCGATCCGACCCGCGGAATCCCTTTCAAACGCACTTATAATCGAAAAGACTTAGCCCAAATTCCTTTCGGCCAGACGATCCTAGATCTTTTAGTTTCAAAAAAAATCCCGACCCTCGGGATTGGCAAAATTTCATCAATTTACGCAGGCATCGGAATCGACCAGAACATCGACACCGCGGGTAATACGGACGGACTACGCGTCTTGCAGGAACAAATCTCACGCGTGAAAAAAGGACTCATTTTTTGTAACTTAATCGATTTCGACATGCTGTACGGGCATCGGCGAGACGTGGTTGGTTTCGCAGAAGCGCTGGAAGAATTCGACCGGAACCTTCCGGAACTCCTCGCAGAACTCGGACCCAGGGATTTACTAATCATGACTGCCGATCATGGAAATGACCCGACTTACCCTGGATCGGATCACACGCGAGAATTCATTCCTCTCCTCGCCTATTCTCCGTCGACTTCGGGGGCTGGAGCGATCGACCTTGGAACTCGAGGGTGTTTCGGAGACATCGGAGCGACGGTAACAGAAGCTCTCCTTGGAAAAGCAAGTCTTCCCGCCTATCGAAACTTGAATCTCGCCGGCGAGTCGTTCCTAGGGAAACTGAAACCCGTGAATGCAGAATCGAATGCATAGCGTGAAAAAAGTATCGAATAGTCGAAAAAACGGAAAACCTTCGCGCTCCGAAACGACCGAATCTCCTTCGCCCTTAGCTTACCACCCAGCAACCATCATTCAGAGAAAGAGAGATGGCCTCGAACTCGGAGATTCCGAAATTCGCTTCCTGATTAACGGACTTCTCGATGGAAGCGTCGCAGACTACCAACTCACAGCATTTTTAATGGCGGTATTTTTTAGAGGGATGACTCCCGAAGAAACCGTATCCCTCACTCGGGCGATGCTGGAGAGCGGTGAACGCTACGACTTTTCTGACATCGAAGGTGTGAAAGTCGACAAACACTCTACCGGAGGAATTGGCGATAAAGTCTCGATGATCCTCGCTCCTCTCGCCGCTGCCTGCGGCTTAGTGGTTCCAATGATGGCCGGTCGAGGACTCGGGCACACCGGTGGCACCCTCGATAAATTAGAATCCATCGCCGGATTCCAGGTGCGCCTGTCGAAAGAGAAATTTACAGAAGCCCTAAAAACAATCGGCTGCGCAATCATTGGGCAGAGTGAAACCATTGCTCCTGCCGACCGAAAGCTCTATGCCCTACGCGACGTGACGGCCACCGTAGAGAGCTTGCCCCTCATCTGCGGATCGATCCTTTCGAAAAAACTCGCCGAAGGAACCGACGTGCTCATTCTCGATGTGAAAGTCGGATCCGGTGCGTTTATGAAGTCAAAAGAGCAGGGAAAGAAACTTGCGAAAGCATTGATAGCGGTCGCGAAAAAGTCCGGACTGAAGTGCCGAGCCGTTCTGACGAACATGGACCAACCGCTTGGCAATACGGTCGGAAATGCGATCGAAATAATTGAGTGCATCGAGATGCTGAAGACTGGAACGGGTGCGCTTGATCTGAAAGAAGTGACCATCCAACTCTGCGCCCAAATGCTCGAAGCCGGGGGCGTGGTACGGAACGTTTCCGCCGGTAGAAAGCTTGCGCTCTCAAAACTAACCGATGGCAGTGCCTGGAAAAAATTTCTTCAGATGGTTGAATTTCAAGGCGGCTCCCTTTCGATGATCGAAGACACGAGCCTCTTTCCAAAGGCGCCCGTGACCGTAGAATGGAAAGCGCCACGCCGAGGCTACATCACGAAAATCAATAGCGAGGAAATCGGGCGCATGATTGTGGACCTGGGTGGCGGGCGAAAAAAAGCCTCGGACACGGTTAATCCCTCTGTGGGATTCCAATTCCATAAGAAACTCGGATCAAATGTCGCTGCCGGCGATCCTATCGTCACTGCGCACCTTCCAGAGGGGACTGACTTAGCCGCCTGGGAAAAACGCTTCCATGCGGCAATCCAACTCAGCCCCCAACGAAAACCCGTCCCCAAGCTCATCATGGAAACGCTGTAAGCGCGTGAATCGCATGCACGACCAAATTCTTGAGGCCGTCTCCGCGATCAAATACCGCGTCGGCGGATCGCAGCCAGAAATCGGAATTGTGCTCGGTTCCGGCTTAGGTCTGATTATCGAGCAGATATTAGATCCGGTCACAATTCCCTATTCAGAAATTCCTTCTTTCCACGGTACTTCGGCCGAGGGAAATGCCGGCAAAATGATTTTTGGAAAATTTCATGGCGTGATGTGCGCTTTTCTCGTCGGACGTTTTCATGTTTATGAAGGCTATCCCATGTCTGAAGTGGTTTTCCCGGTGCGCACTCTTTGCGCACTCGGAATAAAAACCCTCCTCCTCACGAATGCATCTGGCGGAATCAATACGCGTTTTCGGCCAGGCGACTTGATGTTGATCGAAGATCACTTGAATTTGATGGGCGATAATCCACTCAAAGGACCGAATCTAAATGAGCTTGGGCCGCGATTCCCCGACATGACGGAGGCTTATTCGAAAGATTGCCGAAGTGTGTTTGAAGCCGCAGCTGTAGAGATCGGAATCGATTTAAAACGGGGAGTCTACGCAGGCGTCCTAGGCCCTACTTACGAAACGCCCGCGGAAATTAGAATGCTGAGAATTTTAGGCGCCGATGCCGTCGGAATGTCGACCGTTCCGGAAGCGATCGCAGCGAACCACCTTGGGGTGCGAGTTGCCGGCATTGCTTGCATTACGAATCTCGCGAGTGGACTTTCTGCACGGAGACTCCGGCACACAGAAGTGGTAGAAAATGTAAAACTGAGCGCCCGTCAGCTCGCACGACTCTTAGAGAAAGCGATCCCCCAACTCGTTTATCGAAAAAAGTGAGACCGTTATGAAAACTTCCCGCCTTCCCGCTCGCCTAAAACCTCTCTATGCACTCGCTAAAAAAGCGCGCAAGAATTCCCACTCTCCCTATTCCGGATGTAAAGTAGGGGCTGCTATTCTTCTTACGAATGGAAAAGTTTTTTCCGGCTGTAATGTGGAAAATTCGAGTTATGGCGCAACGGTTTGCGCTGAGCGTGGCGCCATCCAAACTGCGGTGGCTGCAGAAGGTAAAATCAAAATCGCACAAATCGTGGTGGTGACCGACTCGAGCCCACCTTGGCTCCCCTGCGCACTCTGCCGCCAGGTCATTTCCGAATTCGCAGCGAAATCTCCCGGCGGAGATATTCCTGTCCACTGCACGAATTTAGAAGGCGATGCCATTTCGACGACCTTTCTGGCGCTCTACCCCGGCTTGTTTAGTCCCGAAGAACTTAGGGCCGGGCAATCCCGAGCCTGACCCTTGCCTTTCCCCTCCTGTTCCTTTTGAATAGGATAATGGGCATTTTCATCGGCTTCGTGGCGTTTTTCTTACTCGTTTTGATCGTTGTGCTCTTCATGGGCGTGGGGATCTATAATTCCCTGGTGTCCCTTAAGAATCAGGTCGACCGGGCTTGGTCGAATATCGACGTGATTTTGAAGCAGCGATTCGACGAAATTCCCCAGCTCCTTCAAGTCGTCGAGCAGTACACGGGCTACGAAAAAGGCGTCATCCGCCAAGTGACCGAAGCGAGAAGTCGATATGGCTCCGCAAATACCACCAATGAAAAAGTTGCCGCCGCCGGAGACCTTTCCCTCGCGCTGCGGGGAGTAATTGCGATCGGAGAAGCCTATCCAGAGCTGAAAGCGAATGCTTCGTTTGGGCAGCTTCAGACGCGGGTGTCCGGTTTGGAAAGCGCCATTGCTGATCGGCGTGAAACTTTCAACGAAGCAGTCACGAATTTAAATACGCGGATCGAACAATTCCCCGACCTCTTTTTCGCTCGCCTGCTTGGGTATACGAAAGCTGCCCTTCTCCAAGCCACTCCGGCGGAACGTTCCGTGCCGAATTTAAAAATGAATCTGGGTTAAGGCGAACCGATGGCTAACGATTCTTCGTTCAAGCTTGCACTCAGCCTCATGATCTTCGGAGGCACGACGGCCTACACGGGGTTAAAGAAACGGAAAATCGCAAGATCGGTCCAAGACACCGCACGTTCCGATATCCGGAGCGCGCCCCAAGGATTGGTAGAAATCGAAGGATACGCACTTCCCTACGCAGAGGCGTTTACATCTCTGATGGGCGATCCTTGCGTGTACCGTTCTCTCGATTTTCAAAAGTTCGTGAAGCGAGATAAAAGTTCGGAATGGGTATCCTGCTACAAAGAATCATTCGGAGACCGATTCATTGCGTCCGACGGAACAGGCCTGGTTGAGGTGATTTCAACGGATGCGGAACTTCTACTCACTGAAAGAACAACTGAGTGGAACGAACTCCGAAATGAAAGACGAGCCGAAATTTTCGGAACCTACGGGCTTCGGGTTTCCGGCTTGAAAGAAGATCCCGGAAGCGGAATTTTTTCAGGACCTCGTTACCGGTTTGTTGAAAAAGTAATCCAAGTAGGTGCACCCATCTACCTTCGGGGAAATTTTCGCACTTTCCCGAATCGGGCGCTTTACCGACTTCCGCCGCAGGCCTATCGATTTCTGGGTCACATCGCGGAATTGAAAAAGAATCCGTCACTCTTAAAGCGATTTGATTCGGATGGAAACCAGCGCATCGACGAATTTGAGCGGTGCGAAGGAGTCAAAAAAATTTACTCCGATGCTCGACTTGAAATTGCTGCGGACGATACGAATGAAGAAGTCATGATTCAAGGAACCCTCCAGAATGATCCCACTCATGGTTTGATCATTGCCGACTGTGGAGAAGCAGATTTGGTGAAGCGGCTCGGGAATTGGAATACTTTAATCGTTTTCGCGGGAATTGCACTGATGTCCTTGGGCCTGTCGATGTTGGCGGGTTCGGGTTTTCGGTAGAGATGACTGAAACAATGCATTGCATTAGCTTAAATAATTTTAAATTGTCATTTGTTCATAGGCTCGCTGGATAAAATCTTCTTCTCCCTCCGAATAGTCCGTGTTATCCCCTCCGGACAGCTCGTCGAAGACAACCGACAAGCCCAGGCGATGATCTACCGACTCCGAAAGGAAGAAGAGATGTACGACTGGTCTTTTGTCGTTTGTGCTTAGGACTGCAAAGCGGGCGAAACTTTAGAATAGAGGCACCTCATGTACGCAGTGATTGAAACCGGTGGAAAACAATACAAAGTCCAGCCAGGACAAGTCGTTCAAGTCGAGAAGCTTGAAGGCGAAATCGGTTCGGCTACCCAGTTCGCAAGCGTTCTGCTTGTGGCTAAAGAAGGTGGCGATGCCACGACGATTTGGCTCGGCAAGCCCACTTTGAGTGGCGCTGTTGTGAATGCTGAAATCGTCGGCCAAGGCCGCGGCGATAAAATCGTCATCGTAAAAATGAAGCGCCGGAAACAGTACCGCCGCACCCAAGGTCACCGCCAGTCGCTGACCCAGCTTCTGATCACCGGAGTGACGAACGGCGCAGGCGAAAAGCTTGAACTGTCCGCATCCGAGAAGAAAGAAAGCACCGCAAAGTTCATTTCTCACCTGAAGCCTAAAGGTGAGGCATTCTCGCCGAAAATCCTTGGCTCCCGCAAAAAACTCGGCGCGAAAATCGTAGCGGAAAACGCAGCGAACAAAGCAGCTGGAACTTCATCTTCGACCGCTCCGAAAGCCGCGAAGAAAACGACCGTTAAAAAAGGATAAGACTCGATGGCACACAAAAAAGCCGGTGGTAGTACTCGAAACGGTCGTGACTCGAACCCGAAAATGCTCGGTGTGAAACGTTACGGCGGACAAAAAGTAAAAGCGGGCGAGATCATCGTTCGCCAGCGCGGAACGAAATTTCACCCAGGCCGCAACATGGGCCTCGGGCGTGACTTCACCCTCTACGCTCTGATCGAAGGCGTCGTGACTTTTGAACGCTACGACAAAACCCGTCAGCAGATCTCGATCTACCCAGCCGTTTAATCGGATTTGTGTAAACGGGTTAGAGATCGACCCTAAAACTTAAGAAGGAGCTCCTTCGCGTTTTCCCGGGGGGGCCGGTTATTTTTTGGGGTTGGAAGTCAAAAGGGGGGGG
>JACMQW010000023.1 GCA_014376785.1 Oligoflexia bacterium
ACATGAACGCTCGACTCATTTCCAGTCGCGCTCATAATGACGGAGTCGGAAGCGGCCTGATCGGCTTCGAAAGGAAGATCATCTTCCATCTCGAAATTCACACTCGCGGCGATTGCTTTTTTATCGCGCGTCGGAAGTTTTAAATTTCGAAGCGTGACGCGGTTTGCGCGAAGCGGAACGATCACACGGTCTGGCGATTTCGGAAGAGAGCGGACTAATCCGCCCGCAACCCCAATTGCCGACTCTCCGGGATTCACCCGGACTTCGTGGTATTCGTGAATTTCAAAGCGCCCGAAAGCCGTATCGACTTCGACTGCTTTAACGCTGGTACTTCCAATGTCCAGTCCAAGAATTCGCATCGTTTCTCCTACGATTCTCGCATGTATAAAATACGAAGGCCAGCCGCATTCGGTTTTGCGGCAGGACCGGTGGTGGGGCCATTCGGATCCGGGTGTTGCTCAAACGGATTCCCGTCGGTAGGTGCCGCCGGTTTCGCTTTTGCTTCGTCTTTAGAAGAAGCCACGAGCACCCAAGCTTCAAGGATCCGCGTCGCTTTATTGACTTCGGCGACGACGGTGATCTTGAAAATTTCTTCATCGGTGACGAGTTGAATCCCTCGTTTGGCGAGATTCGCCTTCAAATCGTCGCTTCGGGTCGAACCGCGCATCACGCCGACGTTCCCGCCCACCCATTTATAAAACTCATCCGCGCTCTTAAAAGTATTGTCGGCCTCGGGGTCATCTCGGAATTTGAAAAATTCCGTCACTTCTTCGTCGGTGATTCCGCTCAGGAGGACTCGGAGCATGGGTTCTCTGATCTTATTCACGTTCACGCCGGCAGTAGAGAAAGGGGTGAAGTTCGGAGCGATGAGATCGTAAAGTCCGTCATCGATCGGACGGACCATGTGCAGTTCCGTCATAGAATAGAAGGGTTCGCGTTTGTAAGGCAGCGGTTGGTGCGATCCCATGTTCTTCGGCTGGTACGAGAAATCGACCCAACCGAGGATATTGTCGTAGAGTTCCTCGATATCGAGGTCTCGGTACTGATCGGCGAAGTCCGGGTCTTTTTTGGTTTTTTCCTCGAGCAGTTTTGCCAGGAAATCTTTGAATCCTTTGCGGGCTTCTTCGACGTCGTACTTATTCGCATCTTTTTTAGGGCCCACGGTTCCGGCGGCCGCGGGAGTGGCCGGCTTCGTTCCATCGTTTCCACTCGCATTTCCTGCGGGCTTCGGTCCATCCGCCGCAATCGGCGTCGGGGCCATACTCTTGATGAGTGAGTTGATACTGATCTTGTTGGATTCGGACTCGATCGTTGCGGAGAACTTCCCAGGCAGCGTCGTTTCCGTTTGGAATTTCTCGATTTCGTCCTTCATGGCGACCGTAAGACCGGGAACTCCGGAAGGGATCGGATAAAAGAAAGGAAATCCCCAGATTTGATCCAGCACGAATTTTGGAATCTCCGGCATTCCGCCGCCCTTTTTTCCGAGTTCCTTCAGCACTTTAAAAGCCCGGAGTCGAAGTAGAGAGAGTTTAAATCCGGTCTTTGCCAAGTAATGCGCTTTGATCTGATCGGAAGAATCCGCGGTCGATCTCGCATTCACCTGCGCGACATAAGTAAATTCTGTCACGACCACAGAGAGAACGGTCATCGCCGCAATCACCATGAAGAGAGCGATTCCGCTTTCGTCGGTGACCGGTTTTTTAACCGGGGAGACGAAGTTAGGCAGGTTGAGCTTAAAGCGTCGTATCCAACCCATAAAACAGCCCCTCCGGTCTCATCATGTAAATGCCTTTGAAAGACGATCGGTTTAATCCCGCCACTTCCACGGTTAATTCGATCAGGTCTGGGTAAAGCCCTTTCATGTCGTCTCGGTTCGAATCCCAGGAGCGCTCCCAAGCGCGCTTGTCTTTTCGGTAATACCGAAACACGAAGGACTTCACTCCGGGGAGCAATGAATACGATTTCAATGATTCATTTTTTTTCGCGCTGTCATCGAAAACGTTCGGATCTTCGGTGCGGACGAGCGTCTTGGTCCCTTCCACATCGGGACTTTTCGTTGTCTGCAGTTCGTAAGTGATTTTCGCGAACTCGGAGTCGGGAGTATCCTTGTAAACCCGCTGGTGGGAGGCGGAGATAAACTGGAGTCGATTCTCGGTGCCTTGGAAACGGGAGGGACGAATCGCAGTTAAGTCGGTCGCCGCTAACCAATAGTCACTCACTTTTCCGAGATCGGACCTAGAAAGTTCATCGAGCGCAGTGGCGTCGGAAGCATCATCATCGCCCCCCGCGGCAGCGCCGGGATTTTGGGGTCGTTGGAATCCAAAAGGAGAAGCGCCGCCAGGCGCATTGGGGTCCGCTGTTTTCTTTTTGGCTTCTTTAAAATTATTGGGGTTTAGATTTACGGGCGAAAAAAGGGCACCCACATCTCGGTCCATGAGCCCCATAGCCAGACGAATGCCGCCGTAAAAATCTCCTTCGTTGATGATCTTTGCACGGTAGCGGAAGGTCTGGGTCGTGGCCTGGTAAATCGCAATCGAGATCAGAACGAGTAACAAAATCGAGATCATCACTTCGACCAGAGTGAAGCCCGAATTTCCAGTGCCGGCTCCCGCGCCGGCTTGATTACGGATTGATTTGAACATCACTGTTTAGATCCACCCAGTACATCGCGACTTCATATTTTTGGACGGTGATGCCCCTTTTCCACTCGACCGTGATGGTCACTTCTCGAAGGGCTTTCGAGAGGAAATTCGTGAGCACTTTGGTCATTTGCTCCATCATCTGTGAATTTTTATCTTCGTCTTGTGAGTTTGACGAACGGGAGTCTGCCTGTTTATCTCCCTGAGCTGCTTTTGAAATGCCGGCAAGATTAGGCAGTTTCACTTCTTTAATTTTACGTGTGAAAGTGTAGTCCTGATAGGGGTCATCGAAAGTCCCGGTCAGTTCCGTCGGTAATTCTTCAAATTTTTTTCCGGCGATTTCCACTTCGGTTTCGGCCATCGCTTTGCGGGCGAGCATGCTCACCTCATGAGTCTGCCTCGATTTCTGAACCGAACTCATACTCGATGACTGAATAGCCAAAATCGATGAAAACGACACGAGCATGATCGCCATCGCAATCATCACCTCAAGTAACGTGAATCCTGCGCAAAGATCGGCAGCGGAGTCGATAGACTCCTTTACGGCGAAAAAGGTGTTCCTCACGGCTCGAGCAAAGCCTCATCCGCCGGCAAGTAGCGTTCGATCACTCGCGTCCGTCCGACGATCGGCGCAACTACGAGCGTCGCTTGATGGTTAGAAGTGTCCTTCAAGTGGATAACCGTTTGTTCGATAATCCCGTGGGGAAAAAAATGGGTGTAAGCAAAACCGTCGGTGATCGGTTCTTTCATTTGCTCGGTCTTCACATCGACGAAAACGACGCCGCGGGGGAGATCATTTTTTTTCCGAGTCACGTAGGAAGCGAGCGAAAATCCGGAGTCTTTTTTCTTTTCGGCTTCGTCGTCTTTTTGGCCGAACCGTTTTGCCCGCTCCGCTTTCGAACGACTCGCCTCGGTGTCCATGAGCATTGTTTGGGGTCCGACTTCTACCCAGTAGCGATTCTCTTTCAAATCGAAAACGAGGCGGTGGACTTTTTTCGTCATCATCGCCGCATTATAGGAATAGCGAACGGTGGTTGCGAGGTCGCGAGCCGTCGATCCCAGTGAAATCTTAAAGACGTTTGAGATACTGGGAATGGCCATGGTTCCGATCAGACCCATCAGCGCGACGACGACGAGCAACTCGATCAGTGAGAAGCCAGAGGCATTGCGAATGAGGGTTTGTCGGTTTTTGGCCATTCCCGGTACATCTTCGATCGAGCGATTAGATCGAATCGGAAGTGATGTCGGCGTTATTTCCTTCGCCGCCCTCGGCCGCGTCTGCGGCGTAGGATTTAATCAGGAATTTTTGGCCGTCGGATTCATAGAGAAACGGCTGACCCCAGGAGTCGACCGGAACTTTTTTTGCGTAGCCTTCGGAATTATAGTTTTTACAGTCGCGACCTACGGTTGCTTTCGTCACGAGTGCTTCGATTCCTTGGTCCGTTGTCGGATAGAAGTTACAATCCAGACGGTAGTTATCCAAAGTGGTTGCGAGGTTTCGAATTTGAATTTTCGTCGCATCCACTTTCGCTTTTCCGTACTGAGCAGTGATTTTGCTGACGGCGAAAGTCCCGATCATCGCGATGATCGCAACGACGATGAGCATTTCTGTCAGGGTAAATCCGCGCTCGTTGCGGAGAGTGGTTTTCAGCAGATTGGATGAATTATTTTTCATGGTGTTCTCCTTAGATCGGGTGGCTTGAGCTGAGTGCTGTTCGCTAATTAATGTTGCTGAGATCGAGTAGGGGCATGAATACGGATATCACGATAAATCCGACCATCCCGCCCATTCCGATAATCATCAACGGTTCTAAGAGGGAAGTCAGTCCCTCAATCTTGGTGTTAATTTGTTCTTCGTACGTTTCAGCGACGTTTTCCAGCATGGCCGGAAGTTCGCCTGTTTTTTCTCCGATGGCGATCATGTGGATCACGAGGGGGGGGAACTGCCCTGACTTCGCAAGCGGTCCCGCGATCGACTGACCTTCGGTGATGTTTGCGCGCGCGTTTTCGATGGCTTGAGCGAGCAACGTGTTTCCCACAAGATTCCGAGCGATGGCCATTGCGTTCAAAATTGGAACGCCGGATCCCAGGAGAGTCGCCATGGTCGAAGTAAACCGAGTGACGGCAATCATGCGAATCAGGGGACCAAAAAGCGGAAACTTCAGCTTCATGGCGTCCCAGGCGGGGAGCCCAGTTTCAGATTTCTTCCATTTCACGAAAGCGAAAATGGCCGCGGTCCAACCCGCGATGAGCAAGTACCAATAAGAGACGAGGACATCCGATGCTCCCATGAGGATTACCGTCATCGGTGGCATCTTTTTATTCATGGATTCGAAAACGGTTTTCAGCTGCGGAAGCACGAAGGTGAAAATCGCAATCATCAGTACCA
>JACMQW010000024.1 GCA_014376785.1 Oligoflexia bacterium
TGCATGAATTCCAAACGTATCGCCGAAAGCGCAATTCGTTTGAGTTTGAATTCTGCGGACGCCTTCTTCAACTCGGCGGTGGAATATTCGTCGTCTCCGACGAGGGGAAATCCTGCTTCAGATGCATGACGCCGAATCTGGTGAAGCCGCCCGGTTTTAGGCTCACACTCGATCCACGAAAACTTGCGGCCCGAAACTCCTTCTTCACCGCTATCCGTCTCAAACCGACCCCGCGTTCGGAATTTCGTGAGCGCTCGTTGGGTCCCGCCCCGGGCATCTTTCTCGCCGTCTTTTTCTTTTTCTTTTGCCTCGAGCGGCTTCTTCCACTCTCCGCGTGCAGAGGGATCTCCCCAGACAAGTGCCCAGTAGGTCTTACGCACTTTCTCTTCCCGGAAAGCTTTTTGCATCAGGTTTGCGACATCGGGCTTTAGCGCGAAAATCAAAAGGCCGCAAGTTCCTCGGTCTAATCGATGGACCGGATAGATTTGGGCCTCAACGAATTGCTTTTTCAAAACATCGTATGCCGAGAGTTCTGTTTCTTTTTTCGAGTCCCGGTAGGTTTTCATTCCGCTCGGTTTGTGGATCACGATCAGATCGCGATCGCGGAAAAGGATTTTTAAGCGGGCCATAGGATTTCCTTATTTGGCACTTTCCCGTGGAGGAAAGAAAAAGAACAGGGGCCGACTCCAAAAAGCTCGGCGACTCGTTCGAAAAAGCGCGTGCGCGCGGCGGAGGTTCGCATTTCTTGCCCGAAGTGCAGTCAATATCGCGAACGTAAAACTCACACCGAAATTCAGTCCACCAATCACGGCGACGCTCAGCAGTGACCATACCAGGCCGTGTCCGGAATGGAGAGCAAGATATGCAAAAGTCAGTGTTCCGGTGGTGAGGGTAACGTGACGAACATCTAAAGGGAGTCCGAAAAAGTCCGCAAAGATCGGCGTGCCGGCGAGCAAAAATCCCAGCAGAACGGAGCTGGTCACGCCCACGGTATTTCGTACCACGGATTCGCCTAAAGCCGCGGCTCTTTCCGCACCGAGTAACCTCTTCAGAACGCGATGACCGGCAATCAGGTCCTTCGCACAAATATAAACCACAAAATTCTCAGCAAATCCTGCCCCTAAGCTAGACACCCAAAGAACAATTCCAGTCCAAGCAGCAAAAACAATCGTCCCTGAATGCCAGAGCGAAACGGAGTCCACCGCTGCCACCGCTTTTTGTACGGAATAGAATGATCCGCCGTAGGCACCTCGCCAGAGGAAGTGAATCAACACGACGGCGGGAATCACAAAAATAATGTTTCCGAGAACTGCCGCAAACTGGGCACGAGAAATCCGAGCGACCTCTTCCACAAACTCTGTCTGCTCTAGAGTGGAACCGGCGCGGGCCGTTCCCGACTCCCCTAGACGATCCGCCAGCGCAGCAGCGGTCATGGAGGGTTGCTTGGTCGCCAGTTTCAAACCCAGAAAATGCATCAGCACGAAACTAACGGAGTAATTCATGCCGGCGAAAAAAAATCCGAGAAACGCCGGTGAGTGAGGGGTGAAAGATTTCATCATCGCAGTGATGGCAGTGAGGCCACCTCCACCCGCCGCAGCCCAGAAGAGGTGTCTCCACTCCTTCCAAGTTGACGTGAAATAACGCTCACCGGTGTGCCCGGTCCGCTCGACGATTTTCGACGCGAGCAGCCCCGTGCTTTTCTTGAGTACAAACGCGAAATCTTCGTCATAACGCAGCCCCGCGACCAAAGTTCTAAAGAGCTCCACTGATTTTCCGCGCAGTTCTGACGGCCTGATCAGGCCTGCCTCGAGAGTGCCGGTCAGAAAAAGAATTCTTTGGAGGTAGAGCTTCATTCGATCGATTTGATACACAAGGTCTACACTGACCCCGGTTTCCTCGAGGTGCGCTTTCACACTTCGAATTTGGGCGCGAGCACGTTCGACTTCTTTCACCACCCCATCGCATGCTTCACGGACTTCTTCGGGATCCCGAACTCCCGGGTCCCTCCGAGCCTGGGCGGAGAGCACCGCGAGGTTTGCTTCCAAATGCAAAAACGGATGGGATTCCATGCCGTACTCGGGTGAACGAACCATGAAATCCGTCCTCAGCGAAAGAGCGGCTGCTTGGATCGAGAGGGCAAGCGACGCGTCGGCCAAAGCTTTTTCGAAAACAGGTAAACGTAATGCGCGCGGAAAAATCCATCCATTCAGCACTTCCTGCCAAATGTCCTCGGGAATCGTTTCCACCCAAATCGTGTCGTCGGAATCGTAAAAAATCCGGGTCATGATCGAATAGAGGTCATTCGAATCATCCGAAATCGGAAGAACGATTTGGATCATCCGCTGAAAAAATTCCCGAAGAAACGTGCCTCCATGGGGAATTCCCATGTCATAAAAAAGACGGTAGGCGGTCGTTCCTTCGAAGAGACTGCGGATCACTTCTCCGGAAGAGGCTTTCCACTCCGGCTTGCGCTCCAGGAGCTGAAGGAGAAAACGAATTCTGGCTAGTGGAGTGGTTTTCCCTCCCCCGGTGTGCCGGATCCAATCGAAGAGGTTTTCACAAAACTCCACGCGGTCCGAAAGCGGCGCGGCCGGATTTGCTCGATCGAGAATATAAGGTAGGTCGAACTTCGGGCCAGCTTGAAGCCGCCTCCAGGATCTCCGAAGCCAAGACATAAACTGAGGTTAACACAGCTGACCAGGAGGCTAGTATTAAATTTCCCACTGCAGGGATCGATGAGGCGGTTTAATCTTAAATAATGCAACCCACAAGGCGAGTTCGGCTGAGTCAATGTTTACGGATCCCTGGAATTTTAGCTCTCTCATTGCCGTTGTTCCTCGGGAATGGACGAGGGGCGATAGGGTCGAGTCAAACGAACCACCCCTACTTGTGCGTAGCGAAGATCGACTGTGGAGGGAAAACCCTTCCGAGCACCCAAGACCTGCCCTCCGACGAAAACTTAACCGTGAGGACTCGTTCGCCGGAAGACGCACGCGCACTTTGTCAAAAGACGCACTCCCGCGCTTACCAAATGCTCGCTCGCTCGCTTGAAAACCAACCGGCCTGTCAGATTCAAGGCGAAGCCATTTCCCTCTCTCAGGAGTCTAGAGAGCCCCAGCGTGTCCCTGCGATGGCGCCATTTTAGCCACGAGTTCGTAGCAGGTCTCACCCCGCTCTAAATATTTTCTTTCAAAATGACTCCATTCTTCGCCCGCTGAAACGTCGGTCGACTTGAAGGAGCGCAAGCACGTCAGTTCCAGCTTCCAAACATTCCGCGCATAACGAGCCGCTTCGCTTACATAACTTTCGATGTTTGTCCTCAAAATCACTTCGCCACCGGGCTTCAACTTCTTCAAAAGTTCACCGAAAAAAGGCATGCGAAGCCATCGACCTGCGGGATTCTTTTTGCTTGGATTCGGATAGAGAATGAACACTCTCGACAGCGTTTGGTCGCCCACATGTCGAGTCACCCATGAAACGGCGTCGGCATGAACGGGAAGCAGCGACCTGAAATTTTCGCCTTTTTCGCAGTGACGAGAAAGCCTTCCCGAAAACTTTTCGAATTTCTCGGTCGTTTTTTCAATCGCGATGAGTTTTCGGTCTGCATGATCGCGCGCGTAGCGAATGGGATGCCACCCCACTCCGCAGCCTACTTCCAAATCGAGGGGCGCGTCGTTTCGTTGGTCCAGAAACTCTGCCGCGAAAGGAGTCAATTCGCTTGCGAAGGTGGCGTCCGTCCGAAAATTTCTCATTCGGAGGCGGCGCCACATCGGGATTCGAGCACGGGATTAGGGTTGGTTTGAACTTTCCGAATCCGGCGATAGAGATCACATTCCCACGGTTCCACTGGATGCATTTTATCCCATGCCTCGAAGAGCTTACGATTCTTCTCAGAAACGATCCCCCGCCCTGGATAGGCATCTTCCATATAGAAGTAAGCGCGGGCTACGGTGCCTTTTGCGAAATCCATCGGCTCAAATTTCGATTTGAAGACTTTCGCTTCGCATCCGCCAAAAGTGATTCCCGCGAACTTTCCCAATGCGCCGACTTCCGCCATGGAATAGTTAGAACGGAGACCGTTTACTTCGCCGACCTCTGGAAAAAGGTTGTAAAGATCCGCTTCCATCCGGGCGAATTCCGGATTTTTTTCCGCACACTTTCTACCGCGGTACCGCTTTCCCTTTCGAGAAACGCAGGCGTCCGAGCCCTCACGCCAATCTGAAAAACTCTGCCCGAAGGCTTCCGCGGGCACGACATGCTCCCATTCCAGGACACTTGCCCTCTTTTCCGAACGGTCCACTTCGTAACCACAAGAAGGGCCGTCGATTTTTTTGCCCGCGTAGCGGCAGCGGCAATAAAGCGTCAATCCCCTTTCAGAATGAAGCTTCGCCGCGATTTTTTTCGCGTCCCGAAAATTCCGAATCGAGTGGTTCCCGATATTTGGAGCTTCGGAAGTGATTTTAGCGAGAGGCGTGGAACCTTCATGGGCCTCCGTCGGCGGAGACACTGACGGAGCGCTCCGACAGCTTGTCAAAATCCCAAAGGCAAGGGCAACTACAGTAAAGGGGACGAGAGTTTTCATTTCACCCGATCTTCGCGCGAGTTAAGTTCTACGTAAAGGGTTCCGAAGAAGCTTAAGATGCCAAACCCGTACCACGCTCCGACTGCTCGGCCCGAAGATGTCTTTAAAGTTCTGGCTAGAACGCCCACTGGACGAGCACTGCTTGAGCGATTCTCATCCTTTTACGCTAGAGGAACGGTCAAGTTCGAACCCTACCCTGAAGCGATGATGAAACGTCTTCGAGAAACCATTCCTTCTGGCCATCCGGTTGGCGCATGTTTGGTTTGGGAGAATGATTCATGCGAGAAAGGGTCTCTGTTCTTTGACCCGGCAAATCCATTGGGGGTAGCCGCCCCCTTTGTTGCCCACGAAATCGCAACGATTGGGACCGGGAAAAGAGAGAAACGAGAGCTCGCGGCTCTGAAAATTCAGATTCGTTTTTCAGAGGAACTCCGCCAGAGGGATTCGGACTTCGACTCTTTTTTGAAAGAAAATCTACTTCAAGCGAGGCTGCTCCATGCGATTTTGAATTTTGAAGAAGCGGCTTAGAACTGGTTTCTTTTAGCCTTCAAGAAGAGTTCGTCGTTATAGTGAGCCATATTATCGCGGTAAATGGACCCAGGAATTCTGTATGGGTACATCACGCTCTCAGGAACTTGGGATGCGCCGTTGTAACCGACGATTTCCGAGGTCTGGTGAACGCGGCGTAAGAGGCAGTGCCCGAGTTCGTGAAAAATCACTTCCTGTCGGTCATAATCATTCAAGGTGTTCCAAATAGACTGGTTGATGATGATGCGAGGAGTTTCATTCTCAGCCCATTCACAAACACCGGTTTCGTTCAAAGTCGGAGTGCTTCCGAAAACGACGACCAGATCATTCACGACCATGGGTGAGCTTTCTTGAGCGGCAACTTGTTCGAAGTTACTCACGAAATCGACGAATGGTGCGTCGACTTGAAGAAAAGATTCGTGTTGCTTCTCTTTTGGAGCGCAACCCCAGGCAGACATCGCGACGAGACCCGACAATGAAAGACGATATAAACGGTTCATTCCCACACATCCCCGATACGTACAGCTTGTGACTCAACTAAGAAGATAATGTCACAGCGCGTCATCATGCGGAATGAGTCGGACCCGACGCAGGGGGGCGAGCATGCATTCGCTAACTTACGAAAACGAAGAGCGAAATCCCGTTCTCATGGGGGAAATATGGACACTCTCGATCAAATTTTTTTTAAGTTTCCTCAGTCACGCCAGAGGCAAAGAGAGGACCCGCTCCAGATCGTCCAGGGCGGCCGTTACCTCGAGAAAAAGCTTCGGATCGCGAAGGTCATCAAAGCTTAGCCGATCGCGATAATGGCGATTCACCCAAGTGATGAGCGCTTGTTCCCTCTCAGAAGAAAGCCAAATTCCCGGATGAACGGCCTTCTTCTCATCACTGGTGAAGACGCCGCGGAACCGAAGGCAAGCGGGCCCTCCCCCATTTCGCATCGATTCGCGAACGTCGAAATAATGCACTTCCTGGATTGGGTTACTCGCCTCTGAAATCACGCGCTCAATCGCGGCTTTCACCTTGGGATTTTCTCGGCACTCTTCTGGACAAATCAAAGCCATGGAGTGGTCTCCCTCTGAATTTTCCGGCAGGGTCACGAGCTGGGAGTTAAAGAGATAACTGCTGATGGCGTCTTCAAGTGAAACTTCAGAATCGAGAATTTCCACAACCAAGAAATCTCGGGAACCGCGCCACGCCCTGCGAATGGACTCAAGAGCAAAAGACTGCTGAAAAAAGGCGCGCTCATGAAGGAAGAGCACATTTTCATTTCCAACTGACACGACATCATTGTGAAAAACCCCGGAATCAATCGCATCCGGATTCTGCTGAATAAAAAGCCGTCCTTCGAGATCCAATTCGTGGGTATTCGCAATGGCCTCGGATGCTTCGACTGCCTGGCGGGCAGGATATTTCTTGGGTTTTTGAAAATTTCCATCTTGTAAAATCGAACCACCGAAAACAAAAATTTCCAGTCCCGCTTCGCCGTGACGACCGGCCAGGCGGATGTGGTTCGCCGCCCCTTCGTCTCCGAACTGAGGAACCACCGGTTCGTGATGAACGAATTCCGGTCCATTAAAAATTCGGCGAAGATTCACACCGGTTTGCTTGGGCTCCAGAGAACGATGAAATTTTGAGCTCAGGTTTGCGGGAGTTAAATGAACGCGCCCATCCGCGGAATCGCAAGACGGAGAAAAGGTGGCAGCGTTCGCTACCCACATGGAGGAAGCAGAATAACACGCAGATAAAAGCTGAGGCACCGATTTAGCGGCTCGTTCGATCACGGAAGCATCTGAGCCGCTAAATCCTAATGAACGAAGGGTATCGAGCCTCGGTCGACGCAGCGGTGGAAGGATTCCCTGATCAAGACCGAGGTCTCGGAGCTTGGCCGCTTTCGCGATTCCCTGCAGCGCCGCCTTTTTAGGTTGAGAATGCAACTTTGCGTTGCGGGTGGACGCCACATTGCCAAACGAGAGTCCTGCGTAATGATGGGTGGGCCCAACCAGACCGTCAAAGTTCGCTTCGGAAATTTTCAACATGAGTCGCAGCCTCGCACGGGTGCGAGAAAAAGAGAACGGGGTCATTCCCCCCGCTACTGGGAAAGACCCCGTCCCTTAGAGCCAGATCTGTGAACAGAGCTGACAATACCAAAACCACTCGACTGCTCCCAAAAAGAACTACTGCGCGGTTTGTGCCAGCTCCGGAACGCATAGGACCGAGAACAGAACCATCAAGTGCCGAAACGCACCGACTTCTTTCCGTAGCCGGGGGCCAATTTGGCATATTCTCCTTTTGTTTCGAGAACGACTCCTTAAACTGAGAACCAATTCCATGAGAACCCATGCTGCCCCCTGTAACCTTAGGAATCTCCAATGCGTAATCCTCTTATGACGCCGAATACTCGGGACGAGCTCTCCTTGGAAACTCGGCTGAAGGGGCTCTTTCTTTCCGGAATAGGCGGGAACGAAAGCGAGTACGCTGCTTTTTTAGAATTGGCCGCGAAAATTGTTCGTTCGAATCTCAGAAAAACGATTCCCGCGTCACTCAGCCATTCGAGAGATTTATTGGAGGACATCGTGCAAGACGTACTGCTGGCACTTCACCGAAAAAGACACACCTACCGCACCGAACATCCTTTTCTACCGTGGATGTTTGCAGTCGCGAAACATCGGTGGATCGACGTCGCACGAATGATGGCGGTCAGGCCTGAGTTAATCGGCTGGACAGAATCAGATTGGGAAAGGATCCCCGACCTTGAAGCCCTCGAAAAAATCGAGCGTCAGGACGAAGAGTTAACGGCCAAAGACGCCCTCCTGGACAGAATGGCAATCCTGACCGACCAACAAAAAGAACTCATTCGTCTTGCGAAACTCGAAGAACTGCCGTTGGCAGAAGTAGCGAAGCGGCTCCAATTAAACCTTTCTGCGGTGAAAGTCGGAATTCACCGCGCGATGAAAAAACTCACGCTCTCCACAGAAAAGGAAAAAACCTAAGATGTTTCATCCAGAAAATAAGACCTTAGAACTTTCCAAACTCCTTGCGCGCGAAACCTCTGGATCCGTTTTGCTCACAGAAAGCAAGAAGCGGGATCTCCGTTTCAGCCGATTTGCCCTTCAATGGAGCGTGGGGGCAGCCGTAACGACATTACTCGCTTGGAAACTTCTCCCCGTTCGAACGGATATGCCAGAACAACTGAGAACAGCAGGATTCTACCTCCTAACCGGACTTTGGTTGCTTTCTTCTCTGCTCATGGGGCATCAGTTCTTCGGTTTTGCTTTTCCAGAAACGGGTGCAAACGAAACGTCCAGGCGGTCGATCGTCCGGACTCGTCAGCTGGCACTCCTTCCGCTCGCCGTGATCGGGCTCATTTCGTTTTCAACGATTCATTTTGACGACCTCACTTTCCAAATTTACCGTGACAGCCACGCTTTCAACGGCGGATGTGGGATGGTGATATTCGTCGCCGGAAGTATCCAGGCCGCTTTTCTTTATTCATGGATGAAAAAAGGAGCGACCACCCGTCAAGCGGAAGCCGGAATGTGGGCTGCACTTTCCACGGGAGCTTTCACTTCGTTTCTCATTTCGTTCGCCTGCCAAAATGAACACCCTCTCCATATTTTAATTTGGCACTTTTTACCCTTGGGCGGTTTGGCACTCCTATCCGGCTTAGTCGCACGAAAATTCCTTCGCTGGTAACTCCGGCTTGGAATGAAACGTATTCCTGTTTAGACTAACCGAAACTGAAGCAGCCCGCATTCGGGCGAGAATATCTATGGTTCGAATTGCGATCATTGGAAGTGGAATCTCGGGAGTGACGTCGGCGTTTCTCCTGAAAAAAGATCACGAAGTTCACCTCTTTGAAGCGGATGATCGCCTCGGGGGGCACACTGCGACGAAAGATATCACCGTGGCGTCGGGAACTTACCCTATCGATACCGGCTTCATCGTCTTCAACGATTGGACCTATCCTAACTTCATCCGACTCCTCGAGCTCGGTGGCGTGAAATGGAAGGATTCCAAAATGAGCTTCTCTGTGAAAAACGAGCGCACTGGATTGGAATACAACGGCGACGGACTGAAGAAACTCTTTGCCCAATGGCGAAACCTCTTCCGCCCGTCTTTTTACCGAATGATTCTCGAAATCCTTCGGTTTAACCGCGAGGCCCCCAAACTTCTAGACGACAAGATGGGAAAGTATGGCGCGGAGGAAATTCCCCTCGGCCGCTACCTTCGTGAGGAAGGCTATTCTGAAACATTTCAGGAAAACTACATCCTCGCCATGGGAGCGGCTATCTGGTCTGCCAGTTACGATCAGATGCGAGAATTTCCCGCTCGATTTTTCATAAAATTCTTCAAAAATCACGGAATGCTGTCGGTCGATGAGCGGCCGATTTGGAAAGTCATTGAAGGCGGATCGAAAAGCTATCTGGCACCCCTGCTCAAAGGACTCCACAACCAAATTCATCTCTCGTCTCCGATCACTTCGGTCACTCGAAGTGCAGATGGAGTTCAACTAGAAATAGGCGGCTCGAAAAAAAGGTCAGAAAAATTCGACCAAGTGATTTTCGCCTGTCACAGCGACACGGTTGGAAGGATTTTAAAAGATCCAAGCCCAGCCGAGTCTGAGATTTTCTCAAAAATGACTTACCAACCGAACGATGTGATCTTGCACACCGATACCTCACTGCTTCCGAAACTCCGGAGCACGTGGGCGAGTTGGAATTACCTCGTTCGAAAGTCGGCGAAAAGTGATGCCGCGCTCACCTACCACATGAACATTCTGCAAGGCATCGAATCGCCGGAGACGTTCTTAGTGAGTCTCAATCTTCGCGACCAGATTGATCCCGCCCTCATTCTGGGTTCTTGGACCTATGATCACCCAAGATTCACCCTCGAGTCGGTCGCCGCTCAAGCCAGATGGAGCGAGATTAGCCGAATTGACCTGCGGACGCATTTCGCGGGCGCCTACTGGGCATCAGGATTTCACGAAGATGGCGTGAATTCGGCCCTGCGCGTGGCAAATTGCTTTGAAGTGAAGCTCGCTTGAACGAGGCGCCCTTGCCCTCCCTTATTTCTAGCGCGATCTACCGAGGAAAGGTTCGGCACCGCCGGTTCATTCCTCGTGAGCGAAATTTCGAACATTCCGTCTGTTATTTCTATTTGGATTTGGACGAGGTGCCACGCCTCTTCAATCGCCGTTTTCTCTTCTCTACTCATTCGCCCTCGTTATTTGGCTTCCGAAGAAAAGCTTACTTAGGAAATCCGAAACACGACCTTCGAGAAGAAGTTCGGGACCGAGTCGAAAAAGCCATCGGCATTCGGCCCTCTGGATCCATTCGAGTCCTCACGCAAATCTCCTACCTCGGCTTCTCCTTTAACCCGGTGTCGTTTTACTACTGCTACCAAGATCAGATGCTCGTCGCGATCGTGTCGGAAATCACGAATACTCCTTGGAGCGAGCGTCATGCCTACGTGCACGACTGCCGAAACTCCGAGCGCGAGTTTAACTTTGAAAAAGAATTCCATGTGTCGCCCTTCCTAGCGATGGAATATGACTACCGCTGGAAATTTACCGATCCGGCAAAAGCACTCGTGATCCATATGGAAAATCGGGCGGAACGTCTGTCCTCGGACTCGAAAGACACGAAACGGTCTAAGCTTGATCCCGTGACATTTGAAGCCACTTTAACGCTGCGGCGCTTAGAATGGACCGGAAATGAACTTTTCTGGGCCCTTCTTTCCCAGCCTTTCATGACTTGGAAAACCCACATTCTCATTTACGGACATGCCGCGATTCTCTGGCTGAGAAGATTTCCGGTCTACACGCATCCCGGAGCCCTCCGGGTCATTCCGACGAAGAAAGTGAAACACCCTTTATGATGAAAAATAACCTCACTAAAAGCATCACCGACTTTTCCCGTCCGACGGCGTTTCTCAGCGCCAGGATTCTCGATTCTTTTTGTCGAAAGAAGCTTTTCGCTAAGATGAAACGCCTTCGCCAGGGTTTTATCTCCTTTGAAGATGCCGACGGCGTTTTCGAAAAATTTGGCGATACGAATGCGCCTGCTGACGTCCGAACCCACGTGCGGGTGACGAACGCACGAGCTTACTCTCGAATTGCTCTGGGCGGCAGCGTGGGTACCGGCGAAAGCTATGTCGATGGGGATTGGGAAGCGTCCAACTTGGTAGCGCTCGTTCGAATTTTCGTCATGAATCGCGATGTGCTGAACGCGCTGGATTCTGGACTAGGGGCATTTTTCCAACCCTTGCAGCGCGCCCTTCACCGCTTCCGGTCAAATCACGAAGAACAAGCATGCGCAAATATCCGGGCACACTACGACCTTGGAAATGACTTTTTCAACCTATTCTTAGGTCCTACTTGGATGTACAGCTCTGGCATTTATCCGAGTCCAACCGCCACCCTTGAAGAAGCTCAGTACGAAAAAAACGACCGCATTTGCAGAAAACTCCGAATCAAACCGGAGCAAACGTTGGTAGAAATCGGTACCGGATGGGGCGGATTTGCGATCCATGCGGCGAAACATTACGGCTGTCATGTCACCACCACAACGATCTCGCAAGCACAGTACGACTTTGCGAAAGCCCGGATTATTTCCGAGAAGCTAGAAGATCGAATCACACTTCTACTGAAAGACTACCGAACTTTGGAAGGGACTTTCGACCACCTGGTGTCGATTGAAATGATCGAGGCGGTCGGACTAAAGTACTTCAATACCTACTTCAAAAAATGCTCGAGCTTACTGAAGCCCGATGGCTCGATGTGCTTGCAGGGAATTCTCATCCAAGACCAATTCTATCAGCAGGCGGCGAAGTCCGTCGACTTCATCCAAACCCATGTCTTTCCAGGATCCGCGATCCCATCGGTCAGCCGAATTATGGAATCCATTCAGAAACAAACGGATTTGAAACTTTTTCATCTCGAAGATTTCGGACTTCATTACGCCCGAACTTTAAACGAATGGCACGCAAGGCTGAACGTTCAACGGGAGGAATTTTCGGCACGGGGTTATTCAGACGCGCTCTTTCGACTTTGGCGTTACTACTTTGCTTATTGCGAAGGGGGCTTTCTTGAAAAACAAATCAGTGTTGCTCAGTTCGTGTTTACAAAACCACGCCATGAAAACCTGCCAGTCCTAATCGAAAATCTAGAAACTTGGGAGGTCTTAGTATGAATGCGATGGACTTAGTCACACGGAAATTTATCGACCTCGCAGAAAATGGAAAAATGCCGGATGCTGTCCTCCGTCTCGGAATAAAGAAACTCTGCCATGACCGCTTAAAATCACTTCAGGGCCCTGATTTGGATTCGGAGAAAAAGCGCCTCCAATCTTACGTCGAAGTGCTGAGAAAAGCACCGATCGCTGTTCACACCGAAGCCGCAAACACTCAACACTATGAAGTACCCACCGAGTTTTATCGCCTCGCGCTCGGGAAAAATCTAAAATACTCCTCTGCCTATTTCGCCCCAGGCGTTTCAGACCTTTCAGTTGCTGAAGACGAAGCACTGCTCCAGACGATCAAACGCGCGGAATTAAAGGATGGAATGCGCATTTTGGAACTCGGTTGCGGATGGGGCTCACTCACGCTCGCCATGGCCAGAAAGTTTCCGAATGCAAAAATTACCGGCATTTCAAATTCTCGAACCCAGCGAGAAAGTATCTTGGCGGCCGCGAAAGCAGAGGGCTTATCTGGGGTCGAAATCATCACTCGAAATCTCTCAACCGGGATTGGGCTTCCCGTATCCGAGTTTGATCGCGTCGTTTCAGTCGAAATGTTTGAGCACATGCAGAACTATCGATCGCTCATGGCGCAAGTCTCCGAGGTGCTTAAACCGGAAGGAAAACTATTCATTCACATTTTCACCCATCGGCAGTTTGCTTATCCCTTTCAAACCGAGGGCGAAGACGACTGGATGGGAAAATATTTCTTCACTGGCGGGCAAATGCCTTCGCATGATCTTCTGCTCTTTTTTCAGGATGATTTGAAGATTCAAAACCAATGGGCCTGGTCAGGCTGCCACTACGCTAAGACTGCTGAGGCTTGGCTAGCCAATCAAGATCGAAATCGTGAAAAAATCATCGCCCTTTTTCAAAAAACTTATGGCTCGATAAGAGAGGCTGAAATCTGGTTTAATCGCTGGAGGATGTTCTTTCTCGCCTGTGCGGAACTGTTTAACTACGATCAGGGAAACGAATGGGGAGTTTCCCATTACCTCTTCCAAAACTCCAAAGCCGGAACTCCTGGGGAGAGTTGTTAGATGAAAAAAATCAGACCGATCTGGAAAGAATTTTCCGCGCATCGAATCGGTTTAGCCTGGTTTATTGCGGCTACCTTGTTGAGCGTCCCGGGACAGGTTACTCATGCCGAAGAGGCTCGATTTTCGTCAACCGCGGAAATTGCGGGTAAGGCTCTGGTTCGCCAAGGGGTCGGAACTCGCAAGGCAACTCTTTTTGCAATCCGAGTTTACGATGCGGCCTTTTACGGGATGACTCCCGCAAAAGACCTCGCCGAAGTGCTCGCGATGCCGAATCCGAAACGTTTCGATATTCGATATGCCCGTGACTTTAAACTCGATCAGACTCGGGAGGCGTGGACCTACCAGTTTCGCGAAAGCTCCGGAATGAAAATGGAGGATTTGAAGAGTCAGATCGATTTGCTCCTGTCTTTCCAAAAACCGATTAAAGAAAACGATGTCCAGCGGTTCGATTTAAAAGACGGAATAACCGAATTTTTCATCAACGGAGAAAAACTGGGAGAAATTCGCGGCGCGGTTTTCCAAAAGGCTTTACTCACTGTCTTCTTCGGTCCGAATCCGCCTACCAAAGACCTTCAGAAAGGGCTCTACAACCAATGAATTCAAAAAAACCGATCGTGCTTTTCTGCGGAATCGTTCTCATCACCATGACCGCACTCACCACTTGGGCTTCGCTTGAGCGGGGAGTCATCGATGGGTTCCGAACCCTCGCGACTGACCGCTGGGGGTTAGCTACGCTGTTTGATGCCTACTTTGCGTTTCTCACTTTTTATCTTTGGGTTTTGTATAAAGAAAGAGGACTTACGAAACGCCTCCTTTGGCTCTTATTTCTCTTGGGGTTCGGAAATTTCGCAATCTCTGCGTTTCTCTTGAAAGAATTGGTCAAATGGAAGTCTAAGGATGGATTCTCGGCACTCCTTGCGGATCGTCCGAACGGATGATGACCTCGGGAACATCTCCTGGATTCATACAGCGGAAACTTTGGCTTCCGCTGCTTGGTCAGCTTAAACAAGGAATTTCCCCTGAGAAACTCGCATCCAGTGTGGCCTGGGCCGGAGTGCTTGGAATCTTTCCGATTTTAGGTGCAACCACCGGCCTCTGCCTCATCGTCGGACAATGGAAAAAACTCAATCAAGTAGCGCTCCAAACCATCAATTACCTCATCACACCGCTCCACCTTCTGCTCATTCCAATCTTTATCAAAATCGGCGAAAAATTTTTTGGATTGAACTCGGTGACTTTTGATCCTCGAATTCTCGTTCCCGAATTTTTTGCTTCGCCTGGAGTTTTCTTTCAACGCTATGGAGCATCGGCCCTCTCTGGTATTTCAGTCTGGGCGATCGTCGCTTATCCGCTCTACCGTCTGCTTTTCTCACTCTTCTCGGTATTTCTGAAAAAAAGGACTTCGCCATGACCCCTCTCTCCCTGCCCGCACTCGTTGGCCTGCTGACCTCCGGCTCCTTTTTGCTCTTTAGCCTGGCGTGGTTCACGGGAAAGCGCCTAGAAAACTACTCCATCGTGGACGCACTCTGGGCACTTTCGTTTGGCTTTTTTGCGCTGCTGATTATTCTACTCAGCCCGGGCTACACCACCCGTAAATTTCTCTTTGGAGGAATGTTTCTGATTTGGAGTCTTCGACTCGGAATTTACCTCACCTCCCGGATCTTCGGCCACCTCGATCATGAGGACGAACGATATCGAAATCTGCGAGTGGAATACGGGGGAAATGTGGACCTTCGATTTTACCTTTTCTACATTTACCAAGCGCTCTCGGTGATTTTTCTCCTAGCTCCCCTGATCATTTCTTCGACCAACCCAGACCCCGAAATCACGCGCCTAGAAATCACCGGCGCCTTAATTTGGGTCATCGGTTTAATCGGCGAGTCCGTATCAGATGCGCAAAAAGCCGCGTTTCGAGGAAATGCCGCGAACCGTGGAAAAATCTGCTCGACGGGACTCTGGGCCTATTCAAGGCACCCGAATTATTTTTTCGAATCCGTGATCTGGGTCGGGTATGGCGTTTTCGCGATCGCGACGCCTCACGGCTGGATGACTCTTTACGCGCCCATCCTGATGATCACCTTGTTGCTGAAAGTTACGGGAGTGCCCCTGGCTGAAAAAAATGCGTTAAAAACCTATGGCGACGCGTTTCGAAAATACCAGAAGGAAACGAGTCTCTTCATCCCACTCCCGAAACGGAAAGCTTAAATTTCGGCGAGGGATGCGAAAATTTCGGGCAGTGTTTCGAAGCGTTTTACCCGCGTAAACCAGTTCGTTCCGTGATGCACTTCCGAGTACCGTAACCATTGCTTTACTCTTCGCGCGGCGTAACGGGTGTCGTCCCCTTTTTGAGAAAACAAACGAGACAGTTCCGCGAAACGCGACAAGTGGGGCAACCAAGCTTTTAGGTCGACGGCTAGTGGCAAGGTTTCGGCCACGGTGCCACCCGTTTCATCGACTAACTCATTTCGAATTCGATGCGCAAGCCATGGGTCCGCAAGCGCGCTCCGGCCGATCATGAAATGTTCGCAACCTGAAATCTCCCGGCACTTTCGAAAGTCTTCGATTCGCCAAATATCTCCATTCGCGACGACGGGAATTTTAACGCCTAACCTCGCCTTTCCGATCCATTCCCAGTACGCGGGCGGCTGGTAGCCGTTCATTTTCGTTCGCGCATGAATCGTAATCCAACTCGCTCCGCCGGCTTCAGCCCTTTTCGCGTTCTCGATGACCACTGCCGGGTCATCCCATCCGAGCCGCAATTTCGCGGACACGGGTAAGTGAGAGGGAGTCGCCGCTCGAACCGCGGCGACGATCATTTCCAGACGTTCTGGGTACTTCAAAAGGGTCGCTCCGCCATCATGACGGTTCACGGTTGGCGCTGGACAGCCGAAATTTAAATCGATTCCAGGGGCTCCGAGTGAAATCACTTCGCGCGCACTCTCCGCTAGGCGACTGGGATCCCCGCCGAGAAGCTGCGGCTGAACGAGAACGCTTTTGCCGGTGCGAAATCCATTTTCACATTCAGGAATTTCTTTTCGAAAAACTTTTTTTGGGATGACGGTTTGGGAAACTCTGAGAAATTCGCTCACCACATGAGAAAAGCCGCCAATTTCGGTCAGCATCGCGCGCATCGGAGCGTCGGTGATGCCCTCCATCGGAGCGAGGATGATCGCGGGTCGTCCAGCGGAAACCTCTAATCCGGAAAGCAGGGACGAAGTCGGCATTTTAAAAAGTGTCCAAGACTGGCGGACTATTTCCGAAGATAAAAGGCGCGACCGTTTCTGGATCTGAGAAATACCAATGCGTGACACCGGAATTCTGAGTGGAGAGTAATTCTGGAAATGCCTCGGCCAGCCTTTCGCAGACGGCTTCCGCAGAGTCGATAATTTTCCATCCGGGAAGAGCCGATTCGAACGCTCCCCGAATCCAAGGATAGTGAGTGCAGCCGAGAAGTGCCACGCCGGGAGTGAGCTGCTGATAAGCAGCGGCGTACTCTCGAAGTGCGGTTCGCAAAATTTCGTGATCTTTCCACCCTTCTTCAATAATCGGCACGAGTAAGGGACAAGCTTGCTCAAAGACCGTCGCCTCGGGAAGCGCGGCGCGAAGGAGCCGCCCATACACGCCACTGCGGACCGTCGCGCGAGTACCGAAAACAATCACCGGAGTACTTGGTTCGACAAATCCAAGCCGGAAAGCATCGAGAATCGCTGCGACGCCAGCTTCCACCATTCCGAATACGGGAATCGGTGAGAGCGTTTTCTCAAACTCAGGCAGCGCAAGACTCGATGCCGTATTGCAGGCAACCACTACGGCGTCGAGGCCGTAATCAGCCATTCTCATGCCTGCGGATTCCGAAAGTAACCGGATCACCGTTTCGCTCTTAGTCCCATAAGGGACATTCAAGGTGTCTCCGAAATAAGCAAAATCGTGTTCAGGAAAACGTCGTTTGAGTGCTTCCAAGACGGTGATGCCGCCGATTCCAGAATCAAAGACACCGAGTTTCAAAACGCGATCGGAGGAAGCCATATCTATCGGAAGATACCCCATCCCCGTCGTGAGCTCAATCAGGGAAAACCTTGAGCGATTTAACCGTTCTAGTCTTAACTCACTTAAGCTTTTAGGAATTCACTCCGATCCGGATTTGATTACTTTATGAAGGATCTCCAACCGCTCCCTCAAAAATACGGAAAATACGTCCTCCTCCAGCGGCTCACCGCAGGAGGCATGGCTGAGGTGTTTCTTGCGACTCCCCTCGCCCCAGAGTCTCGCGGCTTACTCGTCGTTCTAAAGCGCATGCCAGCGGATGTCTCAAAGCGCGGAGGAGAACTCGCGCCAAAAATGTTTAAGGCGGAAATTCAAGTGACGATGGGTCTAAACCACCCCTACGTCATCCAGTGTCGGGATTTTGGCGAAGTGAATGGTCAACCCTATTTCGTCACTGATTTTCTGGAAGGCCAAAACCTACGCCAAGTGATGAACGAAGCCTCAAAAAAAGGCATCCGACTGCCGGTCCCAACTGTACTCCATATCATCGCTCAGGCTGCGCTTGGCCTTGGGTACGCCCATCGATTCCGGAGTCCGATCGATGGCAGCTTTCGACCGATTCTACACCGCGACCTCTCTCCCCATAACGTCATGCTTTCTTACGATGGGACCGTAAAAATCATCGATTTCGGAACCGCAAAGATTGAAGGGGGCGCATCGGACCTAACGAAGGTCGGTGAACTCAAAGGAAAATGCGGATACTTCGCACCCGAACAACTTGCAGGCGAAGCCGCGGATCCTAGGTCAGATCTTTTTTCTCTCGGAATTGTCGCTTGGGAAATGCTGACGCTCCGAAGATTATTTTCGCAACCCGGCGACCAAGAAATCGACACGTTGCGAAGGATTGAGAACTCAGAAAAATATGTCTCCCGGCCGTCTGCCTTGAACGGAGAAGTTCCGAACGCGGTCGATGAAGTCATTCTCAGCGCACTCCATAAACGCCCGGGCGACCGGTATGCGAACGCGAACGATTTTTACTCGGCCATCACCCGTGTGCTTCAGAAAAATTATCCCGACTTTACCGTCATTGAATCCGGAGACTGGATGCGCGAACTTTTTTCGGCCCAAATCCGAAATGATCGCACCGAGCTCCAAAAAGCCTACGCGCTCGCGAAACCTTTATTGGTGAGTGACGATCTCCCTTTCGCATTCCCGATCGATCGGCTACCAGCAACGGCGAAACTGCCGGCTAAAAATCAGAATGATGACGCCACCCAATTTGTCGGAATCCCTGCAGGATTTTTAAATTCTCAAGAGGGACCGCGGTCCCAACTCTCTCAAGAGTTTGATCTCGAAAAAGTCCTGGCAGAAAATGCCCTCGCTGAGGCGAGCGCATCGGCGGTGTCTTTAAAAAAGCCATCGATTTCCGAAAAAGCAGAAGCTCGCAACTTCGCGCAATCCATTTCAGAAGCAGCGATTGCCGAACGGACGTTCAGCGGTCAAGGAACATCGACCCATTCAGCCCCTAAAGTTCCTTTTTGGCAAAAAAGGCCAGATATCGAAAACATTCGCATTCAGTTCTCACGCTTGAGCAGACCCGGGAAAGTCGGCTTTGCAGTCATCGCTTTTCTCGCCGTTGCTGGCCTCGGAAAAGTCATCAGTAAAAGAGAACCCGCCGTGATGCAGGCTGCGGAACAGGAGTTGGCGACTCCTCCGGTACCTACTTTGGTGGTCGCGCCTCTCCCAAAAGTGCCCATGCCGAATCCCCTTCCCTCTTTCGCGGCTCCAGCCCCAGTAGCAGTAGCACCTTCCATTCCTCCTACTCTCGCAGAAGAAGTCATCCCGCACACTGTCCAACCGAAAACAATTCAGCCCGTAGTCTCAGTAAAACCGTCCGCTCCTCCCAAACGGCAATCGACTCGCCTGCCTGCGAGCCGAACTCTGCCGACCGCCCTCAAGATTCCGAGCAAAACCAAGCCCGTCTCATCGCGCAGTCCGGCACGCGTCGTCGCTCCTCCACCGAAATCATTGAAGCCAGCCCCTGCACCCGTCCACAATAGCCGCACCAAAGTGAATGAGTCTTCCGCTCCTCACGCTAAGGCCCAGATGACGACGAACCGGAACCCCGCTTCCTCAGCGCTAAACGTGAGCATCGCGAAAAAACCGGCTCGGCCTTCTCTCATTAAACAGACCGGCAGCGCGGCGAAAACGCCGAAAAAGACCCTAAAAACAACCCGAGATTCTGGGGCCTCTTGAACCCTTTTTCGGCCTTTCCAGGGTTTTCAGACTGCGGTATGCACTGCATTAGCAATGCAAAATGAATCGAGCCTCACTTCCAACGCTTCTACCACCGTTGTTGTCGGCATGTCCGGTGGTGTGGACTCTTCCGTGACTGCGGCAGTTCTCCGAGAAGAGGGCTACCGAGTGATCGGATTATTCATGAAAAATTGGGAAGAAAAAGACGCGAATGGCGTCTGCTCTTCCGCTAAAGAATTTGCCGACGTGGTATCGGTTTGCCGAAAGCTCGACATCCCTTATTACTCGGTCGAGTTCGTGAAAGAATACTGGGACCGCGTCTTCCTCCATTTTTTAAAGGAGTACGAAGCCGGCTTCACTCCAAATCCTGACATTCTTTGTAACCGAGAAATAAAGTTCGACGCGTTTTTTGAAAAGGCGCTCGATTTCGGAGCCGACTATCTCGCAACGGGGCATTACGCGAGGACGGATAGCATCACAGAAGAACGCGCTGACGGAATGAGCGCTCCTTCAGCACGACTGTTAAAGGGCTTAGATCCCGGCAAAGATCAAAGTTACTTTCTCCATGCGGTCAGTGGAAAAAAACTTCAGAAAGTCTTGTTCCCCATAGGCGACATCGAGAAAAAAGAAGTGCGTAAACTCGCCACGAAGTTCGATCTCTCGACCCAAGCAAAAAAAGACTCTACCGGCATTTGTTTCATCGGGGAGCGTAATTTCCAGCCTTTTCTCGCAAAATACCTTCGGGGCGGAAAAGGAGATTTCAAAAATCTCGACGGGAAAAAAGTCGGGACGCACGCTGGTGCTCAGTTCTACACCCTCGGACAGAGGAAGGGGCTCGGGCTAGGTGGCGAGGGCGAGCCCTGGTTCGTCGTCTCTAAGAATTCGGTGGAAAATACCGTGTTTGTGGAGCGCGGAGAATTTCATCCCGCCCTTTACACCGATGAGCTTGAAGCAAGAGAACTCACTTGGATTCAAGGAATGCCTCCCGCGCTGCCTGGGGAACCTTACCGATGCCGTGCAAAAGTGCGGTATCGTCAGTCCGATCAAGACTGCAAGCTCATCCTGGGCGCCTCGGGTGAGAATGCGCGGGTCACTTTTCCCACCCCTCAGAGGGCGGTCACTCCCGGTCAGTCGATCGTATTTTACGATGGCGATGTTTGCCTCGGAGGAGGGGTCATTCGACAGCTTGGAAAAAACTTCGCGGAACGTGGCCACACCTTGAGCGACATGCGTGAGCGCTTCTCCGCTTCATCCTCCGCGTCAGTCTAAACCACTTTTCCGGGATTTAAAAAATTCTCCGGATCGAAGACGTTTTTCAAAGCTCGAGCGTATTCGATTTCTGCCGTGCTTTTAGAAAAGTGGAGAGCGTCTTTTTTCAAGAGGCCGATTCCGTGCTCCGCACTAACCGATCCGCGAAAGGATTGGCAGAATTCAAAAAGCATCTGATCACTCTCGGCGCAACGTTTGTGAAAATCGTCGCTTGATAACTTTTCAGGCTTTCGAATAAAAAAATGCAAGTTTCCGTCACCAATGTGACCAAAAATAAAGACTTCGAATTCTGGATACGCGGTTCGGTAGCGACTTTCCACTCCTTGAAAAAACGAGGCGAGGTCCGAAACTCCGACGGAGAGGTCTTGCTGGTGGGCCTCCCCTTGAGAGAGGATCGTTTCGGCAATGCGCTCTCGAAGCTCCCAAAGCTCCTCACGATGTTTTCGAGTTTCCGCGACGACCGCATTCAAAACGCTCGCCTGATTTTCAGCATCCCGAGCGAGCGTTTCTAAGAACGCATCGAATACCATCTCCTCCTCGACTTCGATTTCAATGAGCGCAAAAACCGAAGTCGAATCCGAATCGAAATTCGGAAACGGTGACTTCATTCCGGCACTCAGCACTTCGCGAAGGCAGGCCGCGGTTAAACACTCATACGCCGAAATGAGAAAAGAAGCCGAACGAGCTTGGCGAAACAGATCCAGTACGGCGGCAAAATCACTCAGCTCGAGAAATAAAACTCGAGTGCGAGACTCTACCGGAAGGGACGTCAGTTTTAACACCGCTTCGGTGATCACCCCTAACGTGCCTTCGGTTCCGATAAAGATTTGCCGAAGGTCGATGCCTGTATTGTTCTTTTCGAGAGAGCCACCCAGCTCGAAAACTTTTCCCGCCATCGTCACCACCGTGAGGCCGAGCACCCACTGGCGAGTGAGCCCATAACGAATCACGCGAACTCCGCCCGCATTCGTCGACAAATTTCCACCCACTTGGCTTGAACCTTTCGACGCAAAGTCGACCGGCCAAAAAAGTCCGTCGTCAGCAGCTCTGCGGTGAATGTTTTCTGTAATCGCACCCGCTTCCACCTGAAGCGTTCGAGCACTCGCGTCCAATCGACCAATACGGTTCATCTTTTCTAATGAAAGGACGATCTCGCCGTTGGCAGCGACCGCTCCCCCGGAAAGCCCCGTGCGCCCGCCGGAGGGAACCACCGAGAGTGAAAGGCGTGAACATTCGCTTAAAAAAGAAGCCACCTCGAAAGTCGAACGAGGGAAAGCGATGAGTGCCGGATCCGGCGTGAGTACTCCGCTCCAGTCGGCTCCGTAGGTGATTAAATCGTGAGCATCGTTTGAAAAGAAATCGGATCGAAAAAGAGAACGAAGCTCCGAGAGAGTCTGGGAATGGGGCTGGGGCATGCCCCAAGCTTAGCCGCGTTCAAATCCGAACGTCCACTGAATCACTCCGATGACGATCAAAGACATCGATACAAAACCTAAAAGCATAACGACCCTTTCGTGATCAGATGCAGAATGCCGCTGATGTGATTCCTTAAGTCTACGCACTTTAGGAACAGGGTGGGTCAGTCTTCGATCAGGCTCCGGTCGGAATTTCGTTAGGGAACTGGCAAGTGAAGCGCGCTCCACGGCTAGGCTCACTTTGGACCCAGACGGCGCCCCCGTGACGTTGCATGATGTGTTTGACGATTGCGAGCCCGAGCCCGGTGCCTCCGGTATCGCGAGACCTGCCCTTATCCACTCGGTAGAACCGCTCAAACAATCGATCGTGGTGTTCAGCCGAAATCCCCGGTCCGGTATCTTCGATTCGAAGGAGCACATCTCCCTGACCGTCTGATTCCCAACCTAAATGAATCACTCCCCCGGCCGGAGAATATTTCGAAGCGTTATCGAGCAAATTCACCAGCACCTGTTCGATGCGTTTCAAATCTGCGAGCACGAAACTCGCCCCGATCGCCACTTCCACGCTCTGATTTTTTTCCGTGAAGGTGGACTGCATCTGCGCGACCATGCGTGCCGAGAGTTCTTCGGTCGAAATTTTTTCTTTGATTAAGTGATCGATTCCCGAATCCATCGTCGAAAGGTCGAGCAGATCGCGAATGAGAAGCATGAGGCGGTCGACGTTCCTCGAAATGATGTCGAGAAAGGTCGGTTCCGGAGGGAGTCCCGCGCCTAAGTCCGCAATTAAGGTGTCGGTGTAACCTTTGATCGCGGTCAACGGCGTTCGAAGTTCATGAGAAACGTTCGCCACAAAGTCGATTCGCATTTGCTCCGCAAGTTTTAATTCGGTGACGTCGTGGAAAATTCCCACAGCTCCATATACCGAACGATCGGGCCGCTTGAGAGGAGAAACCGAAAGGGAGTAGTATTTTCGACGGTCTTTTTGAGAAACTGCAACCGCTTTCAGCTGAAAGATTTTTCCTTCTTCGATGCTGAAACGGTAAGCATGAACGATGTCGGGATCGCGAATCATCTCGAGAAGTTTCGAGCGCCCCTGATTGAGTCGGTCCGGCCCGACTAGCACCGCAAACTGAGAATTATAAAAAAGTGGCGCACCCTCGAGATCGATTGCCAAAATGGCGTCGGTAATCCCCGCCACCAGAGTTGAGAGTTCGTCGCGCTGGGCACGCAATTCTTCGATGGTCTCTTCTGACTCTTTTCTTATTTCCGGTTTTCCAAAAAGACGTTTCAGCACGGAGTTCACTCGATTTCTTACCTTATTCCGCAGACTTCATTCGGTAACCGACCCCGCGAATGGTTTCGACAAAATCCGCGGCTGATCCGAGTTTTTTTCTTAACCCAAAGACGTGCGTATCGATCGCTCGGTCCACCACACTCACGCCTTCACCCTGGACCAGTTCGATCAATCGATCACGGGAGAGCACGCGCCCTTGGTTCTCCATGAGTGCTTTCAAAAGTTTGAATTCCGAAGGAGTGAGGCTGAGTTTCTCTTTACCCACCGTCACGTCATAAGAATGACCGTCGAGTTCGAGCTCTCCAATTCGAATCTTATTTGAAGCAGGGGTCTCATCCTGCGGAGCCGGAGCTCGCGAACGTCGGAGGAGAGACCGCACTCGCGCTAAAAAAACCGGAATTTCAAATGGCTTCGTCACGTAATCGTCGGCGCCGCTCTCTAAGCCCCGCACAATATCCGCACTGTCGGCTCGGGCGGTGACCATAAGAACTGGGAGCACCGTTTTTTTCTTCTCTCGAAGCCATTTCGTCACGTCGAGCCCGCTCATTCCAGGAAGCATCCAGTCCACGACCGCAAGATCGATCGTGGGGTCAGAATCGAGCGCTCGCACGCCTTTTTCTCCGTCGTCGACCGCAACCACGGAGAATCCTTCACGCTTCAAATGCAAGACGATGAGGTCTCTCACATCCGCTTCATCTTCTATGACCAAGACACAGGACTTAGGGGTTTGCATCATCCAACCGTACCTCGTTTCCCTGCATTCTCTGGTCAAGAATCCGTTAGGGCAAGGTGATAATGGAACCATAACGTGGGGTTAGGAACCGAGGGGACCGTCCCGATTTGTGTAGAAAATTACTTATTTTCCCCTTCCTTCGCAAATTCGACATGCTAATCTGACTCTGGTTCCGCACTTAAGGTTTTGAGTCTTGTTTCTGTCTGCTGTCCTCAAGGTCCTCGTTTGCGGTTCTTTAACTGGGGCATGTCCCGGCTGATGTGAATGGTCACGGAGTCGGAGCCTGTTTACGCAAACTCAAGGAGCAATCTCAAATGAACAACAAACTCTTCGTAGGAAACCTTCCCTACTCCGCAACTGAAGAAGAACTGAAAGAAGCGTTCTCTCAAGCAGGCACCGTCGTTTCCGTGAAAATCATCATGGACCGCGACACCGGCCGCTCGAAAGGGTTCGGATTTGTGGAAATGACCAGCGACGCTGAAGCGAACGTTGCTCTCGAAAAACTCAACAACGCAGACTACGCAGGCCGCGCAATCACCGTTTCGATTGCCCGTCCTCCAGAGCCTCGCACCGGCGGCTTCGGCGGTGGTGACCGCGGTGGACGTGGCGGCTTCGGCGGCGGACGATAATCGTCTAGAAGTCTCTTCCCGTTTTTAAAGCACTGTCCCCAAATTTGGCTCGAAGGGTGTCTTTCAACTCTTCGAGCTTTTCTTTTTTCTGCTCTTCGGCAACCGGCTCAAACAGACCCAGCTGGCGAGCGCCATCTCCGAGCACGATCCCCGCACCTAGGAGCCGCACGGCCGAACCCGGCATCCAGTTTTCTTCAAACAAAGCCAAAACAGCGTCGAAAATTTCTTCGGTGATTTTCGTCGGTTTCGAGAGCACGCGTGACCGAGAGATCGTCTCGAACTTCGGATTCCGCAGTTTCAACCTCACTGTTTGGGCGTACTTCAACGCCGGATCTTCTTCTTCCCGAAGTTCGGCGCCGATCTCAGATACGAGCGTCCAAAGCTCTTTCTTCAAAGTCATCCGGTCTTTCGGAAATTCGGAAAACGTTCGCTCCCGGGACATCGAGCGCGTGAGTGCTTCCTCAAAAAAGGCAGTCGACCCCTCTCCGCGTGATGCCCGAAAAAGAAAATGGCCCATTCCTTCACCGAATCTCGCTACCAATTTTTCCAGAGGCCAGGCTTGGGCATCCCGAATCTTCAGCAGTCCATTCTCGGTCAAAACCGCTTCGGTTGAGGGGCCGATCCCAGGAATGCGCTTGAGGTCCAACGGTGCCAAAAATTCGATCTCCGTACCGGGTGCGACATAGGTTTGGCCATTTGGCTTTCGAAAGTCGGTAGCAATCTTCGCCACTCTTCGATTCGAACCGATCCCGATCGACGCGGTTAATCCCGTTTCTTCGAACACGGCCGCTCGAATCGTCTGCGCGGCAACTTCGGGAGGACCCCAGAGATTTTCGGTTCCTCGCATGTCGAGGTACGCCTCATCGACGGAGACTTTTTCAAGCACGGGTGCGAAGCGCTCGACGACGGTAAAAACTTTTTTCGACATCTCCGAATAGAGGCCGAAACTTGATCGAATGATTTTCAGATGGGGGCAGAGCCTGAGCGCCTGCGCAGTCGGCATCGCAGACCGCACGCCGAATTTCCGAGCCTCGTAGGAGGCAGACGAGATCACACCTCCCGCTCCGCGCGGGTCCGCTCGGGACCCGGTATCGCGGTTCCCGGCTAACTCCTCGGCGACGACTTTTCCTCCCGTCGCAACGGGAATTCCGATGAGCGAAGGATCTTTCAAGCGCTCACAAGAAACAAAAAAACTGTCGAGATCGAGGTGAAAAATCATGAGCGACCTCGTCCTAACATAAAGTCCATGCGGCGTCAGCGGAACACATTGCCATCCGGCATACCGCTAGTCTGGGGCTAGGCAGGAGCCACGCATCCATGATTTAATAGAAAAGAGAGGCGGATGAGGCATGCGGATTGGATTTTATCTAAAGACAGGCTGGAGGAACATTCTCGGGAATCGCATTTTCATGGGTCTCACCTTGTCGATCCTTAGCCTTGCCGCTCTTTCGCTCCATGCAGCAGAATCAGATCTGGATCAGAATTTGAAAGTCGAATCGGTTCAGCTGCAGATCACCCAAGTGGCCACACGAATTCGGATGCTTCAAGCCGAGAGCGACCGGATGCTGGGTGAGTTCAAACGCCAGTCGATAAAAGACCGAAAAGGCTCGCCACTGGAAACGGCGCTGAGCGAAAATTCAAAATCGCTAAACGAGCAGGTCGTTCGCCTCCGATTTCTGCGGATGCAGAAAGCCCTCCTCATCGCTCGCGAAAACGGAACCGCCGGAGCGGTCGGCGAATCTCCACTCACTTCCCCATCAGTGGTTCATCAGACAGGACCTTCGCTCTCCAATCGTTTGATGAAACAAATCGAGGGCGAATCGGCTGACTCTGAACCCACTTCGCTTCATCAGAAGCGCACGGGTCAGGCGAAGTAATTTAAGTGCGAGATCCCTGTAAGCGCGCGATGCGAGTTTCGAGTGGAGGATGCGACGAGAAAAGATACATCCACCCTCCGCGGTGGCCCGAAATTTTCATCGCCTCGATCGACTTCGGTTGGAGCGCGGGATCGACTAGTTCGTAGGTGCGCTGGAGTTTTTGCAGTGCTCGAACCATCGACTCGCGTCCCGCTAAACGCGCCCCGCCGGCATCGGCGCGAAACTCGCGCCAACGAGAAAAAGCCGCGACGACCATAGATCCGAAAATCATGAAAGCGATTTCGAGTACCATCGTGATCATCATCTGGGCAAAGTAACCAATTCCGTTCCCGCGTTCGTCGCGGTCGCGCAGTGCCTGAGCGATGGCAAATGAAATCGCGCGGGCGAGGAACATCACAAACGCATTCACCACCCCTTGAATCAGCGTGAGGGTGACCATGTCGCCATTCGCAACGTGAGAAAGTTCGTGCGCCAGCACGCCCTCGAGCTCTTCGCTGTCCATCCCATTGAGTAAACCGCTCGACACTGCGACTAAAGAACGATTTCGGGTCGGCCCCGTAGCGAAAGCGTTCAGCTCGGCAGATTCGTAAATGCCGACTTGGGGCATGGTTTTTAGGCCCGCGTTTTTTGCGAGCCGGTAGACGCGCTCGATTAAATCAGACTGTTCGCCGATAGCGCGTTTCGGATCAATCAGGACGACGCCCATCGCGTGTTTTGCCATGAACCTCGAAATCGCAAGCGAGATGAACGCCCCGCCCATGCCCCAAACGAGGCAGAAAATCATGAGGCTTTGATAATCGATCCCGTACTGGGTGATGTAACCGCGGACACCGAGGAGGTTCAATACGATCGAGATTGAAACCATCACGAGCAAATTCGTCAAAATAAAGAGCGAGATGCGTTTGAACATTTGCATGATCAGAAGATGATACTGATTTCATCGGTCGTCAAGATGGCCCAGCTTAGAAAGCGCTACTTTCTTTGCCTCCGATGATCATCAAATGATTTTCACCTTAAAATAGTTTCATTAAGATTTTGGAAACGCTGCTTTAACCGCCGAAATCACTGCTTTTTCCGCCGCAGTTTTGCCAAATTCTGGTCGATGGACAAGGACGATTCTATCTTTATAAACAGGAAGAGACGCGACTTGGATTAATTTCTCTCCGGACAACTCTACAGCCTTATAAGGAAGAATTCCGTAGCCAAGTCCTTTCCCGACTAATCGACAAATCAGATCCAAGTTGTTGGTACTAAGCGTCCGAACAGGCGGATTTTTCCAACGTTTCAATATCCACTGAGTCTGGTTGAAATCCGGATCGTGGATCAAAATATCGGGTTTAGCTCCTGCTTTTACCCAAACAGTTGCGAAATCAAAACCGAGATGAGTGAGCACGATGTCCGGTACAGGAATCGGATTAATGACAACGCCGACGTCCAACCGACCTCGCTGAATCTCATACTGAATATTTCGAGAAAGATCGTGGTAGAATTCCAACTTAAAATCAGGGGCGCTCTCCCTGAGTACCTCAAGCGCTGCAGGGATAGTGTAAGAAGCAACGGTTGCGTGACATCCAATTGAGATCGTCTGTCCTCCAAACACATTTTTTGAACGTTTCACCGCTTCCAATTCTTGAACAAATCCGAGTAATTGTTGGACTTTAGCTACGAACTCCCGACCTCTAGGAGTGAGCTGGATTCCAGAACGTGACCGGTAAAATACTGTGGCTTCTAGATCTCTTTCCAGGCGCTGGATCGACTCTGAGAGGGAAGGTTGGCTCATTCCGAGTCTCCTCGAAGCTTCACTCAGGCTTTTGCAGTTAGCTGCCGATGCAAAATTTTCTAGATCACGCATGCGATAGTTCATAGGTAGACACCTATATCACATATCTGAAGATTCGGATTATGCGATTCCATATCTTTGGGAGTATCCAATGACTTATGAGGAGATGGAGTGTATCTCCGGTTCCTAAACCCACATCCTACAGTTCCAAGGAGATCGAAAATGAACGCGTCAAAAATGAATTTGTCCCTAGTCTCTGCTCCCCTCCTACTTTTAGTTGCCACGGCTGCAAATGCTGGCCAGTTGCTAGAATGTAGATTTGCAAATCAGCAAGGAACTGCGCGGATCGAAGCCCTGAGAGTAGAGCATCATCCTGAGCTTCTTCTGCTTAAAATATCTCTAGAGGCCCGAATTGCACGAGGTACGGCAAATCTCGCCGGACTTCTTGCTGCTACAATCAATCCAGCAGGCGCTTTGCTTGCATCAGGTATGCTTTACAATACTGGAAGCGGCACGCCCATTAATCCAGAATCAATCACTCTAACGGGCAACTCACTTCGTAATGGTGGACTTTCGCTAAACCTCATTGACTCGGACAATGTGCTCCAGCATGGGTTCGGTGTAGCAATGACCTGCAAATAGGTCGGCAGCTGCAATGGCAGAACTCGGTATGCCAAGGTCGGCAGCCGAGTTCTCATCAATATTTTTCGACAGATTTGTCATGAGACCTGCGGGCAATGGAGACCATTATTTTCTCGGGCTCGCCTTGGCTAAGTCTTAAAAATCAGTCATTCGGACAGGTTTTTGAAGAATCTTAAACTCCCCGAAACAAAGCAATGCACTTCGCAAAGAAAGAGTCGCCTGCTTCCACTTTTAGCCCATCCAAAACGGCTCGAGTAGATCCACTAACTTCGTTTCGGGCATGGCACCCAGCTGGGAAACAGCTTTCAATTCCAATTTTTTCAAGACGCCTAAATCGGATTGCGTGGACTTATTTCAGTCCAGGAGATTTAAATCTCTGCCGCAGACCACACTTGGATTTACCTCGCAGTGAACCGTCAGTCCCGTACCACGCGCGCCGAGACGTCCGAGTCGAGTATATGTTCCTACTCCGAATACCGCGTGTTCCCCTTCCTGCTCTTTATTAGGACGAGATTCGAGTAAGATGGCTTCTTATCCGCTCCCGTCCAAGGCGAGATCGACGTCTTGCGTGGAGCGGTAGATGTCGTAGTAGAAATAAGGAAACCGCGCCAGGTTTTCGCCTCCGCCTAATTGGCTCTTCGCGAACGTAATTCGCCAGTCCCGCCGCGCTTCCACACGCGATCCACTCATGCAGGTGACGTATATCCGCCCACCCCCAGATCAACTCAAATTCAGACATTCGCCCCAATCTTTCTCCCAGGGCTCTCAGGAATCGCGACGGGGTTACGGTGGGAGATCCAGAAATTGGCTTGAGGTAAAGTGAAGAAAGTCCGATCAAGCATACGAATAAAAGCGATAGGGCTGTCATTGCTTTTAAAAAGAGGCCATTTCGCTTTGATTCAGGAATTGATCCAATGAGATCATTCATTCAAGTTTCTCGTCGCCGAACACGAATGATCCCTGAAGATACTTTATCGACTACGTCGACGTTTTGACGGGACTAATTCTTTCGCATGGGACGGCGCTCCTCCGTCGGTGCCGCCGTCAGCGGATTCTCCGGCCAGGAATGCCGCGGATACTTCCGCATGAGTTCTTTTCGAAGGGCCGGATAATGCCGCTCCCAAAACCCACGGAGATCCTCAGTCATCTGTACCGCACGGTAGTTCGGGGCAAGCAAATGCAGGGAAAGCTTCAGCCGGCCCCCGAGAATTTTCGGCCCCTCAGCGAGACTGAAAAATTCTTGCATTCGGCTCTCGATCCGAACCGGACCGCCGTCCTCATAATGAACGGGCACTCGCTTTCGGCCGGGGAGCGAAATCATCGCGGGAGTTTCGGTTTTAAATTTTCGAAGCGATGCCGCCGACCAAAGCCCCTCGAGCAAAATCTCCAACTCTGGAAAACCACGACTCGCCCGCGCGTCCCGGTAGCCTTCCTTCATGAGCGCGCGCAAGAGGGACGCAAAATCCTCTGCGGCCACCCCTTCCGTTAATTCCTCTGAATAGTTTTCCCTCAAGAGTCGGTAGCGAATCACAAGCGCCGTCCATGCTTCCGCATCGGTCCGCTCCGCCACACGTGGTGAAATTTCCGTGTCTCGCTCAGCCAATCCTTTTTTCAAATCGCTGAGCCAAGCCGAAAACAGCGTTTCCCATTCCGCTTCTGGAAGGATCCCATTCGAAGCGGAATCGCCACTCACGCGGTCTGATTTCTCGGCAACGAAAGTTCGAGATAAAACCAGGTCATGCAAGGCGAGCACACTCCAAGTCTCCCAGATTTTTTTCTTCTCGTCGAAAACACGTTCGGTCCGCTCACTGATCGGCAAAGGCTCCACTTCCCAGAGCCATTCTTCCGTCACCGCGAGGGCGGAACGCGCAACCGTTCTTGCGCGGAGTTCGCCGCTTCGTTTCGTTTCTTGGAGATCCAGCACCAGGTGGTACTCAGAATGCGTCCAGTAAGCCTCATCGGAAGTTTCGGCGCTCCCCCCCCGCGCCAGCAAAATTTCCCGGCCTTTTCTTCGCCCTACCCGGTCGGGAAATCCGGCGAGGATCACTCGGGAAATGAGCTCGTCCCCGCTCGGTCCGCTGGTTGTATTTTTCGTCTTACCCCGCATGCTCGCGGTCATTTTATCGAGTAATTCCCGCATGCGGTCGGAGATCCGAGATTGAAAACCCTCGGGCCGAAACTTTCCGATCCCCTCCAGAAAGTCGACTCCGAGGCTCTCCCCTTCCGACACGGCGAGGAGGGCACTTACTACGGTCCCTTGATCAGAACCTTTACCGGGATCAGTAGCTGCGAATTTAGCGGCTTCGATTAAAGCCCGCGTGATTCGAGGATGAAACGAAGACTCCGCCGCCCATTTTCCGGTTTCACTGAGTACGGGTAAACCATCCGATGCATCTTGAGTGAGCATGAATCCCAGATCCGCCAGTAATTCCCAGCCTGCCTCTAACCTCTCCGCTGCGGGGGACTCGAAAAATCCAAAATCCGGGCCATATCCGAGCGAAAGCAAGTCGAGCAAAACGGGCGCAAGGTCTGACCTTAAAATTTCTGGGGTTTCTTGGACCGGCCGGCCATCGAAATCTCCGCGGGAGTAAAGTCGAACGACTCGTCCTGGAGCGGTTCGCCCCGCTCGACCCGCACGCTGGATCGCCGAGGCGCGCGAAATCGACTTCGTCTCTAACCTCGGAAGACCCGAGGTATGGGAAAAACTCGCGATTCGAGACATTCCGGCATCGATGACGGTATTCACGCCCGGAATGGTGACTGAACTTTCCGCAATGTTCGTCGAAAGAATCACCTTCCTCTGATTAGACCTTCCGAGTGCTCGGTCTTGGGCTTCGCGCGGCACCTCTCCATGAAGGACATGAATCTCGAAACTACCCCGCAGCATTCTTAATTCGGATTCCGCGCGCCGAATTTCCGCCATGCCGGGCAAGAAAACGAGAAGGTCACCGAATGCCTCCGCATCGGGCCGGCCGAGGAGATCAGAGACCTTCCTCCTGACTTCGATCTCTAATTTCGTTTCCCTTGGTGCATACTCAATCTCAATCGGAAACCGGGGCGCTTCGACTTCGATTTTTTCAGAGCCCGGTAGAAACCGTTCCAGCGGTCCTGCGTCCAGGGTTGCGGACATCAAAACGATTTTCAAATCCGGCCGGGTGGTTTCCTGCAGGCGTTTTGCAATCGAAAGCGCCAAATCGGCTTGCAAATGGCGCTCATGAAATTCGTCGAGGACTAAGACAGAGATCCCTTTAAGGGTCGGATTCGACTGAAGTTCACGGAGCAACGTACCCTCTGTGAGAAAAACCAATCGACTGGAATCTTTTCTCCTTCGCTCGAACCGAAATTGGTAACCAATTTCTTCTCCGATGCGGAACCCGTTTTCCTCGGCCACTCTTTCTGCAGAAAGTTTTGCGGCAATCCGTCTCGGCTCGAGGACGTAAACTTTCCCGAACGCTTCCGAAATCGCCCAGGGAAGCCGCGTCGTTTTTCCAGAACCGGGGGAAGCAATGACGAGCACCCGTGAATTTCTCCGAACCGCTTCCAGAACATCGGGCGTCCACCGATCGATAGGCAGTGCCACTTTCGGTAAAGAACGAGTCGGAAGCGCTTCTTGAGAGCCCCGAGCGGGGGGTGGGCGGACAGTCATCTGCGTAATCCGTATCATATTAGAGGCATACTGCATGTCGCCATTACGATGTTTGCTTGAAGGGGGAACCGAGCTCGGGTATCCCTGCAGAACATTCGACTGTTCTCGCTCTTTTATCTATAGGCCTTAAGGAGGCTCCCCCTTTCATGGAAACCACCGGATTTTACTCCCTTAACTCGGGATTTTGGACGAACGCGCCTGTAGTCATTGGCGTGATCGGACTTTTCTTTGCCGCTTTCTTTTACTTTCGCGTGAAAGCGCTTCCCGAAGGCAACGAAACGATGAACCGCATCGCGGGCTATATTCGCGAAGGTTCGATGGCTTTTTTAAAGCGCCAGTATCAAACGCTCGCGGTCTTCAGCGCTGTCGTTTTCGCCCTCCTCTTTTACGCGATGGGCATCCTCCCTGCCTGCTCTTTCCTGGCCGGCGCATTTCTCTCTCTCCTCGCCGGTTTTGTTGGAATGAAAGCCGCCACTTACGCGAACGTTCGCACCTCTCAAGCGGCCCGCGGTGGAGATAAATCGCACGCGCTCCTCGTCGCCCTCGACGGCGGAGCGGTCATGGGGCTTTCGGTCGCTGGCTTAGGCACGATCGGAATCGGCGGTATTTACCTTTTATTCCGTGATTACCAGAACGTCGGAAATATCATTCATGCTTTCGCAGTCGGAGCTTCTTCGATTGCGCTCTTCGCGCGCATCGGAGGCGGGATTTACACGAAAGCTGCCGACGTCGGGTCCGACATCGCGGGTAAAGTAATCGAAGACATCCCTGAAGATGACCCTCGAAATCCAGGCGTGATCGCAGATAACGTCGGGGATAACGTCGGCGATGTGGCCGGAATGGGCGCGGATATTTACGAATCCATGATCGCCGCAATCGTTGCCGCAATGGCGATTTCGCTCACCGCACCGGGTGCTCTTCTTCCCGCTCTCGTGAATAACGGCGGAGAAGTCGAAAACCGTTTCGCAGGCGTTGCCCTCCCTCTCTTTCTTTCTGCTATCGGGACGGTGGTTTCGATCATTGCGATTTTCATTGCTCGGTCATTGAAGAAAATGAATCCAGCGATGGTGCTTCGCCTTTGCTTGATTTTCCCACCGATCCTTCTCGGCGTCGCATCGTGGATCATGATGCCGATTTGGGGAATCACCCAAGGGGTCACGATCGCAATTGTGGCCGGAGCGGTCGGCGGAGCCATCATCGGCTTAGTCACCGATTACTACACCTCTTCCACTCCGGTTCGCCGGGTGGCAGAAGCTTCCATCACTGGCGCGGGCACGAACCTCATTCGGGGTCTTGCCGTCGGAATGGAATCGGTTGCGATTCCGATGTTCGTGGTCGCTGCGGTTGCTTGGATCGCCGACCATTACCTCGGCCTTTACGGGATTGCGCTTTCTGCAGTCGGAATGCTCGGAGGCACGGCCGTCGTGATGACCGTCGACGCTTACGGCCCGATTTCCGATAACGCGGGCGGAATTTCCGAAATGGCCGGACTCGGTCCCGATGTTCGTGCGATCACCGATGAGCTCGATTCGGTCGGAAACACCACCGCCGCAATCGGCAAAGGTTTTGCGATCGGCTCTGCCACTCTGACCGTGGTAGCCCTCTTCTCCGCGTTCAACATGGAAGTAAACCATGCGCGCGCAGCAGCCGGCTTGCCCGACGTTCAACTCCTGATCACGGATTCTAAAGTGCTCATCGGACTTTTGCTCGGTTCGATTTTGCCCTTCATCGTGAGTGCTTCGACCATGCTTGCTGTTGGTAAGGCCGCCCAGGCCATCGTCGTCGAAATCGGCCGCCAGTTTAGGGAGATTCCCGGACTTCGCGAACTGAAAGCAGAACCCCAACCGTCAAAAATCGTCGACATCGCAACGAAAGCCGCTTTAAGCGAAATGCTCTTACCCGGTTTAGTTGCCGTCGTCGTTCCACCCGTAGTCGGATACTTGCTCGGGCCAGCAGCCCTTGCAGGTCTCCTCGCAGGTGCACTTGCAGTCGGTTCGACCATGGCCCTCTTCATGGCAAACGCCGGCGGAGCATGGGATAACGCCAAGAAGTTCATCGAAAAAGGCGGACTGCCCGGCCACAAAAAGGGGTCTGACGTTCATAAAGCCGCCGTGGTCGGCGATATGGTCGGCGATCCATTTAAAGACACCTCCGGCCCAGGCGTCGCAATTCTGATTAAAGTGATGAGCGTGGTTTCGCTCCTCGTTGCAGGATTGATCGCACTTCGCTGATTTCGAATTTTCTTTCTTCTCTCATTGAACGAAAAAGGCCCTGTTCCTCGTAGGAACAGGGCCTTTTTTCTTTTCGGGTTTCCGAAATTAGATCCGGATAAGGTTTCGACAAATCGCTATTATAAAATCCGATGGATCTATTAAAACGATTCATTTTACAGGGAAGTGCTGCCGTCGTCTGCGATTGCAGATGATGGGATCAAAAATATCCTCACTCCGGTCCGCGTCAGTTGTCGCGGCGAACTTGGAAATGTCAAGGCGACGACCGGCGGCGGAGTGCTTAAATACGCACTGAATTTTCGCGGTCGAACGGCCTCAGATGCGATCGCGCCCATCGATAACGAACGATTTTATTCGGAAGGTGGCTCAACATCGATCATTCAACCTGTCTATCAGCCGCAAAGACTCCTCGATTTAGGTGGTATGGTAGATCGCTGCGTACGGGTGCCGGCGAGTTGGGATTGCTCAAATCCTCACCGACGCTTCGATGCCCACCCGGACTCCTGCGTTCCGGTAAGAATTCCAGCACGTGTCATCCATCCACTCGACCACTGGTTCGTGATTACTCTTGTGGAAGACGTGCCCGGAACTTTCCGCTTCCAAGAGCTCAATCTCAAAGGAATGACGATCTCCACACTGGGTCCATCCACACAGTGTCAGGTGCAGGGAATTTAAGTCAATTTGGATGGAGCTTTTGGAAGATCCTGGAGCGCTCACTATTTGCCGATTCGACGTCGGGAAGCATTCGGAAGCCGACGGGCGATTCTTTGGATCAGTCGCGCGTTCATTTGCTTTAGCCTCCCAGTCTTTCCAAAGTAACCTAAGATCGAGGGTCCATCGAGGTGTCCGACCTCTTTCGTGAGAAAACCAAGCTCCTCCCAAATCGCTTCATAGACCTGCTTTAGAATCACCGAAGCATCGGAAGTCAGATTTTTCCGAAGGACCGAATTCCAAAGGTAGCTGCGTACGGGAGTGTAGACATCATGGGGAAAAATTTCGGCCGTACGCCAATCCGCGGCCAAAACTTTCGGCCCGAAATCGCGAGATCTGGCACTCCCACCTGAGATTCGTTCGATCGCGCGACTCTGCGCCGCTGAATCGTGAGCGAGCGCGACCACCACCGCGTCCGCGAAAAGTTCATTTAATGGCATCCAAAGGTATTGGAGAAACGAGGTGTAATGATCGAAAGAAACTTTTTCTAAGTCCGACCTTATCTTCGTTTCCATCAGCATGAAGCTCAACTGAAACTCCGGAGTAACCTTCCTCGACTCGAGGTAAAGTTTCAGATTCTCGATATTTTCGTAGCGTCGGTACAAATCGATATTCGAAAGTTCGGCGCGGAGTTCGGCCGAGTCGATTTTTTCTTTACGCCCAACCGCATTCTCTTCAAATATCTGATGTGCGTATTCATGAGTCAACACCGCCACGGTATCCTCGCTCCAGCCCACTGAAGATTCATCCGAGGCAACCAAACCTGGGCTGATGCCTAGTTGGATTCGCCCGCATTCGTCTTGGTAACGACTCGGCTGATTCGCTGCCAGCACGACTTCGGTCGACTCGGGAATTCGGAATGCCGGCGATAACGCTTCATTCACGCTTCGAAAGAAAGGCACCAAACTCGTCTTTAAAAATTCTGGATGAGGGCCCCCTAATCCCACTCGTCCGAAGTACAGATGTTGAGTCCATCCGTGGCCTGAAACTTCCGTTTGTGACTCAGCCCCCTTCCGAAAGAAATCATGCGCACGAAAAACCTCATCTTGCTTAAGGAGTTCAGAACAGGATTTTTGATTTGGAGATAAGAGCGCAGATTCCGCCGCCTGGCAGGGAGAGACACAAAGGAAGAGCGACAAAGAAACGAAGGTGTTTCGCACTCCCTAAATATTCTCACCCGTTTTGCCGAATGACAAAGGTGAGAATAAAATCCTTCCGCTTTTCCGTCATTTTTCCAACGCTTTTCTTGATCGTCTCAACGGCGGCCGGGGCGGCCACTCCACAGACACCGAGCGAACGGGATGACTTCAGGTCGTTTCTTGCCGAAGTGGCCCTCTGCGGGGCAATCGAGGCGCCGTCAGCGGGTGGAGAATGCCTCAAGCAAGCAATCATGGGAGAACCGCAAAGCTTGAAGTGGCTTTCCGATCCAAGCCGCCTCGAGCTCCTTTTCCAGGCGTCACGGCTCGATTCCGAAGGCGACGCTCTCATTCATAAACTCAGATCCACACTGAAAAAGAATGCCGACGTCATCCTCGCGGAACTGCGAAGAATCATCCCCGGAATGAGTTTCGTCGATCACCGTCTCCTTCTTAATTTTAGTCTCCCGTCACTGGGGCTGTATCTCTCCGAATTAAATCGCGCGCAGCTCAATAAAATCGCCGAACAGTTTAAAATGGAGATATTGAAAAAATCGCATCGAGACTTTAGAAAAGTCCTCGCAAAATTTCGTCCTCAAGACCTTCATGCGTTTTCAGGATTTTTCTCATCCATGTCCGAATCGACGAATGAGTCGAATGCCCGCGTGAAGGAACTCACGCAGAACTTAATTACAGATTATTTCGCATCCCTCACCATGATCGAAAAATCTAAAATCCTTTCGAGCTTTTTCCGCGCCCCCGTCGATCCAAGCCCGGCGGAGAAACTGCGCCCGCTTCTGCAAAATTTGGACGTCGTGATGCAGAAGGTCTTCCAACTTTTCGGCCGGAACATTAAGAATCCCTTGATCGAAGAAGCGGTCGCGATTCTCCAATCATCCTTAACCCCTTTTTCATTTGATGAAATTCGGGGTGAGGCGAAAAATGCCACTGGTCGCTCTTTTGAGGAAATGTTCACGAACGTCGATTCCAATCCCGAACAAATGCACCGGGCGAGCACCGGTCAGGTGGTATTTGCGGACGTGATTTCGTCGGGCGACCGAGCGGCAGTGAAAGGCCGAGCACCTCATTTAAAAGAAAACTTCGAGGCCGCCCGCCTTCGATTGCTCGGTCTCCCCTCCGTACGAGAAAACAAAGGACTTTCACAGTTTGTCGAGGGAATGCTGGAAATCATTCGCGTAGAAATTGATTATCGAAACGAAGCAAAATACACCGACCTCGCCCAAAAGCTCTACAACGATCCGAAACGGGGCATCCGACCACTCAGACGAATCGCGGAATTTCCTCCGTCCGAAGACTTCGTTGTTTATGCGTTTGAGAGCGGCGTGAAACCGACCAGGCTCACGAAACTCTCAGACCTGAAAATTCGCGCAAGACTTATCACGAATTTGATCGAGCTCTGGACAGAAACTGCCTTTTTTAAAAACATCGAATCCGATGATGCAACCTTTGCTCACACCACTCTTTTCCATGGAGACCTCCATCCTGGAAATATCCTGATCGATCCGAAAACTGAAACGCTGGTGGTGCTCGACTTTGGCAACGTCGGCATTTTCCCACTAGGGGAACGTCGCGATTACGCAAAACTCTACGAGAGCTCAACCTTTCCGACGCCGGAAACCTTAGTCGACACGGCATGGGAGATTTACCGCGAAAAGGGCCTGACTGACTCTGATCTTGGGAAGCTAAAGAAGATTGGTAAAGAAGTCTGGGCAAACCCACTCTTTAAAGAAAGTCGCCTGGACACCTTTCTAGCGCTCGCAACGGATGAAGTCGGATTGCCCGTCACGAAAGCCATCAGTTCTTTTATGCGAGGACTCGCGTTTCTTCGCATCGAAACGCTCGAAATAAATCGACTGCTTGAACTAGAAGACCCGAGCAAGAAAATAGAGAGACTTAATACCAAAGCGATCATGAAGCGAACAATGCTCGCTGGATTTCGCCGGGAATTTCCGAAAACGCTTTTCGGATCTAGTGAAGAAGCGTTCGTGGACCGTGGCTTATTCGGCAAAGCCATCGGATCTTACCTTCACTCTCACTTCGTCCAGCCCTGTGTGAACTTACTCCGCCGAAAGGAGTGAAGAACTCACATGGCTAAAATTTATACCAGGGCTTCGATTGCAGTTCCGACTCTTTTCCATGGGCTTTAAAGACGATTCGAAGATTCGCATCGACTTCATTAGGACTGAGAATATTTGGGGAAAGAGGATTTGCCCCCCCGCTTCAAGCTTAGGAACGCGCTCCTGATTTCGGAACATCGCGACAGCCAGAGATCCACCGAACCTTGCATCACATTCAGTTCGTCACTGACCTCGGCAAGATGATCCCGCTCGAGGTTCAGTTCTCGGACTAAAATCGCGTTCGCTCGACCTCCCCCGACGGACTGACTTTCGGTCAGTTTTTCGGACACACGGCTCACTCCTTCCGACGCTTTTTCCGTCGCCTCCGCCAGCCAAACTTCCTGATTCTTCAGCTGGATACTGTACCGTTCGACTTGAGAAGCAAAGTTTTCAAGTTTCTGAATGACGTGGCTCCGGTCTACTTTCGCGTATTCTCGAATCTCGCTTATAAATTCCCAAAAATTTTTCCAAATTTCCGGACGAATGAACGCTTCGTGCTGAGCCATTCCCAGAAGAGTTGCTACATGGGTAATCCTTCGAAGTTCTCGACTGAATAAAGGTATAGACGCAGGCGAATCCAAATGTTCGACACTAAACACACGATTCAACCGCTCATTGAGCTTTTGATAGGACCGATCGTTCAAAACTGGATTTCGGAGATCATTCCCCTGCGAACCATCCGACGAGACTTCTGCCTTCTTCATTGCCAAGGCCTTCAGAGTTGCCTTTTTCGCTTTGTGCTTAGTCAGGTCGTAAGCCAACGAGTTTCCTAAATAAGAATAGGCGTTCGGATCGAATAAGATAAAGGAGCAGTTATCAAAGCAGAAGTTTCCTGGCGAACTTGCCCTGCGATTCCGGATAGGCCAGCAGAGGTCATTCGGCCAACCCGCAACAAATTCCGAGTGGATGCTTTGAGGTACTCTTCAATGACTGCCATCGCTGCTTGCGACAGATCTGGATCGCCGCTGATCGTCCGAAGAATCGGCTCGATGTATACGACCTCCTTTTCTGTAATACCGTAGTGTTTCAGCTTCGCACTTGAGTGCGTATTCAGGAAAGCTTCTTGCTGTCTCGCCAAATGGCTTTGGCCATAATCCCGCACTGATGATGATCAAATCCCTTTTCGTCTTCCGCTTTGTCCAGGGCTTCCTTGAAATAATCGATATGGTTATTCTTTCGCGCGATTAAATCATCCCAAAAGGAATGAATCGCAACATCATAAACCCTCTCCGAAGCGAGAACGGGATAGTCGTTCAATAAGAGTTCTGCAACGAGGGAAAGGCGCTCGGTTTGTTCCATTGCGAGCTGACTTTGAATGAGCAGGTTTGTGCAGACCGACGTGGGCGTTGGTTTTTCTGCGAGCGCGCCGAGCGGCAGGATGGAAAAGTCTAGCACGATGAATGCGAGCACCGATCGCTTAAATTTAGTTTCTATAGTAATTTTTTTTCTCCCGAACTCTAAAATTTATACCAAGCTTTTTTAGGCTCTGGCTTTAGCCCCACAGCTGCAAACAAAGCATTCTCTTTTTCAACCAACTGTTCCGGACTCACCCCAGACGCTAGAACCGGGTTTGTCATTTTTCCGAGCTGAAACAAGGATTGCTGAGCCTGATCGCATCGCTCTAACCAATTCGCGAGCGACGCTTGGACGACTTCTGTCTCCGACTCGCGCGATTCTAATCGCCGGACGAGGCTTTCTAATTCTTTTTGATAGAACACTCCAGCCGGTTCCCCAGTGGCCGGTAAACGAGAAATTTCCGAATGTGCGCGCTCGAGGAAGAGAAGGTTTACTGTCTGAGTTTCTGCAACCAAGAGTGACTGAGCTTTCAAACTCAGTACGTAATTTTCGACATGAACCAGGTACGAATCGAATTTCTTTAAGAGCAAAGTTCGATTTGCTCTCCCGATATCCCGGTTACCTTCCAAAAATGTACGAAGAGACTTCCAGAGTTCCTCATGCGCGAAGGCTTCGTGGTCCGAAACTCCCAGTAGTTCGGTCTCGTGAATAATCCTCTGAAGTTCGCGATCATAAACGGAAGCGAGTTCCGCACTTCCCAGTCGGGCTGCTTCCTGACCACTTCGCAAGCGTGCCCTCAACTCTTCGAAATTTTTAGCGTTTTTATTTTTCGCGAGTCCGAGCACATCTGATTTCTCTTCCCGCTCGCTTGAATTCACTTTTGCTAAGACTTCCTTCGCCGCCTTGGTTTTCGTAAACGCATGATGAAACGAATTTCCCAAAAACCGGTAAGTCTCAGGAATGAATGGCGCAACCGCAATGACGATGGGCGAAACAACCCAATCCCCTCCGGTGGCTTTCATTTTATTTGAATGCATTGCCACGACATTTTTTAAATTAGGGAGCGAGGCCATCAGGTAGCGATCCATTAACTGGAGCACAGCGACTTCCAACACACGCTCCGCTTCGATCGTACGAATGAGAGATAGAACGACCGGAAGCTCTTTTCGAGAAAGCCCATACTTTCGGTAGGTTTTATTTTCAGGCCCTCCCCGTAAATCGGACTTCATCCGGTCCCAGATGCGGCTACTCGTTTTCCGGAGGATCTGACCTGATTCCGAAATTTCGCTTAACAAATTAGAATATCTGAAAACCTCCGCTCCGACCATATCGTAGATACGTTCAGCTTTTAATATCGGATAGTCCTTCAACAGAATCTCGGCGACCAAAGCCTCACGCTCGATGTCGTCGGTCGCCATACTACTCCAAACGAGAAGGCGCGTGCAGAGGGTTTCCGACTTCGGATCGTCCGCGAGGATGGAAGCAGAAAAAAGGACGGCACTGTAAACAAGCACTTGGGAGGTGTAACCGAGGTTCATCCTGAATCCTTCGAATGTTTCTAAAGCGCAGATTCACATCATCCGCATCGAATCCACTGAATCCAAGTCTAGGGGATAAGACGCGAAAACACCTCAACAGAATGACCAAAAGCCAGACCATTGCTCATCAACATTCCTCGCAATGAGCGCTCGTCAGGAAGTTGTCACACCAACCGTCAATCTGGATTTCCCTAACTGGTGCAAGACAAGTTGAACCGCGAGCACGAGGAAGAAAGATCCAACCCCCACCCAAAGAAGGAAAGCATCGCGTTCATGAGTCAGGTGCTCAAGCAACGCGGCTACTCCGGCCATCACCGCGCGATCGATTAAACTCTCGCAGGAAAGAAGCGTCGCGCGGTAGGCGGGGTCGGGAATCGCTTCATTCATCACTTGTTTTTGGATTGGATAGCTCAGGCCGGTGACCAGCGAGAAAATTCCAAAAAGGACCAGGGTCCCAACATTTGCAAAATAAGGCACGAGTGCGACGGTAACTGCCATAATCGCTGACAGGATAAACACCGACGTCACGTCCGAGAACCACCGACGCATCCAAATGGGGCGAGCGGATCCGAACGCTTCTACTAAGGTCATCCCCGCCATCACCAGTCCATAGGCTTCGATGCCGAACCCTTTCGAACCTAAGATCGGCTGAAAAAGATTCACACTAATGACACGAGCCAGGACGAAAATGACGATTCCCTGGAACATGAGCGTAAGCAGCCACGGGGAGCGAAGCGCATGCCGAAAGGCGACAGAGAGATTATATTTCGGGGCGACCTTCTCATTCGAACGAATTCCCACTGGAGAAACCGGAAGGCGAAAGGCAATGAGGAGGGCAACTCCTCCCGAAGCGGCAGTTAACCAGTAAGGCAGGGTTATTTTCCAAGCCATTAAATAACCGATTACTGCGAAGCAGAGAACGCGACCAAAGAGAGAATAAGCGCGTGCATTTCCTTCGATCTGCTTAAATTCTTCATGTGCATTCGTTCGGCGCAGGTATTCATAGAGGTAAGCCGTCGATGCTCCGGAGATAAACGAACGGGCCAGCGCAATCAGCGCCCAGTGAAGAACGAATCCTCCGAAACTGGTAAAGTAACCCGCCACCAGGTTTGCGACGACCAACACCACCGATCCCCAAATAAGCGATCGTCGATAGCCAAAACGGTCTGCGAAAAATCCCGTAGGAAGCTCCAACACGCAAAACAGAATGTAATAAATACTTTGGATATGAAAAATCTGCGGGTCGGATAAACCCATCCGTTTTTGGTATTCGAAAAAAACCGGCGTCCAAAACAGAAGTGTAAAGCTGAACTGGAAGAAGTAATACAGCCTGATTATGCTTTTTTTACCCACAGTCGGAGGCTGGTCTGCAGGATTAGCTGGACGCTCACTGCTCGGAGGCTGGCCCTCTCGGCCAGCTGGAAGACTCAAGCTCGGAGGCTGGCCCTCTCGGCCAGCTGGACGGCGTTCATCAGTCATCCATCACTCCGAGTAAGGACGGAGCTGTAAGATCCCTATACCGCTTTTGCCAGCCAGCCACTCGATGTCGACTGGCTGACTAAAGGTGTAGTCGGGCGAAAAATGTGACTGAAGCAGTCGGCCCGCAAACGCAAGTTTCTGAAGCATGGCGGCTTGGGGCGGTGTGATTCCTTCTGAGAAATCACCGAGAGACATCGTGCGTCCCCCACCCTCGACGGTATTATAGATCATCTGAATCGGAAGCACCGAGCCCTGCACCACGTTTTCAACCGAACGAGCACTGACGTTCATGTAAACGTTTCTAAAGTCGGCACGGTTCGATGGGTTTGTCGTCACCAGCACCCCCCCGATTTCCGACTCGATCATTTCCTGCACGATGACACCCATATAGCAGTCATCGAGAGAGATTCCGACCTGGTGACGGAGTCTGACGGACCTCGGAGAAAGAAGTGAAGCCCAGACTTCCTTGATCGATTCGAAAATTTTATCCGCAGCGGTGACGTGAGAAATCGATTCGTAAATTCCCGCGGCCGAAAACCCTTGTAAATCTTCCGCATTCGAACTCGAACGAATCACGAAGTTCGACGTTCCGGGTAGATGCTTGGCGATTTCCGCATCGATGCGATTTCGAATCTTATCCGGCATGCGCACCTGGCGCATCATCATCTGGAGGGTCAGGCAGAGCGAGTCGACTTCGGTGGCGTCTAACTCGAGCGCCATTTTCAATTTCCCGATTGCCTGCTGAATCCGGGGTGAACTCTCGAGAAACTCTTGCTGAATTGAAAACGGAACGGCCACCCCACGGGGGACCTTCAGCGTTTTTTTCATGAAGTCGTGAACGGCGGCGGAAATATCGGAATCCTCGCTCACACCGAGAAATTTCGCTAAGTGCGGTAAAAGATTTTCACGCGGTGGTCGAGCCACTCGGTAGAAACCAAGCATGCGTTCACTGCCATGAGAAATCACGTGATGAAGTTCGCCCAAATTCGCAGCTTTCGTTCCGTATTTGTAGCGATCGGCGGCACGGAGCCCGGTCAGGGAAAGGATCGGGGTATTTGCGATCTCCGGTGATTCGATCCAAACCCGGTTCACTTTCCAAGCCGGAGTGTGAACTTCGGTCGGAGCTTCCGTCTTCTTCAAAAAAACTTCGGAAGCAGAATTCTCTACCGAGTACTCCACCCACTCCTCGTGCAAGTGGTCTTTTTCGATGCGGTCGAAGATTCCGAGCTGAATGCAATTCGGAATCTTCCAACCGGACGCAAGCACGTTCGTGTGCGAGAGAGGCGTCGTTTGGTTGGCATTGATGATTCCAGAGATCCGCGGAATGTCGTCGGGTACCCTGTGCATCACGACGATGTCGTGCCATTCGATCGTGTGGGCGACCCGCTTGTAATCGATTTCTGAGCGGAACGCGCGAATTCGACCGACGGTTTTTCCTGGATTCAGCGCGATGAAAGTCGCCGCTGCAAAAAGCTGGTGGGAGAAGATCCGCGGGAGCGTGACCGGGTCGATTTCTTTCACGATTGTTTCTTGGAGCGTGTTTGCGGGCTTGAAAAGGGTCGGAATGAGCGGATCAATCCATTCCCGGACGGCTCCGAAGAAGTACTCGACCATTGCTCGGTCCATGGTGTCGACTTCGACGGTTTCTAACGTGTAGAACTGAGTGTCCGGGCCATGCCCCACGGTCTTCTGCAGCGAGACCAATCCGAAGAAGAACCTTCGATTCGGGTCGAAATAAACTCCCTCGTTAAAAGCATCGATCTCTTCATCGATCTTTCCCGGATGCATTCCCAGAATTTGTTCAGCCACGTAATCGGCATGGAAAGGATAACGGTTATTGTTGATGAAGTGGACTTTGCCATCTTGGCGGTCGAGGACGACTTTGATGAAAGGGTAACCGGCTAATTTTCCCGCCAGCTGCAGGAAGGTGGTCAGAAGGAGGCGAACGCCTGACACTCCTGGAATCACTGTAGAAGACGATTTATCGTCATTCATCCCCGCCGCAGTCGGATTCAAAGCCATATTTTCGCCCATGGCGCACACTTAACTTGCCTTAACGCGTACTGTCAAGAGGGATATCGGTTTACACTCAGACTACTTTTAAATCGTCTAAAATCACGAGCGTGCCTTCGACCGGCGCGTCCTGAAAACCTGAGTAAGGCAAACCCTATGGCAAATGCTAAGCAAGCGAAAAAATCGATCGACTCTTTCAAAACCGAAAGCAGCTTCTCCCTCGAGGGGAAAAATTATCGCTATTTCAGCGTGAAAAAATTCGCCGAAACCAACGGCACCGACATTTCAAAACTTCCTTTTTCTTTGAAAATCCTGCTCGAAAATCTTCTCCGAAATGAAGATAATCTCTCGGTTAAAAAGGCCGATATCGAGAAGCTCGCCAGCTGGAATGCGAAGGCGGAGCCAAGCAACGAAATCCAGTTCATGCCCGCCCGAGTCGTTTTACAGGATTTTACGGGTGTTCCGGCGGTCGCCGATCTCGCTGCCATGCGCTCAGCGATTAAAACTCTCGGTGGGGATCCAAACCAAATTAACCCCCTTCAACCCGCCGACCTGGTCATCGACCACTCGGTCATGGTCGATTTCTTCGGCTCGAATTCCGCACTGAAAAAAAACGCCGACCTCGAATTCGAACGCAACGGCGAGCGCTACCAGTTCCTCCGTTGGGGCCAAGACGCCTTCCAAAATTTCCGAGTCGTGCCACCGGATACCGGCATCGTTCACCAAGTGAACCTCGAATACCTTTCCCACGTCGCGATGGTGAACAATTTCCAAACCGGCGATCTCGTTTATCCAGACACCATGATCGGAACTGACTCCCACACGACGATGATCAACGGACTCGGATGCCTCGGATGGGGCGTCGGCGGAATCGAAGCAGAAGCCGCCATGCTCGGTCAGCCTTGCTCGATGCTGATTCCCCAGGTCGTCGGCTTTAGAATGACCGGCAAACTCGCTCCCGGAGTCACCGCGACCGACCTCGTTCTCACCGTCACCCAGATGCTTCGGAAAAAAGGTGTGGTCGGGAAATTCGTTGAATTTTTCGGTGCTGGACTTTCGACCCTATCGCTCGCGGACCGGGCGACCATCGCAAATATGGCGCCGGAATACGGCGCAACCGTCGGACTCTTCCCGGTTGATCAGAAGACGACGGATTATCTGAAACTCACGGGCCGCGAAGCCCAAGCAAAATTAGTTGAGACCTACTTTAAAGAACAAGGCCTCTGGTACACGACAGACCAAGCCGAATCCCACTACTCGGACACGATGGAACTCGACCTCTCCACCGTAGAGGCGTCGCTTGCAGGTCCCGCACGTCCCCAAGACAGAGTCCCACTCGGACACGTCTCGGAAAGTTTCGCAAAGTACGCGCTGGAACTCGCCGGCGGCGACGTCGCGAAAGCGAATTCGAAAAACGACGTCGACGGTTTTGACTGGGAATTGAAAAACGGTGCAGTCGTGATCGCAGCGATTACTTCCTGCACGAACACGTCTAACCCAGGCGTTCTCATGGCGGCTGGGCTTCTCGCTCGGAACGCCGTCGCAAAAGGGCTGACCGTGAAGCCTTGGGTAAAAACTTCGCTCGCTCCGGGTTCGAAAGTCGTCACCGATTACCTTTTCGAATCGGGCCTGCTCACTTCGCTTGAAGCCCTGAAGTTCCACGTGGTTGGTTACGGTTGCACGACCTGCATCGGAAACTCCGGACCGCTTCCTGAAGCCGTTTCACTTTCCGTCTCAGAAGGCGACCTCTACGTCGCGTCCGTCCTTTCGGGGAACCGCAACTTCGAAGGCCGCGTGAACCCTCAGGTGAAAGCAAATTACCTCGCGTCTCCTCCGCTCGTCGTCGCCTACGCACTCGCGGGTTCGGTGAATACGAACCTGACCACTGAACCCCTCGGAATGGATCCGAATGGAAAACCAGTTTTCCTAAAAGACGTTTGGCCAACCGACGAAGAAGTCGCCCAAATGGTCGCAAAACACGTCACTTCCGCGCAATTCAAGAAATCCTACGCGGAGGTTTTTTCCGGAGACAGCAACTGGGCAAACCTGGAATTTCCGAAATCAAATCTCTACGCTTGGGATTCGAAATCGACCTACATCAAAGAACCTCCTTTTTTCGACGGGATGAAAGCGAAGCCTGACGCCGTGAAAGAAATTTCCGGAGCACGGGTCCTCGCATTGCTCGGCGACTCGATCACCACCGATCACATCTCCCCTGCCGGCTCTTTCAGCACCGGTTCGGCGGCCGGAAAATACTTGCTCGGCCTGGGCGTGAAGAAAGAAGATTTTAATTCCTACGGCGCTCGCCGCGGAAACCATGAAGTCATGGTTCGAGGAACCTTTGCAAATATTCGGTTGAAGAATTTGCTCGTTCCCGGAGTCGAAGGGGGGGTGACGAAATACCTGCCGACTTCCGAAACCATGTCGATTTTCGATGCTTCGATGAAATACCTGGAGGACCACACGCCACTCATCGTGATCGCGGGAAAGGAATACGGAACTGGTTCTTCACGAGACTGGGCCGCCAAAGGGCCTAAGCTTTTAGGAATTCGCGCCGTCATCGCTGAAAGCTTCGAACGAATCCACCGATCGAATTTGGTCGGTATGGGAATCCTCCCCCTCCAATTCGTGAACGGCGAAAACGCGAAGTCTCTGATGCTCACGGGTGAAGAGACTTACGAAATTTTAGACCTCGGATCGATCACGACCGGCGGAGAAATCAAAGTTCGCGCGGTCGACGGAGCGGGTCCGGCAAAAACGTTCAACACGAAAGTTCGGATCGACACTCCAAACGAGATGGAATACTTCCGTCACGGTGGGATTCTCCAATACGTCCTTCGTTCGCAGGTCGCAGTTCGGTAATGGCTGTCATTCGACCGAAACACCGGAAAACGCCAGCTCCACCTCACCCATCGGAAAACTCACTGAATATGGAAAAAGAGCGAAAATTAGAGCTGATTCAGAGAAGTCTCGGGATTCGTCATAAACTGAAGGTTCACGAGAGCATGAAGCTTGCGGACTCCCACGAAGAAGTGGCAGTCATGATGCTCGCGAAGTGGGAACTCGAGGACGAACTCCACGCCATCGAGCAACTCCTCGCGGAAGTGCGCCATGAGAATGTCGACTTCAAGGTGAATCAAATTGCCAAAGAAAACATTCCGCTCGTTAATAAAAAGAAGAAGTAAAACCAGGATTAGGTGTCGTCATTACCGTTTTAGCCACCGCTCAGAGTCTCCAGCATACCTTCGCTTCCCGTCCACTTTTCGAAGGCCTCAGTTTCACCATTTTCGAAGGTGAGAAAATTGCCCTCATCGGACCGAACGGCGCAGGTAAATCCACGCTTTTAAAAATGCTCGCCGGCGAAATGAAGCCGGACGGTGGTGCGGTGACTCGCTCGCGCGGATTAAAGATCGGATACCTCGCCCAAATCCCGACCTTCGAACCGGGCCAAACCGTGAGTGAAGCGGTGATGAGCGTCGTCGATCTGGACCAAGGTTGGGAGGCGATGGGGGCCGCAGAAGAAGCGATGTCTCGCCTCGGGTTAAAATCTCGCGTGAATTCGATCGAGGACCAACTCGTCTCCACACTTTCGGGCGGACTTCAGAAAAAAGTAGCGCTCGCACGCGAATTGGCGAAGAAACCAGACCTCCTCCTCCTCGACGAACCCACTAACCATCTCGATCTCGAGTCGATTCTCTGGCTTGAGGAATTTATTAAAAACGCGAAGATGGCCGTGATGACAATCAGTCACGACCGCGCCTTTCTAGCGAACATCGGCAAACGCGTGATCGAAGTCGATCGTCGAAATCCAAACGGGATTTTATCCGTCGATGGCGATTACGATCAGTTCTTACTCACGAAAGAAACTTACCTCGCGAACATGGCTGCGCGAAAAGACTCGATGGAGAACACCCTCCGCCGAGAAATGGAATGGCTCAGACGAGGTGCGAAAGCGCGCACCACGAAACAGAAGGCCCGCATCGACCGAACCCACGCACTCGCAGACGAGACCGCCGTGCTAAGGGAAAAATCGCGCGACCTCCGCGTGAAGCTCGAATTTCAAGCCGACGAAAACGGTCCGAAACGCCTGATCGAGGCTGAAAAAATATCGAAAGCCTATGGCGATAAAACGCTCTTCACGGACTTAAACATCACCCTCACCCAGCGCTCCCGCATCGGCCTCATCGGTCGAAACGGGATTGGAAAATCGAGTCTCATCCGCATTCTCACTGGAATGGAAGAACCGGATTCGGGAATAGTGAAGCGCTCGCAGCGTTTGGAAGTCGCCTATTTCGAACAAAATCGCGACTCGCTCGATAAGTCCGTCAGCGTGCTTCGTGCAATTTGTCCTTACGGTGAAACGGTCGAATTCCAGGGTCGCGGCATTCACGTTCGATCGTACCTCGAGCGATTTCTCTTCGACGCTCGCCAAGCCGAACTGCCGGTTGCGAAACTTTCCGGGGGCGAACAGAGCCGACTTCTGCTTGCGAAACTGATGCTCGAGCCGGCAAACATGCTGGTTCTCGATGAACCGACGAACGACCTCGACATCCAAACGCTCAGCATCTTAGAAGATTGCCTCGAAGAATTTCCCGGTGCCGTGATCCTCGTTTCCCACGATCGTTCTATTATGAACAACGTCTGCGATAAATTCCTCGGGTTCCCCGAGATGATTATGTACGCTGATATGGATCAATGGCAGACCGAATGGAAACGTCGCGCGAAAGCTGGATCGGAAAAGGGCGGCAAAACCCCTTCGATTGAGCGTTCGTCGAGTCTACCGCCTGCGGCAGCCGCTCCGGCCAGCTCCGAGACCAGTGGATCCGTCAAGAAGCGCAAACTAAGCTTTAAGGAACAAAAGGAATTCGAAACCATGGAGAAAACCATCCATGCGAAAGAAGCTGACCTAGAAAAACTCGGACAAGAAAGCCAAGCCCCCGATGTTCAAAGAAACGCAAAGAAGCTCACGGAGCTGATGCAGAAAATGTCGATCATCCAATCGGAGATCGATAAACTCTATGCGCGTTGGTCGGAACTCGAAGCTTTAGGCGGCTGAGTTTTTTTCGATTTTTTTAATGCGGCTGTTTTCAAAGCAGCAGGATGCGTGACGTCTTGCTCTTCGAGCGCGAGCGCGACCAGATCGCGGGCGACTTTCGGTTTAGGTAATTTCCCCGCCGCTTTTGCGCGCGGAGCGAACCATGCGCGAACATCGAATTCAAAACCCACTCCGTGCATGTAATTGTAGAGCGCCTTCCGAAGTCCGTCCCCAAGGTACGAATGGTCGACCTCGGTCGGATCATCAAACGGAAGGTCATTTCTTGCGAAACGCTTCTCACCCTTCGCTAACGGCTTTTCGGTCACGCGAACCCCAAATGACGCGGGATTTTTCCCCACCGGGGAATGCGCCGTAACTGAAAATCGGTGCCAGTAGGCGCTCTGTAAACAGCCGGCCTCAAAGAGCTGTCGCACCCGCTCGAGCGCTTCTAGAGTTTCTTCGGTCGTCTGCGTGGGGAAACCATACATCAGGTAGGCATGGACGAGAACGCCGGCGTCCGTGAATGCTTTCGTGACCCGTGCGACTTGTTCGACGGTCACGCCTTTATTCATTTTCTTCAGTAGGCGATCGCTGGCCACTTCGAGCCCGCCACTGATGGCGACGCATCCGGAGCGAGCGAGGAGTTCACAGAGTTCGGGCGTGAATGTACGCTCGAACCTCACGTTGCCCCACCAGGTGACTTGGACTTCACGCTCGATTAACCGCTCTGCCATCGCACGAAGAACGGCCGGCGGAGCAGCTTCATCCACGAAATGAAATCCGCTCTGACCCGTTTCGGAGCAAATCTGCACCATTCGGTCGATGATCAAATCTGCCGGATTCGCATCATAGCGACCGATGTAATCGAGGGTAACGTCGCAGAAGCTGCATTTTTTCCAGTAGCAACCGTGGGCAAGCGTGAGCTTATTCCATCGCCCATCACTCCAGATTCGGTGCATGGGATTTGGTAACTCGAAAATGGAGAGGTAACGATCCATCGGGAGCCCGTCATACGAGGGGCAGCCTACGTTTTTTTGGGGAATGTCGTGTTCCCGGGAATCCGAAAAAAAGGCAACTTGCGCACTCTTCCCCTCGCCGACACGAAGAAAAGTGCGAAGGAGATTTTCTTTTTTCCTCGTGCCTGCGAAATACTCGAGCAAACAAAGAAACGGTCGTTCCCCATCATCTAACGTGATCGCATCGAAATAATTGAATACACGGGGTTCGGCGAGCTCTCGAAGTTCGGTGTTTGGATAACCTCCGCCGAGAATACAGCGAATGGATTTTCCCGACTCTGCGGCGAGCTGTCGAAATAACTTTGCCATCCGAAACGCGCCGTAAATATTACCAGGAAAAGGAGCGGTGAGCGCTATGATTGTTGGAGCGTACCGAACGTAGAGACTGCGCGTGACTTCGGATAAAATTTCGTCGACTAACGTGAGCTCAGTTTCTTCTAGCGCTTCATAAAGCGGTTCGAAAGTGGGCTGACTTGCGGCAAGTTTTTCTCCGTAACGGGAAAGCAGAAAGTTCGGATCGATGCCCTCCCGAACGACGTCGGCGAGGTCATCGAGGTATAGGGAGGCCAGGTACTTCGCTTGGTCTTGCACACCGAGCGCGCCGAATGCCCAATTCAGTTGTTCGGTGTCACCCCCTTCGCGACCATCCGCGAATTCATACAAAGACTGAAACCGCGGCCCTTCGGGCAGAAACCTGCGTGATGCGATCCTCATCGCGAGCGATGGGTCTTTTCCCTGAAGGAACCGAATCGTGGCTTCGATCGTTCGCCCGTAATTCTCGAACTGCTCGAGGAAAAACCCAACCGACGGCGGAAGCTCGATGTTTTCTTGTTCGGCGATTTCCGCTTTTTCAGAAATGACTTCGAAAATTCGGCCAAGACCTTCTTTCGAGAAGAGAGAAAGAAAGAGCTCTAAGGCAGGGTCTGCCTGACTCGAATCGATTCCCTGCGTTCGGAGAAATCCCGTTAGATAAGCCGTCGCCGGATACGGAGTATTCAGCTGAGTCATGGGAGGGGTAAGGAGCAAAATCATCGCAGATCTTGATTATACTGCGCGTTATTCCATAGCAAGGGGAGTATTCAATAGGCCCCGGTCGCCGAGCTCTGGGAACGAAAATACCAATACAAATCAGCCATCTGTCAGTACCCTACTGATTTTATGGATCCTTCTCATGCTTGAAAATAAACGCTACCCTCCACCACCCGCCCACCTCATCTTTCCAAAGCCCCTCCCAGAACCCATCCAGTCCTTCCGCATGATTTACCGAGTGGCGCGCGAGATGGCACAAGGACTCTGGTTTCTGAGACGGACTCGGAAGGTCATCAGCGTCTTCGGATCCGCACGCATCCCGGCTAGCCACCCCGCCTATCCAGAAGCGAGAAAACTCTGCGAACGGCTCGGTCGAGCAGGATTCACGATTCTCACCGGAGGCGGCGGCAGCTTCATGGAAGCGGCAAATCGGGGCGCACGGGATGCCGGCGCCCTCTCATTGGCCTGCAACATCAAACTCCCGCACGAACAAAGACCGAATCCTTACATCGATCGTCTGCTCACCCTTCGCTATTTCTTCACCCGAAAATACGTGCTGATCGGCAAGTCGATGGGTTTTGTGTACTTTCCTGGGGGTTTTGGCACCCTCGACGAACTCTTTGAAGTCTTGACGCTGATGCAAACGCGGAAAATTCCCCGGCGTCCGATTATTTTGATCGGACAAGACTACTGGCATGGGCTGGATCTTTGGCTCCGCGGCCCCGTTTACAGTGATGGAGCGATCGGGACAGAGTCGCTTCCTCTTCTGCTCTTCACTGACAGCATCGACGAAGCTCTCGAGGTATTGGTTAAAACTAAAAACGAACTCGAAGCCCATGGCCTCCTCGACCGTTAGACGCAGCGCATAGTCCTTTCGAGATTTCCCCATCTGAATTCAGTTGGACTTTGAGCCGACCTGGGCCATCCTTTTGGCACCCCTGATGTCCTTACGGGGCGAAGCCAAAAGGAAACTCAAATGAAATTCACGACTCAAACTGCAAAATCACTTTCGACTGCGGCGATCGCTCTCGCGCTTGTGGGCTTCTCTGCTTGCACCAATAACGAATCGAAAACGACCGAAACAAAAACTGAGACCACCTCCATGAATACTTCGACGGATAAAGCTGCCGCTCCTTCAGGCGACCTGAAAATTACGAACGAAGTGGTCGGAACCGGTGCAGAAGCCGTCGCTGGAAAACGCGTCACCGTGGATTATACGGGCAAGCTCACGGACGGGACGAAGTTCGATTCATCCGTGGACCGCAAACAACCTTTCCCTTTCACGCTCGGCAAGGGCGAAGTCATTAAAGGCTGGGATCAAGGCGTTGCGGGAATGAAAGTCGGCGGAAGCCGCACCCTCACCATTCCACCGAACTTAGGTTACGGCGAGCGCGGGGCAGGCGGAGTTATCCCTCCGAATGCGACCCTTGTTTTCGACGTGAAGTTGCTGAAAGTAGAATAATTTTTTTCCACCCACTGAAACCCAACGGAGAACCACATGTCTGAAAATGAAACCGAATCCAAATCCGAAATCCTAGTCGTGGCATCGAAACTGAAGAACTACATCCGTGAGAAATCCGGCATGAACACTTCCGCTGCCGTCATCGACGTCCTTTCCGACAAAATCCGCCGCATGTGTGACGAAGCAGTCGAGCGCGCGAAATCCGAAGGTCGTAAAACGGTCATGGACCGTGACTTCGGCTGATTCGAAAAAGAAAAAATCTGGCCTCGCTTCGGGTTACCTTCACGGGTTTTCCCGAAGCGAGCAGGATCGCCTATACTGGCAAGCTCGCTTCCTAGAGCCTTACGTCCACTCAAACATCGAATTTCTGGGCACTTTGAGTGGTCCTTCTCGCATCCTCGAAGTAGGATCCGGCGTCGGGGCTCAAACCGAAATTCTACTGCGCAGGCATCCCCAGATCGTGATTGATTCGGTCGACGCTTCTCATGCGCAGGTCCTGCGTGCTCGAAAACATCTGGCAACGTCTGTGAAAGCAAAACGGGTACGGATCCACGAAGCAGATGCCCTCCACCTCCCCTTTGCGGAGAATAGTTTCGATGGCGCGTTCCTCTGCTGGTTTTTAGAACACGTTGCCGCTCCCGTCGATATTTTACGCGAAGTTCGCCGCTGCCTGAAAGAGCGCGCAACGATCCACTGCACAGAAGTGATGAACTCTGCCTTTTTCGTCCATCCCTATTCTCCCGCAACTTTACAGTACTGGTTTGAATTCAATGACTCGCAGTGGAGTATGAAGGGTGATCCTTTCATCGGGGCAAAACTAGGAAACGATTTACAAACCGCCGGCTTTCAAAATATCAAAACTGAAATCGTCACGCACCATTACGACAACCGCACTCCGAAGCTTCGCGCGATGTTCATCGAGGACATGACTGGGGTGCTCTTATCCGCAGCGCCTGGGCTGGTCGCCGCAAAAAAAGTAACGCGAAAGCTTGTGGAACAAATGAAGTCGGAACTGAAACAACTCAAACACGATCCAAATGCGGTCTTCGTAAACGCGTGGGTCTACGCCTCCGCTCAGGCGTTTTAAGTCTTCATGGATTTTCGGAACATCGCGATCCAAAAACCTGAACTTCGAGCCCTCGGTGAGAGGCTGGGTGAAGGTCGCATTCGCGCGCTGGTTTTCGATTTCTACGCACGCATGAGTTCAGATTTGATGATCGGTTTTTTCTTCGACGGAAAAGATTTGAGCGAGATTTCAAATCTTCAGACCTCGTTCGTCCTGCGTGCCATGGGCATCACCTCGAGCTACGTCGGCCGGTCGCCGGCAAATGCGCATTCGGAACTTCCGCCCATCCTCAGCGGACACTTCGACCGAAGGCTCCAACTTCTCGACGCCGCTTTAACTCATGGAGGACTGAGCCCCGAGGAACGAGAAGTTTGGATCGGATTTGAGAATGCATTTAGAAGTGCCATCGTTCAGCCAAATGCTTAATTAATTCATTTACGAATACTTGGCTCTAGCGTTACACTGAGTGAATGAACGTAGAAATTCAAGCTCCGAGCCCCATTCCTCAGGAGATTTGCATCTTAGGCGCAGACAAAGGCATGGAGGAAATGCTTTTGGAACTCTTAGATCAGGAATTTGCCGTTCGCACGTTCCGAGAATGTGAAGGGTTCGAAAAATTTCTGGGCGAGCAAACCGCAGCAACCCTGCCTGACCTGATTCTCTGTGATGGCGACCTCCCTGACGGATCAGGCCTTCAGGTATTGGAAGCCGTTCGGCGGCTTGACCCCGTTCTTCCCTTTCTCTTCCTCGTAAACCAGCCCGAGTGTAAATGGACCTTGGAAGCATTCGAAAAAGGCGCGACAGACTTGATCGACAAGCCGTTTGAATCCCTGCTTTTCATCGATAAGTTTCGCGGTAGAATCGCCCAGGCAACCCTTATGCGGAGGCAAAATGAGCTCACCGAACTCCTCCAAAAAACTACCTTGCTCACCACAACTCACGCTAACCGACTGATTGACTTGATCAATAAAGAGATTTCGATGGGCACTTTCGGGTTAACGCTAAAGAAGAAAATAGCGAAACTGAAGTACCTCTGGCCGGACGAGGAAGAGATTCAGTTCCGTCATGCCCTCAAAAGTGAAGAAAAGCTCCTCCGTGAACTCGACCAATGCCGAATCGAATACCTAGGCCTTGCTAGGTTGCGCAGAATCTTCTAAAGTCAAGAGATGCAGACTCCCGCACAAATCGAAAGATCCACCTCGGTCATCCCCCCACTCGCCATCCCGGAGCGGATTCGCGCGATCCGGTATTTTTCCGGATTAAACCAAACCGAACTTTCGAAACTGCTGGAATGCTCTCAAGGGACGGTTTCAAAACTAGAAAACGGTGAGCTCGAACCCACTGCGTTTCATCTCGTGAGGATGCGGCAAGTGTTCGGGATCTCGATTGATGCGATCGTCGATGGACTGATTCCCTACCGAAGTGTTTCAGAGCGTTTCTCAAATTCGTCTTTGCTTCCTTCTCGCTACGCGCGCGGAGCAGGGACAAAACTTAAATTTCTTTACCCGCTCGTACGCGCTTTTGAAATGCGTTATGGCTACGAACGGTTTCTTCGTGAACTTCAAAAAATCGGGGTGAAGCCTGCTGTATTCGCCGAGCCAGAGCTTTTAGTGAGTACCGCTTTCTTCCACGACTTAGTTGAAATTTACCGCGAATGCGGCCCGGCTGAAGTAAAAACATTCTTGGGCGACGTGCAAAAATGTGTCGCAATCATCCAATCTTCGCTGCCGACCACGGCCCCTCAAACGGACGAATGGGTTCATCCGGAAAAGTGGAATCTCCTAACAACGGGTACGGATGATTCCTCCTGGGGATCGCGTCCCTATGCAAATGCGATCGTGCAAGGGATGCGAAGTGGTAAAGCACTCCCAAGCCACCCACAGCAACAACGCCAGAAGCGGGTACGTGCCTGAACGATTGCCGAAATTGGCTTGAAAAAGTCGAGTACCTCTCAGAGCTCCGCCATTCTTCGGTCGAAATGATCCTAGACGGGTTGGAGATCGATCGATTCCGGTTTTTAAGCGACTGCATTTCTTCCGCCGGTCCTGGCATTTATTCCCTGAAGAAAATTGCAGATTACTTCGACATGAGTTTGGATGACCTCATTGACGACCGGATTGATTCGGACTGGGTTAGGCGTCCCACGCTGAATGAACGGTACCGAGCGGCCGACGGATCGAAATTTAGAACGTCTCTCCCGCTTTTACACTGGCTTGAAAAAAACTACGGAGAAGCCACCCAGAAAAACGTTCTCCGCTCGGTAAAGGTTCCGGCGGAGCTCCTTCAATTTCCAGATCAAAGCGTAAAGCTGAGCCTCCTGAGAGATCTGATCCATGCGGCGAAAGTACGAGGACTGACCGACGATGCCGTCTTCGCCATCGGACTTTCGGCCTTGAAAATTGGCGAGAATGAAACGATTCGAAAATCACTTTCAGGTTACCGATCACCGACTGCAGCCTACGAATTCTTTTTCGGTCCGAGCGGACCCATCGAGCGGTTTGAAACGAACTTCCGTTATCGGATCGAAAAAATGAATTCCTCCTCCGTGACCCTATCTGTAACTCCCTATGCGGAACGCATGACCGAAATCGGTGCAGAAACGATGTATGACCGCTCCCTTTCAATCTATCGATGGGGAGCCGCTTCCGGAGTTTTAGGCCTCGTGTCGGGTACGCTTCAAGGCGTCACTCCGCTGCGAACTGCGAATAACGCAGGTGATTCAGAGCTTTTCGAAATCTCTTGGCTTCCCGACCGCCATCAGGCTGCTCGAGGAAGAGCCTCTCTCTCGCCTCTCAGACTTTTATAAAGCTCTGAGTAGAGTGAAAACCGTGACGTCCAGTACGAGTCATAAATTTTCGGGATGATCACCATCCGGTGCGCCTCGGGGATGAGGGGATGAATGAAGTCGGGCATATCCCCTGCCCAGTCTCCAATGACTTTCAGCCAGGGATCTTGGTTAAATTTCGCATTCGGCGTCGCGGTGAACGAAACCTGATCCAGCGCAAAACCAGATGAGATGAATCCAAGCCAAATCATCAGGTCGACGATTTTAACCGAAGCGACTTCGTCACGATAGGCCGGATCGAGGCAGAGAAACCCCATATGGAGCGGCTCATGGCCCGCTGATAGAAGCCGGGCATAGGCTTCCGGATATTCACGACAGGAACTCAGGAGAGGAACTACCGGATACAGCAAATCATGAGCGAGGCACTTCGATAGAGGCGTTACCCGAGAGTAAGCAAATGGCTTCCCATCACGGGAACTTCGCAGAATGAGATGATCACTGATTAAATCGTAGGGATCCAAAAGACAGAGATTCTTTTTATTTTGACGGAAAAGCCGCTGTCGCATCTCGATCGCCTCCATGAAGACGGCGGCTTCGCGCACATTTCCAAGATTTTCGCCTAAATCCTTCACGACCGCCAATTCCATAAAGTCTCCCGATTCATTCGAGTCGGAATTCCTTTAACGGGCCTAAAGTGAAAAAGGCGGACTCCGAATTTTCCGTCTCCTTTTCACATTTCTAGGAGAAGACCCTTGAGCCATAAACTAAATATGGGTTAAGGGTTGGAGCGCATCGTGACATTTAAACCGAAAACTACCCTCTTCCTCCACATGGGCCCCGGCTTAAGCGCATTCCCCGAGCGCGCCTTAATGTCCGCGACTCATCCCGAAATCGATTTCTGGGACCAAACACAGGTCACCGGTCCGGACGCTTACTCGGATCTTAAGATCGCGGCACTGATGAAATTTGACGCTCTTTTTGCGGCGGCCGAAAAACCCATCTCGCTTATCGCACATAGTTTTGGCAGCCATTTACTGAGGTATTTGGTCCAAGTGCGTGGAGACCAAATCTCAACTATTAAACTTTACAGTGCCGGCCATGATCTCATCGCGGACTTGGAAAGGCTCGCCGAACGCTTGGCTGAGCAACCCTCGACGCCTCCGGACCTGACGGCGGAACTCCTCTTCTCATTGGAACATCCACCGTCCGACTTAATCGCTCGACTTTGGAATTGCGCACAGCTCATCGCGAAAGATCCTGCTTTCATGCGCCTCTACTGGCCGACCACTCCGCTCTTTCAAAAATACCAAGCGATCACGAAAAGTGCACCACCGCTCAATTTTAAAACCTTCCGAGATGTGACTACAGATTTCCTCAAGCAAAAGGATTCCTTGCCGAATAGTACCTCATGGAAAGGAAGCGCGACCTTAGTACTCGGTCAGAAAGACCCACTGCTGGACCCCTCGAAAACGAGGGCATACTGGGAGTCGGTATTCCCGAAGCTCCAAACGGAACTCCGGCCTGAATCTGGGCACTACCCTCACCTGGAAAGGTTTTTGCGCTGATATTAAA
>JACMQW010000025.1 GCA_014376785.1 Oligoflexia bacterium
ATCACATGCTCCATCTGCAGCCCGAATCGGGATTCGCAGCGTTTTCCGGTTCCGGGATGAACGTACTCGCATTTTCCGTTTGCTCGAGCATGCGTCGCCGCACAGTCTTTTGCGCGAATGAAACGGCTGCGATTGGGTGAGGCGAATTCGGCTCCGGAACTACCTGACTGTTTAGGTCCTGATTCGGCTGGCCGAACTTCGTCTGCGGCGGCATTTTTTTTCGTATTTTCTTTCGAGGGTTCTTTTGAATCTCTTGGAGCTTTAGGCTCGCGCTTACGGATCTCCTCTTTCATCGCGTGACGAAAGACTTCGGAAAGTGGGAGAGCTGGATTTCCGCGAAGTTCCCGCACGCTTCGCACGAGGGCCATAACTTCTTCTTCGTCATCGATCGTGAGACGCGTCAGCTCAGCCGAAATGATTTTAGCCCGCTCAAGCTTCGGAGGCTCGACCTGAGCCATTCCGAGCAAATATTTCTCTAAGGCTTCGGTCGTTTGGTTTGCGGTTTCCAGGACGAGGCAGGTCGCCTCTTTGCAATTTAAGTTTTCGCGCCTGACATGCGAGGCAAGCTTCGCCACCGAAGTTAAAGTCTGCGAGCCGTCTTTTAAACTATCCGCGAGTTCGGGGACTTTACGCAACAGGCGCATCGCTGCCACGCGCTCTGAGGCCTGCGCACCAGAATACCCGAGTCCGTCTCTCACATAGGTAAACATCGAATCGTAGCCGATCACCGCAAAGGTGCGACGATTCTCGACTTCTAAAAGAAAGCTCAAAAGCTCAAGCGTTGCAGTTTTCTCACGCTTTGCGGCTATCAATGTTTCTTCGTGGAGTTTCTCGTGGGGGATCATGCTCTACCTCTTAAAAATAATTCCGCCCAAAATGAAACGGAGTGAGAGAAGTATACACCCGTTTGCAGGAATGAATTTCTCGCACCAGAACACCCATCACGGGTTAAAGTATGTTTTTTTGAGTCGAATGGCCTGAAAGTTTTAGATTGAGAGAAGGAAGGCAGCGGCATCGATTAGACGAGAACTCAGCTTGGCGACCGACTCTTCTCACTCTTCAGATCGAAAACACCCCCAAGCAAAATCGTACGGAGGAATGAAAAAATCCGGCTCTCGAGACAGACGAATGATGTTTCTCACGCGATTGAACCAATGAACCAATGAACCAATGAACGGCCGACCGAACTAACCAATGAACGGCCGAACAACCCGCGGCCCACGCCTTCGCCTCCCCAATTAAAATGGCCGACGACCCGTCAACTCAGTTCCCAAGTCCGTCGTACGACCAATCGAGAAGATGCGCATCTCCGTCGATTAACCATTCCTCACCATCAGCCCGCCACCAGGTTGATCCAGGCATCCACTAAAAAAGGATAGAGCGCGGGGCTCGGCAGAGATTCGACAGCCGACTAAAGGTTCGACGGTGAGCCAGCCTGAGTCGAATGACGATGAGGGTATGGGTGGCCCATTTTTCGCTAAGCTTGAATTTATGATTTCTCCGCGACTTTCAGCCAAAGCATTCGCTCCATTTCTATATTTCAATCTTGCGTTTATAGTCGCATTGACGAGCACTACCCAGGCTCGTGCTTACAGCTCTCGAGAAACTCCGCTCTCCAGTTGTGTCCATGAGATTTGTGACTCGCAGGCAATTCCAGAAGGCGCACATGCGTTTATCACAAGAGAGAAAACCAATCATCCCGATCTCAAAAGATTTTTTTCTCGCTACCGTGATCGGATCGAATCCTTTCGGATCGCGCACCTTAAGCAGTTTCGCGAAAGCATGAAAAGTCTGTCACTCGATGAAGAAAATCATAAAGTAGTCGTTTCTTTTACGGACAAGGAACTCGTCAGAGTTTTTACCGTCATGAATCCATGGAACGTAGATCGAGTGTTAAATGGAACTTCTTACGAACTAAACGCGAGTCCAACGCTCATGCTTGGGCCGGATTTCGACGCTTTCCTAAAACGATTTTTCGCAACGGCGATCAAATCTAAGATCTACCGAGCTCACTTGAGACAGTCGGTACTAAACGAGCCTTTTCAACCGAACAATCCCGAAATCAACGCGAACAAAACTTGGGTCGAAAGTGTTCGCCTCGGCTTGGAGTCTCGGCTGACCGCTCTTCCTGCCGAAGTGGCAAACTCCATCCGGCAACGACTGAAACGGTATTCTAATTTGGCAATGGGTTTTCCCGCCGACTGGCGGGACCGAGCGATGCTTGAAGTTCTAGGGCTCGCTGATTTAGAAATCTCTACACAAGAGGGCGGGTTTTCACTCAGCTCGGTTGACCGTGAACTACTTCAAACTGCGGTGCTTCAGCAATTACGATTAGCCGTTCAGTCGAAGAATGCGACTCTCTCCGCCTTGGCCTCCGTCCATTCCCGGTCTGCATGGGAAAGTACATGTAGTGCGGCTTATAACCGCAGTCTTCATTACGCCGTAACGGAACAGGAGCTAAAAACTGCGTCGGCGGCAAAAGAAAGAGCCATGCGTCTGGCGACCGCCGCGATGATTGATGCATTTGGCTTTCAAACCGCCGGCGAGCTTCAGAAGTACGTCGATATGCTCCGGGTCGATTTTCCGATCACGCTCGAAACTTTCGGTGCGATGATCGAGACGTACCTTAAGAACGGCATTTCGCATTCTGCCACTCCTCTCGATTTCATCGGAAATTATTTTGTAGTTCGTGATTTCGGCGAGAAGCCGAGAGAAGATAACGAATTATCGATGATCTGCAACGATTTCATCTATTCGCCGATCGGAGACGCAGCAGATCGCGGAAGAATCACGCTGAGTTCCTATTCAACCAAATATCCTAAGATCGGAATGGCGATTATCCTTCACGAAACGGGACATGCAATCAGTTTGGCTTTTCAAGAAGCCAAAAAAGCAGGCAAGGATATTTCCTCATTCTTAAATCTCAGGTCATGCATTTCGGAAACCTATAGCGCCAGCGCGCCTCCAGCTTCACTGACTTCGGCTATTTATTTTAAAGGCGACTATCATTGGACTGAAGAAGACTGGGGAGATGCATTCTCTGGTTTCGCGATGGAAAAAAACGGTCTGAATAGCGGCTGCATTCTTTCCGAAGGAGAAACGGATCCCGGACGCACTACCAACCGCACAGATCAAGATTCCCACTCACCGGTGTATTACCGAACCTTATTAATCTATTCCCAAATGGGTAAGCCTTTCTCCCCGGCCTGCGAATCCGCAGTTCGAAGCTATGCTCCGAAGATGCCTCGAAGATCTTGCTTTCATTAGGAAGGGCGCAGATCCTCAAAATGCACTTGGCAGTTAAAATGCCCACGGTCATTGGAAGTCTCTCAACTTCACCGCTTGAAACCCATAAAACTAAAACATTCCTCAAGAACCATGCATCAGGTTTAATAGCTCCGACGTCGTTCTCGCTTTTTTCACGGCAGTGAGCACCTGGTGAGGAACCGAATCGGAAATATCCCGAACCATTCGAATCCATTGCTTCACCCGGCTTGGCACGAATCCGGCGTTCGCCGCCTGGTCATCCGTGATGGCTGCATATCGCTCAATACTGATCCTTAAGCGATCATCCAACTGGAGAGGAATATCCTCGCGTAAAGCGTGTAGAGCCCTCGAGGCGCGAACGTCGTGGGCCAGGAAAGGGTTTTTTAAGATGCCCCGGCCAATCATGAAATGCGTGCACCCCGTCTCGGCTTCACATCGAGCAACATCCTCAGCCGTAAATAGATCGCCATTCGCCACCACCGGGATAGACAGCCGCGACCTCACCCGCGCAACGGCGTCCCAATGGACTCCAGGCCGATAGCCCTCCTGCTTTGTTCGAGCATGGATCGTGATCCAGTTTGCTCCCCCCTCTTGAACGGCCTGGGCAATCCCGTCGACGTCGTTCGGATCTTCCCACCCGAGCCGAATCTTCGCGGACACGGGGATGACTGACGGAAGGGCGTCACGAACTGACCGGATAATCTCAGTGATCGCCTTAGGGTTTCTCAAAAGGGACGCGCCTCCGGATCGGCGGAGAATCGTCGGAGCCGGACAACCAAAATTAATATCGATCGCCCGAGCGCCGGCGATGCAAGCCTCGATGGCAGTGCCAGCCAATAATTCCGGCGAGTCACCGAGAAGCTGGAGCTGCAACGGAAGCTTCGCACTTCCGAACACCGGGCCATTTAGATCCGGAATTTCATGTAGAATCTGCTTGGCCGTGATGACGGATTGGCCCACGCGCACGAATTCGGAAACACCGAAATCAAACCCGCCTAAATCTGCGATCAGTGCTCGCATCGGTGCATCCATTACTCCTTCCATGGGAGCGAGTACGAGTGCAGTTCGGTTTGCTTCGATGAAAAGCATGAATCTTTTTTCTTCCCCACAGGAAAACGAGAGTCCGGATCGACTTGCTTTAAGTGCTTGATTCACCAAAAAATCTCAATAGTAACTTCTAACTGATCCACTAAAACGGCCCAGTGACCCCAGCTAGTCGATTATTCCTAACCCTTTTTATCGATTAAGCGACTCACCTCGGAGCCACGAAGTGACGAAAAGAGTCCAAATGAAGAGTCCGTTTTCGTCAACTTGTAAAGACATTACCAATGGGTCGAAAGCGACCTTGATGGACATCACTAGCGAATCTCAAAGGTGTAATAATTGCTTCGAATTGCAGGCGGGTTATCGTTTTAAGTTTCGGTTCACTAAACGAAAAAGGGGTTAATTTTGGTGATTAATAAAGCTCGGGTTAGCGAAGTCACGCAGCCGACTCGGGAATTAAATTCAAACACCCATTGCGCCAGAGTTCGTCTGGCATTCGTTTCAATTTTCCTATTCGCCACATTCGGATGTTCAAAAGTAGGTCCCACTTTAGAATCGTTGAAGGCGTACTATCCATCAACTCTGACGGAACCGAATCAGATCAACGTTAATTTTTGCACAACACCTGCTTCTACGGTTCAATCTAACCTCAAATATCTTTTCATCATCGATAACTCGACCAGTAACCGAACGAATTACAAGCTGAAGTACACGTTGGACGCTCTCGGGAATAGCGTTGCTTCTCCGCAGTGTCCGATCGACACGGGCACGACGAATCAGTACGCCACCGATCCGACTCGGAGCCGTCGCTATCAAGCACTCCAGGATTTCATGACCTCGATCGAGGCGGACCCTGCCAGAGCAAATGATCCGAGCCGCTATTATGGGTTGATTGAATTCAGTACCCAAGCCACCGTGAGGAGCGCGGGTGGAGGAAGTTTTGTCCAAAATCCGACTGCGTTTAAGAATCTCATCACTCAAAGGTACCAAGCATCATCCACTCCAGGCAGCGGAGTAGATGACGGGACCACCGATTATCTAGCGGCACTCAGTCTCGCTAAATCTGTTATTCAAAGCGACATTCAAGCCGCAAAAAATACCATGCCGGCGAAAAGTTCCGCCTACGTCATTGTGTTTATCAGCGACGGTTTTCCCATTCCAGGCGCGGGTCTACTCTGCCAAAATGGAACGGCCATTTATCTCGATCAGAACGGACTGCAGATCCAACCGCAATCGCCGACCCAAATCAAACAGATGGTTCAAAGCATAGTCGCGCTTGAGTCTGAGACAGAATACGTCGACTTAATCAGCATGTTTACCGGCTACATGAAAGTAAACGGAAACGAAGATCCGGGCGCTCGAACTCTCCTGAAAGATATGGCGATCGTTGGAAAAGGCGGCGCATACGAATTCGGAAACGGTCAAAGCGTCGATTTCAATCTCTTTACCTTACCTCCGCGCATGCTTCGTCACGAACTTGGCGAAGTCTTTGTACGGAATATGAATTCTGTTTGGTGGCCAGGCGAGAGGGAACAACTTCTCGATTCAGATGCAGATGGAATTCCGGACAAAATAGAACGCCAGCTGGGGTTGAACCCGTTTTCTAGAGATTCAAACGGAAATGGAATTTCGGATCTCGTGGAATATTTGCATCCCACGGGGCAGAGCTGCGCTGGCGTTGTCAATCCAAACGGAGACGATGACGGCGATGGCCTGACGAATTGTGAAGAAACTTATCTCGGAAATTCTACGGGAATCAAAAACTTTGATACGAATGGAAATCTAATCCCGGACGGCCTCGAGTTCGCATCAAATCTCGACTTCATCCATTCTCCTAACGGAGATCAATCCGACTTCGACTTCGACGGGTTAACCAACCGGACTGAAATTAAACTCGGATTGCCTCCGACGATGGATAATCACCTCTTCCAGAATCTGGTGCCGCTTCGTTATGAGACGATTATCCGTTCGCAAACTGACCTCCAAACTTGCTACACGATAAAAGTTCACGGAATCAAACGAATGACGAGCACGGATCTCATTCACGTGGACATCATCGAACGAAGTCCGGCCATTTTTAATTACGCAAAATTGCGAACCAAAGAAGCCAATTTTTCAGCGGGAAGTGACCAATTGACGATCGATCTGGTGCTTCCATGAAAAACCAGATCATCGCACTTTTGGCAGTAGGATTTTCGTTCACTGGTTGCAACTTACAGAAGAAAGAACCCACTCTCGGATACCTCAGTGAATTACAATACCAAGCTCCTCCTTTAACGGTTGGTTTTGAAATCACTACCTACTGCAGTGCTGGACATACTCCAGACCTCTATCGCGATTTCTATTTTGCCAATCGCTCGGTCCGTTTTGAACAAGGAAAAATTGTGCCCGATTCCGATGCAGATGGGCTATCCGACAAATTAGAAACGGCCCAATTATCACGGCTAGGGATTTTGCCTAATAATCCCAACTCCATTCTTGGATCGATCAGCGATCTCGTCATCTACTTAGCGGGAATCTTCCCTCCTGAACAAAACCGTCTAAGATGTTCAGGTGCTTCTGACCTCACTGATAATGATCACGACGGACTAAATTTGTGCGAGGAGCGCTTACTCCAAACAAATCCGGATAACTTCGATACGGATGGCGACGGCATTCCCGATTCTATAGAGTTACGCTGCGGATTAAACCCTCTTGACCCTTCGGACGCTGCGCTAGATACAGATGGTGATGGGATAATCAATTCTCAAGAATGCAAACTAGGTACTCCGATTGACTTTGATAATCGGATCCTTTCGGTCGCCCAGTCGACACCAATCTACCGAATTGAAAAATACGACGTGCCGACCCCATGCATGAAATTCATTATTAGTAATGTGCCGGTCCTGCCCGAAGCGGGGATGAACCACATTAACATGACCTTCATCGAGAAAAATTTAGCGACTGGAAAATTGCAAATGGTCACTTTGGAAACTCAAGTTTCTCCATCGCTCGGAGGCCGTCCAGGCCCAACGATTAAGTGTACGGCGACCCCAAATGGGAATGGTGTGCTTCAGGGGGTTTGTAATTGATGAAAAATATTACACTTCTCACAGTGGGAATCTTAACATCATTTTTCCTTCCGGGCTGCCTTTGGATGAAACCAAAACCCCAACTCGCGCCGATTGAGAAACTCTATCTGACCTCGCCCGGGTCGGGAACTGTTACAGCAAACTTTTGCTTGGACGATGCTCTAGCCGCTAAACAGAAATTAAAAATTCTATTTTTAATCGATAAATCGAGCTCAAACCAGAATCCACCGGAAGCATCCGATCCGGATGGTTTTAAGCGCTATTCGGCATTGATGGATCTTTTAAATTCAGCGCAGCCCGATCCGAATACTTACTTTGGCTATATTAATTTTTCGAGCGGCATAGGAAATATCCAAGAATTTACAAATGATCTCCCGCTGATGCGTCGGAAGATTCGCGATGAATGGACTGGCAATGGAACAGTGAACCTGCCCCGGCCGCAGGATTTCGGCGAGACGGATTACCTCGGCGCTCTGGGCGCTGCCCGCACGGAAATCGAGAGGGATCTCCAGGATGTCGTGGCCGGGAACCAAGACCAGACGACCACCTCACGCTATTTGGTCGTTTTAGTTAGCGATGGATACCCTACCGTCGGCGGCGTTGCTCAAACTTCTGCTCAGCTAGAACAAGCCATTCTTCCGACAACCAGCACTAGCCTTCTCAGTTTGAAAAATATCACCCAGTATAAAAAATACGTCGACGATATCATCCTCCACACCGGTTACTACCATTCAGGAACGCTCGTTGATCCGGATGCGCGCGATATTCTCCAGAGCATGGCTCGTTGGGGAAATGGAGATTTCCATGTCTTCGGCGCTGGCGTCGCAATCGATTACGCGCTTTTCGCAGTTCCTATGCGACATGTGCTCCACCATCTTGCGGACGTGATCGTAGAGAATCTCTCCACGGTCTGGGAAGCAGACGGAACTCTTCAGCTCGACTCCGATGGCGACGGCTTGTCTGATCGAATGGAAGACTTGTTGGGATCAAATAAATACCTTGCCGACAGCGACGGAAATGGAGTTTCCGACTATGTCGAATACCGCACTAAGGGCAAACCCTGCCGCGATTCGCACTGCAGCTCAGCTACTACAGCGCGTGACAACTACGTAGGATGCCAAGGCATGATCGCTTCTACTCAAGGCACGACACTTTTTTTCAACGACATGGATGGCGACGGCTTGAATGATTGTGAAGAGTGGATACTACGAAGCGACCCTTCTAGTTTTGATTCGAACAATGATCGAGTACCCGACGGAGTTGCGTTCCGACATGGTATCCAATTTATCGCGGGTGCATCGGATGCTCATGCAGACCCAGATAACGATGGATCCAGCAACCTGCGCGAAATTAAAGAAGGCACACCCCTGCAAAAACAAAATGATTCTGTGCCGGGATTGATACCGGCAGTCTACACGATGATCCAAACCGATCCGGTAAAACAATGCTACCGGCTCGATGTAACGGATTTAGCGACTCTAGGAATAAATAACATCATCCGAATAAGCGTCATTGAAAATTTGGCCGTGGTTGAAAACCGATCGGTCCTACATTCTGCAGTCGCACCACTGGAGCAAAAGAGCAACCACGTGGATTTTCCGATAGGCAGTATTAAGTAGGACGATTCGAATTAAAAAAGTTCTGTCAGAGAAACGTTCTGGGTACGATCTGATTTTTGGGGTTAAAATAAGGGGAAAAAATGAAAAACAACATCAGGAATTCTGCCATAGGTGTGATCTTTTTGAGTGGCCTCTCCGGCTGCATCGGTCGCGGGGGCTACCAATCGATGTCCGCGAGCATCAGTGCAAGTTTGCTCTCCCCTGTGGTGAGCGTGTCGGCTGTGGCTAGCTTGGAAATCCGAAATGACAGTGGCCAGACGATTTATCAGCAGTCGAACCCTGGCAGTACACTAACCCTCGCTCGCGGAGCAGTGTACCGCGCGTGTCTGCGGTCGGATAATGCATCGGTGCAAATCACCCTCAAGCGCTCCGGAAATACTTTCGCTTCCGGTCCGACAAATCAATGTTACGATTTGAATCTCGTCGGCGTTTCTCCCGGAAACTATCCACTCGAACTTTCCGCAACGGCGAGTGGGAACGTGCCAGGCTCGCAGCGCTACACGCTTGCTGTAACCTGTGCGGCTAGCGAAATCACCGCGATGAGTGCCACAGATTTTGTCACCGGCGTATCGGTTTCGCTTCGGAGTCCGCCAGCAAATGCCTACAGCTACCAACCCACTGGGCCCCGACTCAGTTCTGCGGACTGCGCTATCGACATGAACGGAGATAACATCGTAGATACCGAATTCGTTCCTTGTAATCAGGCTTTGAATGGTTACTCAAACCACGTCGGCTCGAGAAATCTCCGAATCTATGTGCGCGAAAAAACCTGCAATACCACTTTGACTGGAAGTTACGCGGCGAATCTGCCCTTCACCGTGCCAAATGATGCTCCGTTTGTGAATGCTTTGGTGGATAGTTCGAGAGCTGCCCCCGGTAGGTATCCCGCACTGAATCTCCACCATCTCACCACCGGCGCGGATAACAGCCTTCGGTTAAACTGCGGTTACAGCAACGGTGTTTTAACCGTGCAAGCTTACAATCGGTACGATGTCCGCCGAGGAGTTGGAACCCACGGCATGAGAATCACGTTCGGTGGATTGACCGGTACGCTTCTGAATTCAAATGTCGCCACCACCCCCGCCACCCAATTGACCGCTTATCAATTCGTGACGGATCAAGAAATTGATTTGGTGGGAAGCGATCCGATCGAATTCAACGGGAACTCATCCAACTGTCGCGGAACTTTGACGGTCGAAAACGTGGATGGCGCTGCCACTTGCTCGGATGGGAGTCAGGTCCCGCAAAAAACAATGTGGCTCCGCGGAAACTTTGGCTGCTCAAACTTGAACGACACCGCGAACCAAAGCCGTATTAACGTCGGTGAAGGCATGAATACCATGTCGGGAACCTACGCTTGCAGTTTCGTGAAAGCTGACCCTTGCCCGACAGTAGGAGTGGGCGTGGGCGCTGGCGCCGGCTCTGGAAGCGGCGGTGGCGGCGGTACTGCCCCGGGTGGCGGCGGTAGTGCTCCTATGGCTTTCTAACCAGCCATCATTCTCTTAAGAGATTCCAATTCAGAACCGACAAAGAATTAAGCGGAACTTCATTCATCAGGATGAAGTTCCGCTGACTTTCAAGAAAGGAAAAGGCGCGTGAACTCTGGCTCTCACAAAACGAACATTTGCCTGCTGCTTTTCTTCACCGCTGCATTTCTACTGCATTCCCCATCGGCGGGAGCGAAGCAAAAAAAAGGAGTGAGTCGGAAAGCCCACCCCGTTTTGCGAGCAAAGAACCAAAGACCGATTCAAGCCCGGTCCCCTGCAAGTGCGATTGCTGGAAAAGGTGCAATCGACGGAGAACAGCCACTTAAGATTCAGGGCCAATCTCGGAACTTAAATATGATGCTCATGCTCAAGGGCGAAAAAGAACGCGTGGAGTTTGGCGAAAGTCGTCACGACTACCGCATGGAAGTATTAGGAACCCAATACTAAGAGGAGAAGTTCGTGATTAAGTTTCTATTAGAAAATGTCTTCCACATGCTTCCGATTATTGCATGCGCTATACTCGGTGCAACGATTGTTCTAGAGCGGTTTAACGCTCTCTTCGTTTTGTACCCGATGCGCGGTTCTCATGCATTTTACGAGAAAATCAGAAATCTGGTGATCGCGGATCGCCTGAGCGAAGCGGTCGCATTCTGCGAGCGTTACCGGTCCAAGCCCGCGGCCCAAATTATGAAAGAGGGTCTCATGCGAGCTCACCAACCCGAGGAGATCGTCGGGAATGGACTCGAGATCGCCGTTGGAGAGTGCATGGACCGCGTGAAAGCGCGGACGAACTTTCTCTCGATGATTGCAAACGTTTCCACTTTGCTCGGACTGATCGGTACCATTCTAGGTCTTGTTCAGTCCTTCGAAGCAGTCGGGAGCGCAAATGCCCAAGCCCGCTCTGCCCTGCTCGCGCAAGGGATTTCAGTCGCCATGAACCACACACTCTGGGGACTGACCGTTGCGGTGCCTTGCATGGTGGCTTATAGCATTTTGATGAATCGCACGAATCGACTGAAAAGCGAGCTCGAACGTACGGTTGTTCGGACGATTGACCTCATTCAACAACGACACGTGATAGCAGCCGAAACCGTTCAGCGTTCACCGCCTCATCGGAAGAGTGCTTAATGTCAGCGGGCGGGGGCGATTCAGGCGAAGGGCAAGATTTCGAACTTAATTTGGCGCCGATCATCGATTGCTTCACGGTGCTCATCACCTACATGCTTGTTTCTGCGTCGTTCATTTCTCTAGATATGCTCGAGGTACAAGTTGCGGCGTCAAGCCCCGCTTCAGATTCAGCCGTTCCCACGCCGAAAGAACTGTCTTTGTCCGTTTCCGCTAAAATAGACGAGCGAGGTTCGGTGACTTTCCAAACATCCGGGAGCGAAACCTTAACCTTCACGAGCACTCTTGAAACAATGGCCGATAAGGCCCACGAGATTCGAAACCGTTGGCCGGCGACGAAAGATATCAACATTAAAGCCGAGCCAGGCGTCCAATATAAAACGATCGTGCGTACGACCGAAATCCTCAAACAAAATTTTGAGAAGGTCTACCTCGGAGAATAATGTGAAGAAGAGAAGACGATTTAGAAAAGCAGATGAAGAGAATGAGGAAATGGCTCTGCAGATCACCTCGATGGCAGATATCTTCACCATCATCCTCGTCTTCCTCTTGAAAAGTTTTTCTACCGGAATGGCCACCATTACCCCTACTTCGGCGATGCTCCTGCCCAGTATCGAAGCGCCTAAAAATGCGACGATTAAAGAAATTCTGACGCTTGAGGTTTCGGAAAAGTCGGTATTGCTGGATCAGAAGCCCGTTCTAGAAATGTCGAATTTTTCTCCCCTGAACGTCGCTAACTTCGAACCGGCAATCACAAACGCTTTGCAATCCCAGAGGACGAAATCGCGTTCTCCGGCTTCGGAGGTCGAACCGGATTCCGATTCTAAGCTTCTTGTTCTTGCCGATGAGAAAGTGCCTTACTCCACTTTGCAAATGCTTCTAAAAGCAGCCGCAACTGCAGGCTACGTGGACCTCCAACTTTTAGTGACTAAACCAGACTAACACGAAAGCATGAGCACACTCAGACACCCCATCATTCCTGAAAATTCTCCGGCAGAAACTGAAACAGGTTTCTTCCACCGAGATCGTGGTGCGGGTACCTATTTAGTATCCCTTGCTTGGGGGCCTATCGTAAGGACCTTCAAGTGGAACGCGGAAAAACCGGTCCCGCTGGACCATCCCGCCACTCACTACCTTACAAAACAAAACGATTCGTTCTACTTAGTGAAAGCCACCCCAGGCTCTCATGAGCCGATGTCGCCTCTCGCTCGCTTTCCTCTTCCAGATCCGGACGCTAAAAGCGGAGAATGGTACGAATACGAAGATTTCGGACCGAGTCCGCTCCGACTCAAGTTCGCTAAAGTTGCGCGGGCTCGCGCAGCCTACATGCCCACCTTGGTTGCTCCGAGCTCCTATTCTCCCGAAGGCGTTCTCTACGCGTCTTGCGGAGTGCATGAGTTTCTATCCGCTTTCGAAACCTTGGCCTCGCGAGGCACATTTTCCGGGCAAATTGAATCGCGCCGAGTCTTCACTCTCCAACGAACGACGAAAAACACTTACGTTACTGCCCTCTATGAGGGTTTGACGCTAAAACTGAAGGGCCAACCCCCGCGCTACCTCCCCGCAAACGAAAAACTCTCCTTTCGTCCACAAGACTTACAGGGTGCAAAAATTGCGTACCATGACTATTGGTGGCGCTTTAACAAACTGAGCACACCCGTCTTCTCCCGATCGGACCAAATCGATGAGCGGAGTGAGGAGTTCTATTCCTTTCGACGGTCGCTGATCGCTGTTCTCGCATTCGTCGCGATCGGCTTTGGTTTGGCGAAAGCATTGCCTGAAAAACCAAAAGTGGAAGAACTCATCAAACAGGCGACGACTGTCCAACTCAAGCAACCGCACCTTCTGCCACCGGTTCCGGAGCCGAAACCGACTGCGAAACCTACCCCGAAACCACCTGCTAAACCGACACCTAAGCCCACTCCGAAGCCGACGCTGAAACCCGCTTTACCTCCCGCACCGATCGCGAAACCGAAAGCTTTACCTGCGCCTAAACCCCAAGCTAAACCAAAGCCAGCTTCAGTGCCTAAACCGCAGGCTAAACCAAAGTCTGTGACTCCTCTCAGAACCCCTACTAAACCTAAAATTGTTTCTATGGCACAGCCCAAGCCGATGGCCCCGACTCTTCAGCCGAAAACGCCGGAGGTCACTCGTCCAAAGCCAGCGCCCGTCGTCGCGAAAGGTCCGACACCCGAACAGATCAAGGCGGCAGTCGAAGAAAAGGCGCGAGCCCAGGTTGCGCAATCACTCGGTTTTCTCTCAACCACGCCCTCTAAATCGGCGCCTAAACGCAATGCAGGGAATACTTCACCTGATTCGGACCGGCACTACGCCACCGAAGAACGAAGCGCCGGCGGAATGGTTGGCAAGAGCTCCGAATTGCGGTCGACGGCAAACGCGGCGGGAAGTTCATCAAATGGACCGCTCAGCACGCGGGGCGCACGCTCGATCGCATCCACTAGCGGGATTTCCGGTCGAAATAAATCACTCAATGACGTCCAAGGCAGAGTCAGCTTGGCATCGCTTTCCCAGTCTGGCGGCACCGGATCGCTCGGCGGGAGCAAAAGTTTCTCGGTTTCCGGCAAAGGATCGCTCGAAGAAGCAAAACTACTGCAAGCTTTACAAAAACACCTAGAAAAGTTTCAGTACTGCTACGAGAAGGCTTTGCTAACTCATCCAAATATCGGCGGAACTTTGTCAATGGAATGGCAAATCGGAGTGACCGGAACGGCGAACTCCATCCAGGTCGTGCGATCTGACTTAAACGATGGGGCCCTCCACCAATGCGTTACGCGTGAACTCGGTAAAATTCCCTTCCCAAAACCAGCCGGTGGCTCTGTCACTGTGAAATACCCTTTCGCTTTCACGAGTAGCTCACTTTAAAAAAATCGACTCGACACGACGCTCGGGCATCCCTAAGCTCAAATAGGTGACCCCTAAAAAAATAAAGTTGGTTGGACTGAGCTTAGCTCTCTTGTTCTGCGGCACGATTACGAAAAGTTTCGGTAGCGCAGATAGCACAGCCGCAAATCCTGGCGTCAAAACCGTTGACGAGGAATCGGATCTTTACCGAGCACGCTCTCTGGACGGAGTTTCCCTAGAAGCAGTCGAATCGCATCCTAATCCAAAGAATAGCGCTATCGGCATTGGGCTTGGGCTCTATCCATTTAACGGATATTACAATGCCTTACTGATAAACGTGACCTACCTGAATCGATTGAGTCGAAAATGGCAGTGGGAGGTCGTGAACTTTAGCTACGCTTACACATTCGACAAAGATCTCCTGACTGAACTAGCAGATCGCTTCTCCGTAAAACCCGACCGCGCCATCGACCGAACCGAGTTTCTAGCTTCGACGAATCTCTTACGAACGCTCTCTTACGGAAAGTTCATCGTCTTAGACGATCACATCCGATACTTTCAAACTTCGTTAGTCGTCGGAGCGGGGATCTTAAAGGGGTCTCAGAAGAGTTCGGGAACTGCAAATTTCGGATTCCGAGTCGAAGTCTTCACGAATGATCGATTCTCTTGGCGACTCGATGTGCGCGATCACATGACAATCGGGGAATTTGATCATAAGGCAAACTTTATTCTGAGCACCGGATACGGGTTCTAAGCATGCGGTTTAACATTCTCGCCCTCACTTTCTTAACCACCCTCTCGATGATCCCGGTTTGCGACGCCGCAACCCCTAAAAAAAATTGGGACGCACAACTTCCCAAAGCAATGATTGACCAAGTCGACTGGCCCGCATTCCTAGATGAACTACGCGATCAGAAATTGCCCGTTACCGAATTCGTAGCTGCAGCTCGGATGATCACACTCTTTAAGGACGTCGCCTTGCGTGAATTCGCGTACCAATCCCTCATTCGGCTCATCGATCGAGGATTCGCGCAACCGGTACAAGACCTGTTTATGTCTGCGGACTTCGTACCCACTGGCGACCCAAACTTCGTGGACGCCTACTACCTCTATAAAACGATACTCAATAAGAACCGAGGAATGGAAACTTGGGCGAAAAACTATACAAGCTCGATTAGTCACAAAGACTCACCAAAGTTTAGTTTCTATCAAGCTGTCCAAGCCTACGACAAGAAAGATTACGAAACGGCTGAAAACCTTTTGCAGTCTATTTTGAAACAAGACCTTGGGCCGGAAAATTCAGAACTGATAAAAAAATCAATTCGCACCCTTTCCAGAATTTATTTTGAGCAAAAAAACTACGGCGCTTCTTATTCATTGCAGAAAGATTTTCTTCTTCGTTTAAACCCCATCCAGCCGGCAGACTGGCTTGAAGCGGCTTGGAATTTATATCATCTAGACCGACCGTCCGAAGCGTTGGGGATGCTCTACAATCTTGAATCGAAATCAGGCGCCTCAGTCGGAGACTTAGAAAAATACGCCCTTCGAGGAATGATTTACCGAAAGCTTTGCGATGGCGAAAGCGCGGAGAAACTTCTCGTCAGTTTCGATCGTGAATTCGGGAAAACTTTGACCGGACTTCGGAGAGGCGAACCGCTGGCGTCGCTACCCCAACTCATGAAACTGAACTTTCCGGGAAACTCGGAATTTCGCCAGATGAATGCACTACTCTCCGGACTCGTCACGGAAACAAAAAAGTACAAAACGCTCAAAAAATCATCGCAGATCATTGCACGCCATCTGTCTGAAACGGAAACGCGATACATTAACCGAAATCGGCGCGCGATGATGGAAGAAACGATGAAACGAGCCGCGGAAAAACTTTTAATGACGTCTGAACAACTTCGATTTCTGCAGTTTGACGTTCAAAGAGAAAAATTCAATCCAAATATGGTATTTCGGCCTGCACCTGCTGCGGTCACCACCATCGAAGACACGGCAGCCGATGGTTTCAATGTTCGGTGGGCGCAGCTCGATGATTTTTGGCGAGACGAACGCAATAAATTTCGAGCAAACACGGTGAACCGATGCGAATCTTTCTAAACTTTGGCGGCTTCACCTCCGCGACCTTTTTCGCTCTCACGTGCATCTTCCAGTCTCCCGCGTTTTCGGCGCCGAAGCCTGAACGTCCAGTCGAGACTCCAAGTTTAATGAGGAAGAACTTAGAAGAAGAAGCTGCCGAAAAAGTCGACTTCGGAAAGAAGCTCCAAGCTCTGCTGAAACGCACCGATGAATCGATTAAGCTCATGCGTGAACAAATCAGTCGCAGCCAGAGCGCACCGTTTCTCGCGGAACTCTACATGGAGCTGGGTGATCTCTTGGCGCAAAAATCGAACGCCCTTTACTATCTCCAAATGGAGAAAAGAAAAGGCGTGGAGGTCAGCGAAGATGAAAAAGCCTTTTCTCCTATTATCCAGACCCAAAAGGAAGCAATCGAAATTTATCGTAGAATCATAACCGATTTTCCTAAATCGACCGTTCTCCCCCGTGCAAAATTTCGCCTGGCTCTCTCCTTGAAATCGATCGACGAAATCCCTGAATTCCTAAAAGTCAGCGAGGAAATCATCCGGCGACACCCGCAGAGCGAAGAAGCGATGCGGACTCAGATTCTCCTCGGCCAGTACTATTTTGAAAAATCTGAATTCGACCGCGCGAAGACCTATCTCCGCACAGCCCTGAATAGTAAATTTGTTTACGAGAGGAGTTTAGCAAGATACCGGCTGGGTTTGATCGATCTTGCCCAAGACCGCCACCGGGAGGCACTCACGAACTTTGAATTAGTGATCTCGGAAAAAGAACTCACCGAGCAGGAAAATCCCTACGAAATATCTCTTAAAAATCGGCAGGTGAAGACCGACCTCAGACGTGAAGCTCTGGTCGATTCGGTCCGGGCATACACCTATGTCTTTCCAAACGATCCAAAGCCGGTCGAATACTACGCTGCGCTCACTCCGACCGAATCACTTTTCCAAGAAGTGATCGAAAAATTAGCGCTTCGTTACGTCTACTTAAAGAAGTACGAATATGCCGTTCGACTTTTCAGAACGTTGAGTGAGCGAATTGCCGATCCTCAAAAGATCATCGAAATCTACCGCGAGGTTCTTTTGATGATTCCTCGTGCCGAACGCGTTGCGATCCCCGTACCCGAGCTTCGTTTTCTAATGGAAAGATTTAACCAGTGGTTGTCGTTTTATGAAGTGAGCCCAGCCATCACTCGCGAGTCCTACGACTTTTTTGAAAAAAACATCCGAGAGCTTGCGACCAGCAGTCATGATTTTGCGAAGGCCGCTCATGATCCCGTTAAAAAGAAAAAGCTGCTAGAACGTGCTGTCTCACTCTATCAGCTTTATTTACAGTACTTTAACAAAGGCCCGATGCTGGTTAAAATGGCGACAAACTTAGCTGACTCAGAATTCATGCTTCGTCGTTTTATGGAGAGCGGAGACTACTACCTCAGAACTTTCTCGGGTGAATTCGGCCCCATAAAATCTGATTCCCGAGCATTGATCGAAAACGCAATCTTCTGCTTACAAAAGGAAGAAGACCGAGGCTATTACGAAAACATTCGACGCCGAGGACTTTTAATCAAAGCCATCGCTTCAAACGTTGCGCGTTTTCCGGAGAAGCGAAATCAACCGAAACTGCTATTCACCTCTCTTAAAGCCCAATATGAGCAGAGTCTTTTCCCAGAAACGCTAGAAGCGTTATTTTTATTCGCGAAGCAATTTAAATCAAGTCCAGAGGCCGTGGCTGCTGGAGATTTAATTATCGATTATTACGCCACCCGAACGGAGTATGCCGAACTCGATAAAAACATTGCGCGTCTACAGGCGATCGGAATCTCGAACGTAAATTTTTCTGGTCGCCTCGCCCTTCTTCGGAAACAGGCAAAATCTAAGGCCCTCCAAGAAAAAGTCAGAGCCGTCAGCGGGTACGATGACTTCTCCCAAGGTCGGAGCTATCTGTCTGCCGCCCTCCAAAGTGGTGACCAACAGTTAGCGAATGAGGCTCTTTCCCAAGCGCTCGCGCGAAGTAAGGCGGAACGAGATATCGCGACCTTTTTAGAAACAGGTAGAGCACTTGCCGAACGTGAAAACGATGCCGGCAAGCGCGCGAGCATCTACCGCTCAATCGGCCGAGAACAAATCAGAATCGCCCTCTACTACGACGGAATTCGTACTTTCGAAAAAATCTCGAGCGACTCGTCGCTGCCGCTGAAAGATCGCCAATCTGCTTTAGTCGATGCGGTTCAAACAAGTTTACTCCTCCGAGATTGGAACAAACTGGCTGACCTCCTTAAAAATGAACTTACCCGCCAACTGCCTCCCGAGCTCAAGAATAGGATCCACGACCAGACGTCTGACTTACTGATCGCGGGGTTAATGCCTCCGCAAAGGATGCTTAATGAATCCATTAGCGTTGATGGAAACGGCGACCTCCTAAACCTCCTTTACAAATTCCGAAACACGCTCCCTTCTGGACTTCGATTAAAAGTAGACGCCGCAGCTCAGGCAAAATGTTCGCGCGACCCTGGACAGGCGATCTGTGTCGGAGACAAAATTCGTGGTTTGGACGCGGAAATTGGGCGATTCAATTCGAGCCTGAAACCAACCAAGGGAGCTGCGGCGAGTCTTGGAAACACGGCCCAAATTTTCCAACGCCTGTCTCAGAACCTTCAAACTTACGAAAATACGGGAGAAGCAAGCATCGACGGAGCAGTCGCCGCCAGAGCTTACCGACTGTATCGGAGCTTCGCGACTTACCTTTCCAGTCTTGCTTCAGTCAGCCCGGAAATCGCTTCCGTTCTCACTGGGAAAGCGCAGGAGACGCTCAGTTCCGCTAAGATTTACTTAGGACGTTGTCAGAAAAATTTAAGTGGCAGCCGAAGTTGCGATAGCGGAGCCCTGCCTTCTGCAGAAGTCTCCGAGCCGTCCGGTGGATTAAACTCCGTGTTTGCCAACTCAAGCGGAAAAGATCCGAAAGATGAAAATCTGACCGAGCCAAGGAAGAATCTATTCGCAGGAAAAGATGAATCGCAGAGCACGGTCGAGCTGGCGGAGAACCTCTACCGCAGTAAAAACTACAGCCATTCTGCAGCCCTCAGCGCAAGTTCATTGGTTGCTTACCCTAACGCTGCAGGGAATTTAAAGACGATCTTGGGCTGCTCGGTGCTGCGCTTAGGCTTGCTGCGTGAGGCTCGTTATCATTTAAAGGAAAGCTCCGAACTGAACGGTTGGAAGAGCGGTTGTTCAAACGAAATTCAGCAGAAACTGGGAAAATAACGAAACCATGAAACTTAGGATTTTCGCAGTTCTCATTCTCTTTTCTGTTATCAGCACTTCAGTGGCGGCAACAGATCCTTCGCCGGAGCCCTCTCATTCGGCGATAACGGATATCATTGCGACGTACCCGCATCTGGACCAATATCTTTTTAAGGAATCCGATACAAAGGTTCGTTTTGGCTTCGGGGTCAGCCCCTTCCACGTGGTTAAGAGCAAAGCGGGTTTTTCTCTCAGTCTTTTCCAAGTTCACTACACCACTCCGACCATGGACTGGGAAGTTTTCAACGCGGATTTCGGAACGACCTTATCGGGCGACGCTTTTGCAAAAACCAACACCTTCCACTTCCGAACCTTTCCTAAGTGGCGAATCACGCCTAAATTTAGCGTGGGTCCGCTACTGGGATTCGAATTTTTAAGTTTCCCGGAAGTGAAAGCCCAAATCACTCGAGCCGGTTACGCCACACTCGAGCAGCCTCTCTCTGCTCGTGGATGGGTCTACGGCGTCGGTGCAAGCCAGGTTTTCAATATGGGTGAGCAGACCCGCGCGATGCGCATCAACGAAGTAGTCTACAAGCAAAACTACAACATTCACCAACCCTCCGCGAAGGGCTGGGAATACCTGTACTCAAACTCGGCTCTCAATCGGGATTCGTCGATTATCGAGCCGGGCATGGTATTCGCTATCGAAATTTCGTTTCTCTACTGATGCCTATTGAGTGATGACTACCGCGGAATTCGTTGTGCATGCGCTCAAATCAATTCAAAGCCCTTCAAAGGCTTTTTAGGCGCTGCTCGATTCGTTTAATACTCATTTCGTAGTGGGATCTCTCGGCTGCGGTTACAAAACCGTTGACCAGAATGTCTTTAGATCGGGCTCTCGCTAAGAAACTATTAAACCCCGAGCGGAACCTTTGAATCGTTTTTTTTCGGAGTGAGACATTTTCGATTTCAGAAAAATCGAATGTCTCCGCCAGTCGAGTCAACTTATCAAATTCTTCTGAAAATCGGAAGCAGCTCAACCGGAGTTCCCAATAAGCCTCGCTTTGAATGAGGTTTGGGTTTTCTCGTAAAGTCTGATCGATTAAGGCCGTCACCAGAATAGGCTCGCTGACCCATTTTGCAGTGAGGTAATGCCGAATCAAATCGAGCGTTTCACTCGCGGGCAACGGTATCACAGTTTTCACTTCTCGCGTCCAGAGCAGAAGGGCTTTCACTCTAGCGGGGTTTGAGGTCTGTGCGTCGGTAATAATTTTCTCAAGTTCTGAAGCCATTGACGGTACCCAAAAATTGCCCTTCTTATTTAAAAAATTCAGCGTCTGTAGTTTCACTTCGGGAGAAGAGTCTATTAAAAAATCTCGCAACATTTTCTTAAAATTCGAATGAATTTGGTACGGACTCCAAACCACTGAAGCATGATTAAGCGTCTCGAGTTTCGCTGGTTCGCTAAGCTCTTTACCGAGCCGCTGCCATGAGGCGAAACCCGTTAAAAAATCTTTTTTCTCGTTCACCATCTCAAGCAACTGCGCTGCTGTAAGCTTGGTTTCTATGGGCAATGGGGGTCCGGATTCCAGTAAGTAACGGCGAAATGGGGTAATATCGGAGCTGAAAGATTTTTGTTCAATCAGTTTTAATTCCGGTACTTGTAACGGCTCTTCGGTTCTTTGAAGCTCAATAATCAATTGAGCCCCGCTGCCCACCGTGCTCCATTCGCTTCGTATTAAGTCTAGACCTGCAATATTAGAAAAATAGGCAATGGCAGAAAGTTCCTTGCCAGCAGCATTCACGATGGAAAAGTTTTTAATGGGAATATTGAAAAAGATTCTTCCTCCGTGATTCATCAGTTGCCCATATTTAAACAATACCTTGGAAAAATCCTTGCCCTCGTAAGTCAGAGCGCCGAAAACATCCGTAAGGACATGCGCGGGATTCAATTTATCTGTGGATAAAGATTGGACGGTTTGACTCAAATAGGTGAAATGGGAATTAGGACCTTTTTGACCAAATTTTCGATAAATTTGGCCTAAGGGAATTGGCGGATACGGTGAAACCGCGAGCATCCTTAAACTCGAGCGGTCGATATCGCCGATCGACGGAAATACTCCCGGTGACATGGCAGCGGCCTCTCCTGCCCCAATATCAATCCAATCAGTCTTCCCTAGAGCTTGAGGCTTGTCGGAGAGCTTTAGCAGAGCTTC
>JACMQW010000026.1 GCA_014376785.1 Oligoflexia bacterium
CTAGCGCAGCGAAGAGCAAGGCACCAGTGAAGCGACCAGTGAAGCGACCAGTGAAGCGACCAGTGAAGCGACCAGTGAAGCGACCAGTGAAGCGGCCGCCTAAGCGATAGAGAGGGAGCTTGGAGAGAGGTGAGTGGATTTGCATAGGATTAGCGCTTCATCAGCGTTTCGAGCTCTTTACGAGTCGAGACGATTTTTGAAATGAGGTTCAATTCGAGCGCACCCTTCGGGTCGAGCCAGCGGTCCCGCTCCATCATTTCAACAAAGCCTTCGACCGGCTTGCCGGTTCTTTCCGCATAGAGGCGGTGAAGCTTCTTCTTCGTTTCGATGATATCGAGCGCGTGAATTTCGATGTCGGACGCTTGGCCACGCAGGACGCCCGAGATGAGGGGCTGATGAATGAGGATTTTGGCGTTCGGGAAGGAGATCCGGTCTTCCGCTTCGGCGGCCAGTGCGATGACCGAACCCATGCTTGCCGCTAATCCTGCGGTCAGAGTGTAAACGCGAGGTTGGATAAAGCGTGCGGTGTCGTAAATTGAAAATCCAGAATGGATTTCTCCTCCCGGACTATCGATCCAGAGAAGGATCGGAGCGGTGGGGTTTGCCCGCTCCATGGCCAGGAGCTGACGATTTGTTTTCAGTGCGAGTTCAGAATTCACTTCGCCCGAAATAAAAATAATGCGCGATTCGAACAGGTGCTGATCGATCGGGGTGAAGGTGGGCGCAGTCGTATTCGTAACCTTGGTATCGGGAGTGTTTTCTTCGCTCATAGTGCCTCTGAGCTTAAGTCCGCCTTCAGATTCCGGTCAACTGCCCATTTCATAGTCACTGGCGACTCCCGAGTTTCCATGAGCTGCTTTTTATGTGTCGGACGCGACGCAGGGGGTTGGCACACTCCTGGCTCATAGCCGCCACGGGTGCTGTGTCCGTTGCGGTTGTTATGAGGAGTTTATTTATGATGAAGAAATTTTTTTGGCTTTTTGCGGGTGTGTTTGTCGGTGTGGGATTCTCATCCACCTTTGCGGATTCGAGGGAACCGGTCCGCTATGAGTTTAAGGTCCTCGCAGTGAGTGAGGAAGACGCAACCGAGAAGGCGTCAGCCATGCTCAAGGAAGGCGCGCTGAGAGAAGCCGTCTCCGAGTCGAAACTCCTTGCGGCTTCGGTTCCTACCTGCCGCGAGTCCGGCAGTGATTTTCGCTGTGAAACGAAACTCGTCTACCGAAATTGAAAGGTTAAAACGGAGGTTTCCGATCAGGCGTCTGATCTTTAGACACCTGAAGGTTGAAGCGAGCTTTTTAAGCGCTTGTTTTTAAAGACTTAAATCATCTCGTCGGCCGACTGAGAAGTGGCACTCTGATTGCTTTCTATAGGGATGTGAGACGCAAGCAAGCTTCTCCAAACGGGACCAGGTAGGTCCGATTCCCAAGGAGTTTTCGATGTCTGCTACTCGTGATCCATCCCAGAAGCACACCTTTGTTTATTCGAACCTTTATCAACTTTACCAAAAGGGAAAAGTCGCAGCGAAAGCCGCAGACGTTCCCCCAGCCACTCCGATTGTAAAAGCTTCACCTCTCGAGTCGACCGATGACCGATCCCTCGCGGGAATCGCGACGGGAAGAATCATCAAAGCAGAAGAGATGTCACCGGGCGCAGTGGGCTTTCGAGTCGCTCGTCACGAACCGCCCGCTCTTCTTGCAAAACGTTTAGGTCTGAATGCCGCAACTTTAAATCGCCCGTCTAAAATGGACGCCAGCCGACGGGCGACGCTCGAAGGATTGCGCGAAAACCTCAGCAGTTTAAAGAACCTCCATGAACGCCTTCGGTTCATGTTGAAGGAAATCGAAGATCTGACCCGAGAGTAACTTTTGATGACGCTGGAAAGCGTCCCTGGGCATCGCGAGAGTCAGTCACTCAAGCGAGCGTCGACCCTGACTTCTTACCCGAAGTCGGGGTCGTTGCGTTTTCATTCCCCGAATCGCTTTCACCACTGCTGTTTAAGGCGATGATCTGTTTTTCCGTAGGGATGTTCTTCGGAAAGTAGGGCCGTTCTAAGGCAGCTTTTGCGACCTCGCGCTTTTGCTTCGGGACTTCGTAGGTGGAGCGCTTCGGAATGCGAATGACCAGGCGATCTCCATCCCACTCGCGAGTCATCGATTTCGGATCGACCGGCCAGCCGAGTGGGAAGCTTTCGGAAAAGCTTTGGTACGCGCTCGTCCTCTGGGTGCGACCTTCTGACACTTCCAACGTTTCTTCGCTTCGACGTTTTCCGGAAAGCACGATTTCATTCCCGCGAATGTTCACGTTGATGCGATCTCGCTCGTGGGGAGGGATGACCGCGCTTAAGGTGAATCCGGAATTATTTTCCTGAAATTCGGCTTTCAAGTCGACCATTCGGTAAAAGGGGTCGCTCTTTTGGTCGGCGTAAGCACTGAGTTTCAGCGAGGTGTCGCGCTTAAGGCTTTCGACGTCTTTTGCGGCGCGGGCGTTCAAGTGGCCCAAAGCGGTTTTATTTTGTTTCAGCGCGCCTTCATACGAAGACTGGTAATGCTCGTTTGACTCTTCGACCGCCGTGCGGGTTTTTTCCTCGAGGAAGGCAAGGTCATCGTGATTTTTTTTCGAAAGTTCGGCGGCAGATTCTTTACCGCTGGAATCGACGCGGCTCTTTTCCACATCGTAGTTCGCTTTAATCGCATTCACATCTTCTTCGCCTTTTTTGCGCTCGAATTGCTCTGATGCGTAAGCTTTTTTAGTCGCCTCTAAAGTCTTCGCTTCCCCGCGGGAAGTCGCAGTTTGGAGCGAGTCTTCGTAGTGGGTATTTAAATCACGGAGGTCTTTTTCGCTTTTTCTCGCCACTCGAGTCTCCTCGCTCTGAGTATCGCGACGGAGTTTTGTGAGATTTTCATAACTCCGGTTTCGGACGGATTCGAGGTAGTTGTCTCCTCGCTCTTTTTCGACCACCGTACGTTTATCGTACTGGTCGCGGACAGCCTCGACCCGCTTCTCTTCGTCCTTCGTTGCTTCGCGCACGCGCTTTTCCGCGGTGGTCACACGCTCCGCTGCTTTCCGTTCAGCTTTTGAAGCCGCGGACTCAGCGTTTTGGATGCGAGAAGTGGAGTCGATTTCCATTTCGTTTTTGGCCCCTTAGTGGGCACTGCCTCTGGACTCCAGCAGCCGGTTTTCCACGATGTTAAAGTAAGAACGAACGACCTGATCATAGGTCCGTGCATCGAGACGTTCGAGGTAAGCATGTTTCTGGGCGAGTTGCCGGAGGCCCATTACTTTTTCGATGTGATGAGCAACGCAGCTCGTGGAGGCGTCGGAACTCGGGGGGGTGCCGAGTACTCGGCGAAGCGTTTTTGAATCAAAAAGGATGTGGTTTCCCTGCATCGATTGTTCGAGCAAGTATTTCACCTGGGCCGTTTGTTCTTCGGTGATTTGAATCACGAGGACTCCCTTCCATGGGATCGATTGGGCATATCGGATAGTCAGCGTCGGCCGCTCATCCTGAGCGCCGACATCATTCAAGGTTAAGTAAAAAAAAGGATGGGTGCAAGTCCCCGACTTTCCGAGTGTCAAAGTTTCGGCGTTGCCCGTGCAACTGAGGCGTCTACGTTTGACTCCGTCGCTGAAACCTTCGACACTAATGGTGGGTATGAAAAAAGGCACCAAGAAGGCACCGACGTCTGAACGAAGAAAACACCCCCGCCGGGCGAAAAAGCCTGAAGCGAAAGGGGGGGCTCGCGAGGCGAGTGACGCTAGTCTTGCGGTCGAGCACTGCACCGCCTGCGAGAAGACTTTAAAAGGAGATGACCGTGCCCTCTTTGTGGAAGAAGAAGTGGGTCGGATATTTTGCTCCGAAGACTGCATTACGCAGCATTTTCAACCTCAGATCGACTTGATCGAAAAGCAATACTTCAAGTTTCGTCCGAAGGACGACCTTACGCCCGAAGAGCGCGAGCAGTTTGCGCACCTCCGGTGGATCACGATCCAAGAGCCCGATGAAATTTGGCTTGAGAAGCAAGCGAACGGCGACAAACGCCACACGCTGATCTCCCAGTTCAAGCCTGGCTCAAAACCCGTTTGGTGTGTTTGTATTTGTCTTTATCTACGCGGTGAACCTTCGTTCCTTTACATGGCGTTCCCGACCCGCTCGAAAGCGTTGGTCGAACGATTTAGGCGCGGTGACCGAGTCGAGTACGAAAAGTCGGACCCGGCTGCCCAAACATCCGACGTGCTGGATGCGAAAACAGACGGACTGGCGGCTGGCTGGTCTCAGGCGGAAACGATTCGCGCGGAGATTCACGGGACGCGAGACGCGCGCGACATTCCTGAAGAAGAATACGGACTCTACGAAAACTTACTCGAAAAAACTTTATCAGAGCCTGACGAGCTTTGGATCGTCGAATCGAAAGACGACGGCGAGCCGGACCGCTATCAATTTTTAAAATCCTTTCCGGACGAAGAGGGCGGTCCTATCCATTACGTGGTGGTTGCCCAAGAATCCGATCAAACGGAGCACCTCGAAGTGCTGGAACAAATTCCGACTCGAAATTTTGCACTGCTTCGCCATTACCGGAGGGGCCGTCAAGAATTAACTCCAGGTGATGATGAGCCGTCGAATAAAACGGTCCACTAGGAAACCGTCGGTGAGATTTTTACCTCTGGTTTGCTCATTTTTCGTCGCGCTTATTCCGCAGGCGAAAGCATCCAGCGATCTATCACTTTGCCCGGACACGCTGTCTCCAGAGGTAAGCGCAAAACAGTACGCGGAGATGGGCTGGTCACGCGAGGATGCCGGACTCGGATCTGAAGTTTTTTCGGAGGCCGCAAAACAGGGGGCATGGATCGGCATTCAGTTTACTCCGCTTCCCGGCCGATTGAGCGGAGTAAAAGCCCAGCGAAGGATCCTCGGAAAATTAAAAGCGATCGCACCGGAGTCTGACGTGTACACGCTACAGGCTCCGAACGGAAAAAAAGTACTCATCGACGCGTCTACCTTTCAAGATGCGGAAATGTTTATGCTTCCTGGTAGCCGAATTTTTACCGCTCAGGAACTTCGCGTCTTGGTTGCGGGAGAGCCTCAGGTTTCATTACCCCAGGAAAAATTCGATAACGGAGAATACTGTCGGGTTTTAAAAGCGATTCGGAAGAACGAAGGATACGACCGCTACCGAGGCCTAGCGAGGCAGATTCTCGACCAAAGCGACCAAGGCTCTCTCATGGCGATGAGTCTGCTCTCGTGCGCGACGGCGCTCACCGTAAGTGCCGTTACGCGGGTGGTAGGGGACGCCCACCGGAAAGATGCCACTTCGGCGATTGGTGCGAAAAATGATCCCACTTGGATTGGTCAGCACGGCTCGAATTTCACGCTCGGAATGGGCTACATGTCGGCGCTCCAATGCCTCATGACTCCGCTTCGTGGACGCGAGACTTACCTTTCGGCAGTGCGCTGGATTGTGGCTGCAAATCTTGCTGGAAATGTGTGGGAAGAAGTTCGCCTTCCAGGGTTGCCGGGGCAAAAAAGTTTACCGCTCTTTCGTTCGTCTGGTCGCGAAGTCGGGACGGATTGGGGAGACTTTATTTCCGGCGGTTCGGCGTCGCTGGTTTTTCTTCTTTTTCATGAAGCCGTTTTTAGAACGAAAGATGCGGCAGATTTAGAAAAACTCTGCCCATCTGACGGAGTTTAAGCGCGCCGCCGCCGACGCTCCCAACCTGCGACGCCTACGAGCGAACATGCCCCGATCACTAGAGCAACCTTTGCAAACCAGTCTCCCCAAATCAGCATGAGCGTCGGTACCGGCTCGATCACCGGAACGGTGACGTTCACGATCTCTGGCGTGAAGAGTTTCGATTTCGAAGTTTGCTCGCCGTTCGGAAGGATCAGCGTCGAAAATCCCGTGTTGGTGACCCGAACTTGCGGAACGCGGGTTTCGATACTGCGGAAAGTGGCGAGGTTTAAATGGTAGTAAGGCGCACCGATCGGTCCGAACCACGAGTCGTTCGTGAAGTTAAACAGCACTTCCGCGCCCTGGATTACGGCGTTCCTTGTGAACTCGGGAAACAGAATTTCGTAACAAATCACCGGTTGGGTTTTTAATCCGGCGATTTCCCGGATCACTGAGCCCGGGCCATGCCCAAAAAATCCGACCATGGGAAAAAGTGTTCTGAGCATCGGGAAGAGGTCGACACCCGGGATGTATTCGCCGAAGGGAATGAGTACCGTTTTCGCGTAGCGAGAATCTGTTCCATCCGGATTCAAATAGAAAACAGCATTGTAGCTGAGGCCCCGAAGGTCTCGGTCGTAACCCCCAAACACAATCGGCATTTTCCGAGAAGTGGTCCATCCTTCCATTTCTTTATCGCGGCCGAAATCGTCAGACGTTTCCGGACTGCGAAAAGTCGACGGATAAGCGGTTTCCGGCCATAAGATCACTTGCGGCTTCGGAGTGAGTTTCAGTGCTTCGTCTGAGAGGTCGTAATAAACCCGCATCACTCGCGCAGTCGCTTCATGAAGTCCGCGTTCAGACGACAGTTTTTCAATGTCCCCGATATTGGCTTGAATCGCTGCGACTTGAACTTTCTTGAGTGGGGCGGCTAATCGAGCATCGATTTGCCGATTGCGGAATGCGCCGTAACGATCGGCCGATGCGATGACCAAAACCGATAGCAGGAGCAGTGGGAAAACGGAGCGGATGGCGCTTCCTACCGCGGGTTCGCCCCTGTTTTTTAGACGTGTGTAGAGCGCGTAAATCGCAACGTTCGGGAGCAGGAGAAGAAATGTCAGAAGAGACGGACCACCGATGTCCGCAGCTTGACGAAGGTTGGTTGCGTAAATAAGGGAATGGCCGAGCGTATCGACAAAAAGTTTTGGCAAACACCAGTCCAGACCCGCGTAAAAAAACGCAACCGTCGCGCCCAGGCCCAGAATTCGAAGACTCGAAGGGCTTTGACCGTGAGAAGGGCCGGAAATTCTACTCAGAGCGGAATGCAAAGGGATGGCCGCCAAATAAAACTGGGGTTGGCCGATGAGGGAAAAGAGGGCTAGCAAAAGAGCCGCGAGTGGCCAGGGAAGTCCGCCGAAGGTGTGAACGACGTAAGCGACCCACGAAAAGGTGACCGCACTGAATAGAAAACAGAGCCAGAGGCTTTGGATGAAGGCTTCCTTGCGCGTTTTTGCATGAGCGACCAAGTGGAGCCAGGGAACGAGCGCTACGGTCGCGAGCCACCAAAAGTGAAGAGGCTCAAACGTGAGAAAAAGGAGGGCCGCAGACAGGAGGATTCTTCGGTCGGGACGGAATGGGGAGCGGGTCTTCGAATGAGTCGGGGAATACTTCACCGCCAGATCATGTCCGAACTCCCGCTTTTCGGCAATATGTTCAGCAATATGTTCGGCAATCAGGCAGAGGATCACGGGATGCGAAAGAACCTTACCAAGTACCCGGTGTGCCGAGATCCATGCTCTCGATCGCCGAATCACTCAGGATTTGAAACCAGTGGCCTCCGGTTTCGGTTCCGTCCTGGTAATTCACAACTGCGATTCCCGATTCTTGGAGGATCAGGAGGGATGCGGCCGAAGGAAAAGAGTTCGAGCCACAGGAGTGGACGCCTTGGTCGGAGAACGCGTTGTTCACTTCCTTCATCACCGCGATTTTTTCCTCATCGGTGACGAAATTTAAAATGCGCGTGTCATCTAAGAGTTTTACCCGAATCTGGTATTTGCCGAACGAGCGAGAACTCAGTGGATCTTCGGCCACGTAGAAAACTCGAGTCGGATTGGCTCGGTTTTTCAGAAAAGAAAACTGAAGTTTTGCCCTCTGCTCCGGAGGTCGGCTCATCAGTTCGACCAGTTCTGGGCTTCGAGTGTAGAGATAGAACAGGGAGTCTTTTTTTCCACTGGGATAGTCGAACTCGGCAACGGTGCGGGTTTCACTGCGCAGTTCAGAACTCTCTAAATTGCCACCGTTTTTGAATAGGGCACGGAGTTCTTCGGCGCAAATCGGTCCTAGCTCAGTTGCGACTGAGCTCGAACTCTCGGACATTACCGCTTCTCTTAGGGTTTCGGAATGTCCTTCATTGCTGGCTTTGGCGGAATGAATCTGTGATGTCAGGATGAGGACCAAAAGGATTTGAGAGAAATTCCGCATCGAATGCTTACTCCGCCATCATTGCTTCTAGCAAGGCAGAAGGTCCACGAGCGATCGAGCGGATGACATCCGCTTCCTTCGTCTTTGGCGGAGTGATTCCGAGAGCGAGGAGCGCTTTTTTTGCGTTCACGCGGCCACCGGAAGCCACTTTTCCAGATAATTCTGGGTAAAGATCGACGGATGCTCGGATCACTTCTTTAATCCGAGCAGGAGTCAGGGTGGGGTCTTTCGAAAGCATGAGTGCGGCAATTCCAGAGACGAAAGCCGTCGCTTGGGACGTGCCGGTCATGTAGCCGTACATGCCGTTTGGGAGCGTGCTGTAGATGTTTTCACCGGGCGCGGTGACATCGACTTTGGTTTTCCCCCAGTTCGAGGAACCAATGAGCTTGTTGTTGATGTCGGTTGCGGACACGGAAATGATGTTCGTCAGGCGATAGGCGGAAGGATAGTAATAGTTTTCGGGCAGATCGGTATCGGAGTGCTCATTCCCGGCAGCCGTCACCACGACGATTCCCTTTGATTCTGCTTTTTTCAGCGCGACGTATTCTTCTTCCGCAAACTCAGGTCCGCCGCCAGAATAGTTGATTACTTTTGCGCCGTTATTCACGGCCCATTCGATGGCCTTCACCGTATTTTTCAAATTCAAAGCGCCGGAGTTTGTATCTGCGTAATATTTTACCGACATAATCGAAACGCCTTGAGCGACTCCGCTCACGCCCGTTTTAGGATTAGAGATCGCACCGATGATTCCTGCGACGTGGGTACCATGGCCGTGGTCATCTTTTGGATTCACGGAGTTCTTCACGAAGTCGTAACCGTAGTTACCTGCAGCATCGTGATAAACGTTTGCTTTCAAATCAGGGTGGTTTGCATCCAGTCCGGTATCAATCACGGCCACCACGACGTTCTTTGAGCCTTTTTCGATGGTCCAAGCGCCGACCGCATCGATGTGCGAAGAGGCATGGGCATTTGCGATGCCCCAGTTCTTTAGACTTGTCGTCTTCAGCGCATCGCTTGCCGCTTTCTTAATCTTTTTTGAGTTACCACCGAGTGCACCGAAGCTCAGTACGGTGATGACCGCAACCGTCGCGACGAAGTTACGGCGACGATTCAGAGGGGAAGAGAGGGGAGCGGATTTGAACTTCACAGGGAACCTCGTTTGTTTCGTGCATCCTCGGCTGTCCCCGTGACCAAACGGGGGAGGCTGCTTACAGAGTAGAAGAGCAAGCGGTGTGCCGATTAGCGACTAGCGTTAAAATAGGAAAATAGTGAGTCTTATCAATCGATTCTGGCAGTTTGAGAATCCAGAATGTGTCGAAAGTTTAGACACCTGATAATTCCGACACAGGGCTTTCAGGGGTGTCTGCTGCGAAGATGACCTAGCCGAGACTCGGGTGAGAAGCCATTGACGGTCCTCGGAATTCTGAAACCAACAGAATTCTGAAACCTACTCAGGTCCGGGGTACCCGCTTCCGATAGAGAAACATGAGCGTTCGGTCGCCCTCTTGTTCACCCTTCATAACCGCCTTCACGCTCGCCTCCGCCATCGCTCTAGCTGCGAGTGGCAATGCCCGCGCAGGATCAATGACAAAAACGGAGCCCGCTAAAATTGCGCGCGACGCGATCGCGCTACTGGACCGTATTCCGAGTGGGAAAAAGGTTCTCACTCGCGCAGAAAATTTTTGGAATGAACATTCTCGAGAAGGTTTGTTGAAACATTTCGCTTACGGCCCCGTTTCACGAACGGACGCTGTACTCACTCGGCACTATGATCCCGAGACGGGTTTGGAAGTTCGTGAACGCTTCGTCACGGTGGTCTTAAAGAGAGACCAACCCATCATGGAAGTCGCCATGGATCTCGGTCATGAGTTAGTTCACGCAACGACCCCACCTGCGTGGGACCCTTATGATCCGAAGCTGACCGCTGGGCTTTACATGCACGCCGCGCTTGAAGCAAACGGTGGGGAAGTGGATGCGGTATTCGCAGAGTGCGAAATTGCGGTCGACCTAAAAAGAGAACTCGATCTGAGGTCTAATCGGTGCGATCGCTACCTCGTTTTAAGTGGAGACGATAACCGATTGAGTGTGGACCGTGGGAAAATCCAAGCGGATTTTTACCGCGTTGGAAAATGGGATAGATTTGTTCGCGAGAAACTCGGAAAAGAAGCATCGGATTTTATTCTGCTCTCGAAGAAAGAGCCCGAACTTTATTCGGCCACCGGGGGGGCGCCGTATCCGGTGGCTCTGATGCGTGAATATGAAGAACTCAACCGTGTGGCATGCGAAAACGTCAGAAAACGGGCCGGAGGACGCGCACCTGCTTCGGTTTGGCCGGCAGGCGAAAATCGCGACGTTGCCCTAGGGAACCGTTGTCAGGGGATGAGTTTTTCCTCGCGGGCATCCGACTAAAATAATATTCTGACAAGCAGTCCCGGATACAATCATGGTATGACTCTCCTATGTCGCAGAAGCTGGGCTTCCTCCCTACCTTGCCTTCCCTTTTGATCGCGCCGGGAATTCCGATCATCCATCGGGATCTTTCCTGGCTCCAATTCAATGAGCGAGTTCTGAACGAGGCGAGGGAACAGTCTAATCCGGTCCTTGAACGGGTAAAGTTTCTAGCAATCTCGCAATCGAATCTCGACGAATTTTTTATGATTCGTTACGCATCGCTTGCTCGTTCGATTCAGACGTTGAGCCGGACGAATCCAGAAAAAGCGGAGAGGACGTCCGAGATTCGCGACAGCGTGCTCGAGTCAGTAGCCCAGTTTACGGGTCGCCAAGCGGATACCCTCGAGTTACTCGCTGCGGAACTCGACACGAAGGGGATTCAAGTCGTTCGCGGTGCAAATCCTGGCGAATCGGGTTTCTTCGCGGGCGAGACGGTTTTTCGCGAGCAGATCCTTCCGCTGCTAACCGTTCCCGCCCCTTTCCGGTTTTCGGAACTCATCGATCTGGAGAATCTGCAGTCGGCGGTCATTTTTAAAAACGATCGATGGACGAAACTTCCAAAATCGATGCCCGGAGTTTACTTGGCCCCCCACGATGCGGGGGTTTTCGTTTTTTTTCTGGATGATTTGGTTCTGACTCACTTAGACCCTTCGTTTGGCGCCGTGGGGATTCTGCGTTTAACGAAAGATGGCGACTTCTCGATTGATCTCGAAGAAGAAGATCCGGAAAATATTCCCGATGTTGTTCGATCCGGGATTGGAAAGCGGGATAAAGGTCGGGCGGTTCGCTTGCAGTATTTCGGCGCGTTTGAAGACGCTTTTTTTACGGAAGCACTTCGCACTCTAAAGCTCCAGCCCGGCCAACTCATGACCGCGGCGGGTTCGCTTTTTCTTCAGTCGCTTTGGACAATGGTGAACCAATGTCCGGAATCCGTGATGGCTGCTCACCCCCATTTGAAAAACGCACCGCTTGAAAGTCGAATTCCGAGACTTTTCGAACGGAGTGAAGAAATTTTCGAAGAGATCAGGCACGCCGACATTCTCCTTCATCACCCCTACGATTCCTTCGATGCATTCGTGAAATACCTGCAAATGGCATGTGTGGATCCCCAGGTGCGGTCGATTGAGCAGACGGTTTATCGCATGGATGCTCTCTCGCCGATGATCGATTCGCTAAAGACCGCGGCAAAAACGAAAAAAGTAGTCGTTGTGATTGAGCTTCGGGCCCGGTTTGATGAATTAAATAACCTGAGGCTAGCCGATGACTTGAAAAAAGCCGGCGTCGAGGTTCATTTCGGTTTTGGAAAGCTCAAGCTCCATGCGAAAATAGTTCTCATCACCCGAGAAGAAAAAGACGCTACGGGAGTCTTGAATGAAGTGCAATACACGCATATTTCTACCGGAAATTACAATGCTGCGACGGCACGCCTTTACACAGACCTTGCGGTCTTTACCGCCCACAAGGAAGTCGGTGCGGATGCGAGGCTCTTTTTCGATGCGGTGGTGCAGGAACAAGTGCCTTCTAGCTTTAAATACTTTGTTGCCGCGCCGACCCGGTTGCACCGTCGTTTAATTGCTCACATCGAGCAGGAGGCGCGGGCGGCAAAAGCAGGAAATAAGGCGAGGATCGTCGCGAAAGTGAACGCCTTGGTTGACCTTGAAGTGATCGATAAACTCTACCAGGCTTCCCAAGCGGGTGTGCAAATCGATCTCATCGTGCGCGGAGCCTGTTCGCTGATTCCTGGTATCCAAGGACTTTCCGAAAACATTCGGGTGATCAGCGTCGTGGACCGATTCCTCGAACACTCTCGTATTTATTATTTTGCAAACGCGCGCGCGATCTACCTCTGCAGTGCAGATTGGATGCCGAGAAATTTCTTCTCCCGTTTGGAGCTCGCATTCAAAATTTCGGATCCCTTTGTCTATCGTTACATTGAAGAAGTGGTCATCCCGATTTTTCTTTCCGACGTTGTGAAGGCGCGGGAGCTCACGCCGCTCGGCACTTGGAAGAAAAGAACGGTTACGGGCGCTAAAGCAAACTTCAGTCCGTTTCTAAAGAATCTGTTTAAAGGCCTTCCGCTCAGATCCCAATTCCTCTTTGAGGAATTAGCTCGCCGTGGGTATGCGGGTACCCCGCTTGCAGAAAAACCGCGGGCTAGCGAAATGAAAAAAGCAGGACTCGGCGAATCGCAAAGCCCTGCTCCTCTCGAATAGAGTGATATTTCCGTGGTTAGCGTTTCAGGCTTGCGGCGAGCGGCCAGCGACTCGATGGCGGTTTTCTTGGCGGTACCGGTGGGAGCGGGTTATCGGGGATCAGGTGGGCAAGCGCGCTGATTTTAGTGACGTCCTCGCCACGGCAACCGGTCGGAGCACAGAGGTGGGAAACGCGGCAGCCATCTTTTTCTACGAAGTCGTTTTCACCACGGACAAGAATTCCCTCGATCAACCCGGTTTTCGTGTTGAAAACCGCACTTCCCGAATTTCCGCCATAGGTGTCGAGGTTTGCGCGAAAGAATCCATTCGGAGTCGCGTCCCGTACTTCGGATTCACCGAACGCCACTTTCGTTGGAAGTCCGCAGGGGTGCCCGATCACGCCGATTTTATCGCCATTTTTAACGTCAGCACCGCGGTTGATGCTGAGTGGCCTATGGTTTTCTATCTTTCGGTCTAAACGGATCACCGCGTAGTCGGCGCCGTCTCCGATTTGTTTTCGGTCGACGATCTCTTTGCATCCGACCACGTCATCAGATCGGGCGGATGTGGGGAACACTCCATCTTCCTTAACGCCGTAACCAAAAACGAATTTGGTCGTCTCGCAACTTTCGGCGTCGGGAATGCAGTGACCGGCAGTGATCACCAGGTCTTCGCCGACCAACGATCCAGAGCAAGATGCGCCGGTTGGTTGTTCGAAAAATCGTTCAGTCTGGCAGAGACTGTAGGCTGCTCCGAAAGGGTCTCCCGCAATATCAAATCCGGTGGCGGTAGGCTTGAGGCCGTTCACCGAGATGAGTGCCACGGTCGAATCGGCTAGTGCGAGATCGCGACTGTTAGTGACGGCGAAAAGATCCAGTCGATCGTCTTTTCCATAAATTACTTTCGGCTTCGGGTCGTCTGCGAAAGCAGACGTGAATGAATAAGAAAATACCGTGAGCGCAATCGACACCAATCCTGGCGTTAGCTTCATTTAAAAGTCCCTCCATGGGCTTCATTCATCTCAGTTTAATATCTCCCGAACATCTTCGGAAAATATTTCCTATCGATCATGGTCTGAACCTGAAAATTTCTCGTCCTTTGTTTCTGAGAAATGTCACGCAGATGACGAATTTGCGGCTTTATTTGACGTTTCCGGTTTTAAAAAATAAAAACTTGGCTAAATAGTCTCTGTTGATGTCATTCTGAAGAACGGCCACCCGAAAGGATTTCGGGACCTTATGTAGTTAATCGTCCAGAACAGGGAGGTTCAGGATGGATCAGGCGACCCGTTTTTTTCTCAGCCGCGCGACATTGCAGTTAGCGGCACTCGGCTTATTGGCGTCGTGCGCAAATTCTTCACAGAAAAATTTCCTGCCCGTGGTGGCTAAGATTGGATCAGAAGTTCGAGCGATCTCATCGGAAGAAGCAAAGTCGATTTGTGGTCCCCATTATTGCGAAGATAATCAGCTTTATTCATCTAATTTTGGAAGAAAGCAGCCGACTGATCCAGCGCCGCTGCCTGTCCCTCCTTCTAGCCCAAGACCTCCGTCTCCTCCCGGTCCGACATCTCCTCCAGCGAATATTCCAAGCCAGCCGGCTCAGGTGACGGATTATCCCTTTTCACTTTTGCACATCGCGGACGCATGGAAATTTTCGAAAGGTTCTCCATCGTTAGTGGTTGCGGTGATCGACAGCGGAGTCGATTACTTCCATCCCGATTTGAAGAACAACATCGCCGTGAATACGGTGCCTCTTGCTGGATTTCCGGGTGACAAATACGGATGGGATTTCGTGAATAATCGGCCGAATGCTTATGATGACAATGGGCACGGGACACATTGCGCAGGCGTGATTGCGGCGGAAGATAATGGCATCGGTGTGGTGGGTGTGGCTCCGCGAGTGAAAATTCTACCGGTGAAATTTCTTGGTTCAGATGGCGTCGGGGACACTGCCGACGCTGTGAAAGCCGTAGATTATGCGGTCGCTCGGGGAGCGCGAGTGATTTCAAATTCCTGGGCGGGAAGGATATTTTCTCCGTTGTTAAACGATGCGATTCAGAGAGCCGTGAATAAAGGAGTCATTTTTGTTGCGGCAGCGGGCAATGAATCCGTGGATAACGACACGAAGATGAGTTACCCAGCCGCTTACGCAAATGTAATCGCGGTAGGATCCAGTGACCGGCTTGATGCTCGTTCTTTCTTTTCGAACTATGGAAAGAAATCGGTTCTGCTCTTTGCTCCAGGTACGTATATTTTCTCGACCTTCATGAAAGGGCAGTACCGGGTAGAGTCGGGTACCTCGATGGCGGCTCCGCAAGTAGCGGGGACGATCGCGCTGGGTTTGTCGGTGAACCGAGATCTCACTCTGGATGAAGTCGCCGACGACCTCTGTGGGTCTGCAGTGGAGAGGTTGCTTGACTCTTCTAAATGCGGACGTGTCGATGCCGGAGAGTTTGTGAAGCGGGTGAGTGTTCGGTAGCGATAGCCCGTCGTCTCTAGGCACTCTATTTACGAGTGTGTCTGAGGGAAGTTTCAGGTGTTTCTTAAAGATGGGCAGTTACACGAGGAGGCGTTTCGCATCATGCGAGCGCCTCTTTTTCAATTTGTGGCTTTAACGTTCCTGAGTCCGCGGCGTCCGTTTAAAGAGGTGAGCGTCCCCTAAAACAACCCCTTGTCAAAATAGATAACGCACTGTATTAGAAAGTCATCTGCTTTTGGCTAGTCGTCTTTTTTATCAGGGGGTTTCTATGCATCGGGTGTTTCGTTACGTGGGTTTGGCTACGTTTAGTTTGTCCGTTTCGGGGGCTTATGCTTCTCCTCCACTGCTGGACTGCCCGGGGCATTCGACCGTGCTTTACCGCTGCGAGGGGATCGATGACCCGAACGTTTCATCCGCGGCTCAAACCTATTACGACGGGGCAGTGGTCTGTGACATGGGAAGATCGGTCTCGTTCTTTCTCAGTCCTCGGAATGGAAATGAGCTCTCGGACGAAATTCCCGCCACGGTCACCTCCGTCCCTGGGGAATCGGTGGTGTTTCGTGAGGCCTCTCCGAGCACCGACTATCAATCTAAAATCTCAATCGACTTGGCGACCCGTGATGACGCCAACGCCTCGTATGTCATGGAGTTTTGGAGAAACCCCGATCGCAGCCCTTCGCGCACGATGAATTGTCGATCAGGCGAATAACGGGTTCAAAAGGGGGCTTTTAGACCGAAATAGGTGGAATCGAAAAATATATGTTGCAACGCGTTATCAATCTAAGTATAACGCTTAACGTCATGAAAAATTCATTTTCCCCTAATTCGTTTTCCGGAGGCCTTGCCATGCGTTCTTCCCTCGTTGTTCTCTCGATCATTTCTGCAGCGATCTCAGGTTGCGGCAAGAACGTAGACCGCTCTGCTTCCGCAGTCACAACGAACGGACAAAGCGCTAATCCCGGATTCATGCCCGCCGGGAATATCCAGGATGTTCGCACAAGCCCCGGCTGCGCGGATTCCATTCGATCACTGCCTTACCGAACGGTCGAAAATTTCGCAGACATCGCCCAAGGGGCTGGCCAATACCGATTGACGACTTTCGATGCAGTCGGGTCGATCACCCTAGAGTCGGGTGAGGCCAGCCACGGGATGGGATCATCCGTAGTGTCGGGTTCGATGAATGGAGGGGTTCCAGAATACAAACAAGGGTGCTTGGATCTTGCGCAGGTTCCCCAGACCGAGATGGACTGGAGTGCGGAATTTCCGACTGAAATCGGCGCCACCACCGGTGCGCTGAGTTCTTCTCTGAGTTTTAATCAGCGGGTTCGCAGTGATCAACCTGCCCGCGACCAACTCACTCCCGGAAATCTTTCAAACTGTGGCGACGTTTCTTCGCTCCTTCGCGGAAATTCCGC
>JACMQW010000027.1 GCA_014376785.1 Oligoflexia bacterium
GATTGCGTTTGCGATCCCGGATCTCCTCCGCCATCGAAATTCTGAAAGCCCTAAACTCGAAGTGCTCGATTTTGGAAGTGGATCTGGAATTCTTTCGATTGCCGCAGCCGCATTCGGTGCAGACGTCGACGGAGTCGAAATCGACCCGCTTGCCATCGATAATGCGACAGAAAACTTAAAGCTGAATTCTGTTTCGGGAAAGGTGCGATTCGCCCGCACGGTGGACGAGCTCGCATCGGCGGAGAAGAAGTATCCGGTGATCATCGCGAATATTCTGCGGCCGGTGCTCATCGAATTCAGTCATCTTTTGGTTTCGCGGCTTTCACACCCGGGCCGTATCGTTCTGTCCGGTTTGATCTCCACGGATCTTCCCGACGTCATCACCCGCTATTCCTCGCTACTCGGAGGACTGAAACCCCAAATTTTCGAGAGAGGAGAGTGGAGAGCCCTTGTTTTCGAAACTCCGCAGTGAGCGATTGTTGGATGTGACTCGGTACTTTCTTTATTTGAAGTAAATAAAAGCATCCCAGCGCCCCCGTTGGCAGAGGTTTCGATTGGGTTTGAAATTAGGATCTCTCTGAAGTGTGTTTAGAAAATAGCCTTCCCAATTCATCCAAACGCTTCTCGCTTCGGGATAATCGGTGAGCTTTCCTTCGGATGTTCTCTGGTCATGCCGATAGAATTCAGTGACGACCACTGCGTCTACTTCCTTGCCATGAGCAAGGGCTAAATCTGAGCGGGAGGTGAAGTCATTCGTTCGCGTGAATTCCCATTTGGGATGTTTTCGGGAAAGCTCGATCAAAATGTCTGGAAAAGTAGGTCCCCAAACCCTGAATTTTTCAGGGGCGCCTTTTCTGCGATGTTCCTGCACTAAAAAGCGATCGACGCAATTTACCCATTCCCCGTAAGTATCCCATCGCCAAGTCGGATCTGCGGATAAACGCGCCGCCTGCGCGACGGTCTCGTAAAAAAAGAGGCCGCCTAAGAGAAGCGGAAAAACGGAGAAGAGTTTACTGAGTTTCTGCCCAGGGAACGTGACGGGACTTTTCGAAATTTCGTGGAGAACCAATAATGCAAACAACCAATAGGCGAGGTGGAAGTAGCCGGTAAACCAGACTTCCGCTTTCGTGTGCCAGAGGTAGAGTGCGGAGAGTAACCAAGTGAAGCTGGCAGTCAAGGTGCGCACACGCGAGCGAGCTTGAGGGTGATCGTTTTTGGTTTTCTGAATGATCCTCGCTGCTGTTCCGACAAGAAGGGGGAGAGCCAAAACGCAAAACAAAAAGGCATTTTTTAAGACGTGCGGCCAGGGTTCTGGTGAGCCCATGTCCGGAATCAGCGCATTTTCGAAATCCGTCAGATTTGTGAGCCAAGGATTCTCATAGCCCACGAGTCGATTAAACTGCAGAGCCATTTGAGTCTGGAATAAATCAAAATGAAGCGCGACGGTGCAGACCCAGGGGAGAAGCCCAGCCGCAGTCAATGCGCCGATTTTGAGTATTTTTCTCCAGTCGCCGAAATAAAGGACGATGACGATCGAGACCAAGTGGAGCGCATTGAAATGGAGCATCGCTCCGGTCCAAAGGGCGAGAGACGCGGGGTGAAAGTAACGTCGCTCACGCAGAAAATGTGGCCAACCGAATCGGTAACCGATCACCAAAAAAACACCCATCGCTCCGATCCATGACTCGGGCCTCATGAGAACGGAGTGCCAACGTAAAACCGGATCAAACGTGAGCAGCAGGGCTGCTCCAATCAAAACAAAGCGATTTGCCCGGTCTCGGACGAGTGCATTTAAGATGAGAACCGTGGAACAGAGCCAGCCCGCGAGCGGAAGCAGTTTCAATGCGTGAGATCCATCGATGCCGACCGCACGAAAAATTCCGATGAGCACCGGAAAAAGCGGCATGGTGTTGAAGTTCCACTCTCGGTAAGTGGGTTCGAAAGGAGCTTGGGGTGTCATGATCCAGTGGGGGGGGTAACTGAAAAGGTCTTTTGCGGGAAAATAGAATGCGGAATCATCGGGCCAAGGAACCGGCACGAATGAAAGGGAGGAAGTCCAAACCCAAGCGATTCCCAGAAAAGGGATCAGCAAAAAGAGAGAATTTCTCTCTTTAGAAAAGAGATCAGCCCAGAAACCTTTAGGGGAGTTCATCTTCTCCGAGATTAAACTTGAGTGGGTCAGTCTGACCATGATGAATTACGACGATGTGGATTTCGAAAAACATAGAACTTGGCGCTCCGTTGAAAGTCTCGCGGTGGCGTAAGATTTCCATGGCGTCTTGGAAAGTCACTCGAGACGCCAGTATCGTCTCTATCTTGGATCTCGATGTCGAACCCGCGCTTGCTTACCTTGCGAAATTGCAGACGACGAGTACGGCCAAACTCACCCTGACTCATTTTGCGGGTTACGTGTTGGGCAAAATGTTCGCAAAGTACCCGGAAATCAATTGCCTCATTCGCGGGGGCCGGCTCTATCCTCGCTTAACCGCGGACATTTGTTTTGTGGTGGGTTCAGGTAAGACCGGTGGCGAAGAAGATCTTGCTGGCCATGTTGTCCGTTCTGCTGACCAAGCGGGCGTCGTAAGAATCGCGGAAGAACTGACGCCGGGTGCGCTTCTGATTCGACAGGGTAAAGACATCACGTTTCGAGGGATCAAACAGTACATCGGCATTTTCCCAGGCTGGATTCGGGGGCCGCTGGTGAACCTCGCAGATTTTATTCTTCACGGTCTTAACCTTTGGTCTCCGATATTGGGTTTTGCTAAAGATTCTTTCGGAAGCGCCATGCTCACTAGCGTCGGATCTCTCGATATCGAATTTGCCATCCCTCGAATTTATCCCCAGTCTCGGAACGTGATGATGGTGTCCGTCGGGGCGGTTCGTGAAAAGCCGGTGGTCCGAAATGGCAAAGTCGTCGTGGGTAAGGTGTTGAAAATTGTTTTTGTTGCCGATCACCGCATCGTCGATGGTTTGCATGCGGCTTATTTACTGAAGGAGTTTCAAGCGTGGTTCGAGAATCCAGAAAGAGAGACCTCGCACTCGGCCTGAGCTTTTTATTTTTAGCCATTTCGGTCGCCTCAGCGCCGCATTTGACTCTGTTCTCGGGCCAGGTCATCAAGCAATTTGAAACGTACTCGCTTGCGGAATCCTTCGTGCGAGGAGGAGGCGATCCTTTCGGTACGATGATCCCTTGTGACGGGGGAATTCGCTGGGTGCTGGAGTTCCCGCTTTTCGTCGCGATGAGCTCGGCGTTCGTCTCCCTTTTCCCGTCGTGGCCAGCGCTTTTTCCCTTCGTCGTTTTCTCGCTTTTTCTGACGGCGCTCTATCGACTCAGAAAGACCCTAGACCCCGAAGGGGGTGTCCTCGCGTGGGTGGCAGTCGCAGCCACGCCCGTTTTTCTGAGATTTTCTACTCAATTTCTTCCCGATCCCTTCGCCCTGGTGCTGCTTATTTTTGGCGTCGATGCGTATTTGAATCGAAAGTGGCGCATCTCTTTTTTCTTTTTCATTCTGGCTTGTGCAGTGAAGCCGACCGTTCTTCCTTCCATACTTTTTTTTCGCTGGGCCTTCGAAACGGAGCGTGGCGAGCTTGAAATTTTTCCGAAACGAAAATGGAGCTGGATGCTGGGAGAGGCGCGGGCACTAGCTGCATTCGCTGCCCCTTTTGTCCTCTGGAGCTTCTTTCTGAAAATTAATAAGATATCGAGCCCGTTGCACGAAGGAGGGTTGTTGAATTTTACTTCCGACTTCGGGATTCTTTTAGATCCTAAATTTTACTCGAAATTTCTGGTGTGGACGGTTTTCAAGGGGATCGGGCCGATTTTGGCTGGACTTGGGATTTGGTTTTTCATTCGACGTCATCTGCTCTTAGAAAAGTGTCCAGATAAATGTTCAGAGCACCATTCAGGATTGATCTTTCGGTTAAGCGCTTGGAGCTTAGGAATTTTTCCCTATTGGTTGATTGTTCGGCGGTTGAATTTCATCCACGATTATTACTCGCTGTCTTTTTTCTTGCCGCTCGCTCTGCTCGGCGCATTTTCTGCGCAAAGGTTTCTGCCGAGGTTCCGAGGCATTGTGACCATTCTGCTGACCGTCAGCATTCTTCAGGGTTTCGGTCTTTTCGTCCAAACCGCATTGCGCACGCCCCACCTTAAAGTTGAGGAGCGGCCGGTTTTCTGTGGGCACGAGTTCCGTGCGGATGCGTTGATGATGCACCCCTCTCGAGTGAAATAGGTTTTTGGAAATAACCCTAACGGGTGTTCGAAGCGGAGCGGCGTTTGTTTTTCTTATCCTCGATTAGAAAACTCCTCATCAGTCTGCGCAGAGCCTTTTGGACGCCTTCCGCATTCGTGATTTCGCCGAGTCCAAGAATCGAATAGCGATGGGCAAGCCCCATCCGCACGCCATGAAGGACTTCCGCAAGAATTCGCGCATCGGGCGCCGAGAGTTTGAAATACTTTTCGAGCTGGAGGCGAACGGCTTGGAGGTATTTCTTTTCGAGTTGAGCGACTTTCACCCCGATGGGATTCGTTGTTCCGGCATATCGGTAATAAAGCGACATCAGAGATGGGTTTTCCGCTGTGGTACCCAGCATGTTGAAAGTACCCTGAAACAAGTTTCGGCGAACTTCGGCCGCAGAATCACGGCTGAGCAAGCCATCCACTTTTGCGAATTGCTCTCCGATTGCGTCGAGGCTGAAAGCGACCAAAGCGTCGTCGCTCTTCCCGATGTATTTATAGATCCAAGCGCGACTCACGCCTGAAACTTCAGCCACGCGGGTATGGGAAAGGTTTTCAACGCCTCCACGGATCAAAATTGAAAAAATTGCTTCCGCAACGTCGTGAAGTTTTTTCTGTTTATCGCGTTCGACGCTCATGAGGAGAGTGTAGCGCATCGTGGCGCGTTATTTCTGGGTTTTTCCCCGGTCGTTCCGCTTTTTCCGTGATACGAAAAAGGCATACTTTTTTGTAAACGAAGGAGAAGGCGCATGTCTGAAGTCATTGGATCCGGTAAAGTAGTGGGAATGTCGTACCGTTTAACCGACGATAAAGGTGTTCTATTAGATCAGGCTTCCCACGATGAGCCGTTCCTTTACATCCAGGGCGCGAGCCAAATCGTTCCAGGTTTAGAAAAAGCCCTGGAAGGCGTGAAAATCGGCGAAAAGAAAAAGGTTTCCGTCGATGCGGAAGAGGGCTACGGACCCCTTCATGACGGTTTAAAGATGACCGTGAAAAAAGACCAATTTCCCGGCATCGAAGAAATTCAGCCAGGAATGCAGTTTCAAGCGCAGAGTCCAGAAGGGCACGGCATGGTCTTCACCATCACCGATGTGAAGGGCGACGATGTCACGATCGACGGCAATCATCCTCTCGCCGGTCAGACACTCCACTTCGCGGTCGAAATTTTATCCATTCGCGAAGCGACAGAAGAAGAGATGTCTCATGGCCACGTTCACGGCGAAGGCGGCCACCACCACTAAGATGAAAAGAGAGTCATGACGACCCAAAGCAGCTTTCTCGGCAAGAGTTACGAACCGAAGACTTTTGAAAATCAGCGTTATCAATTTTGGCTGAACGAGGGTTGTTTCATCGCATCGGATGAAAATGCTCCCGGTCAAAAGTCTTACTCGATCGTGATCCCGCCGCCGAATGTGACGGGACACCTTCACATGGGTCATGCACTTATGCTGACATTGGAGGATATCCTTATCCGATGGCATCGAATGAAGGGGTTGAACACTCTCTGGTTGCCGGGAACGGACCACGCGGGAATCGCCACGCAGACTCAGGTCGAAAAACAAATTGCGAAAGAGGGGAAGGGACCGAGCGGCCGTCCCCTTACCCGGCATGACCTCGGTCGCGAAAAATTTCTCGAGCGAACGTGGAAGTGGAAAGAAGACCATCACCACGTCATTACCGACCAGATGAAAAAAATGGGTTCGGCGCTGGATTGGTCGCGTGAGCGATTCACGATGGACGAGGGACTGTCGAAAGCCGTACGAGAAGTTTTTGTCCGACTCTATGATGAAAAGCTTATTTACAGAGGAGAACGCATCATTAATTGGTGCGTTCGATCTCAGAGCGCGCTTTCAGATCTAGAAGTCATTCCGACCGATCGGAAAGGACACCTCTGGCATCTCCAGTACGCGATCGTGGAAAAAGATGGCACGCCCGTAAAAGATCCAGCGACGGGCGAATCGACTACCCTCACCATCGCGACCACGCGTCCGGAAACGCTTTTAGGCGATACTGCGGTTGCAGTTCATCCGGATGACGAACGGTTTACACACATTCACGGAAAGTTTGCGGTGCTGCCGCTGGTGGGAAGGCTGATTCCCGTCATCACGGATTCGTATGTGGACCGAGAGTTTGGAACCGGGGGGCTGAAGGTCACGCCTGCCCATGATTTCAATGATTATGATCTCGGAGTGCGCCATCAGCTCCCGATGATTCAGGTGATGGGCCTGGATGGAAAAATCACGTCAGAGGGCGGGATCTATGCCGGCCTGAAATTCGCGGAAGCGCGCGAAAAAATCGTAGAGGATTTAAAAACTGCGGGTCTGCTTGCGAAAGTCGAAGAGCATTCGCACAAAGTCGGTCTGTCCGAACGGTATGGCGAAGTCGTCGAGCCGGTTCTGTCAAAACAATGGTTTGTGAAAATGGAGCCACTCGCGAAGCCAGCCATTGAAGCGGCCCGGACCGGCAAAATTGAATTTTCTCCAAAGATGCATGAGAAAATTTATTACGAGTGGATGAATAACATTCGGGACTGGTGCATCTCACGCCAACTCTGGTGGGGACATCAGATCCCCGCTTGGCACTGTGCGGATTGTGAAGGCATCAGCGTCGGCCGGGAAGACCCGAAAGAGTGCGAGCATTGTCACTCAGCGAAGATCACCCGAGACCCTGACGTACTCGACACCTGGTTTTCCTCTTCACTTTGGCCGTTTTCCACACTGGGGTGGCCGGAAAAAACGAAGGCGCTAGAGACTTTCTATCCGACGTCGGTGCTTGAAACGGGCTCAGATATTTTGTTCTTCTGGGTCGCGCGCATGATCGTCATGGGTCTTCACTTCATGGGTGAGATTCCATTCCACAAAGTTTACCTCCACTCGATGGTTCGCGATGAAAAGGGCGATAAGATGTCGAAGTCGAAAGGCAACGTCATCGATCCGCTTCCTTTGATCGAACAGCACGGTGCCGATCCCCTTCGCTTCACGCTCGCTTCGATGGCCGGGAATGGCCGAGATATCAAGCTTGCGGGCGACCGGGTGGAAAATTACCGCGCTTTCGCAAATAAAATTTGGAACGCTACGAAGTTTCTTCATTTGCAGTTCGATGGAATGCCGGTAGCCGACGGTGCTGATCCAGGAACTCCGCCTCCGCCGAAGCCGGATCCCGTGAACGAACCGATCATCGCAGGCAAAGCAGATGCCGGAGCATGGTTGGAGGCGAACTTCGAGACCCTCCATCCGACGAATCGCTGGATTCTTTCTCGTCTACAGACTGCAATTGAATCGGTCGAGCATGGGTTTGCGAACTGGGAGATAGACCGCGCTTCCATGGCGCTCTACGAATTTGCATGGCTCGAATTCTGCGACTGGTTCATTGAGTTTTCGAAACTTCCATTGCGAAAAGGCGGGACGCAAAGAGCAGAGAGCGTGATTACCCTCCATTACACGCTCGAAAGTCTGCTTCGATTGCTCCACCCGATCATGCCCTTCGTAACCGAAGAGCTTTGGGATTCCCTCCCTTGGAGAAAACCAACGAACTCGCCCGCACGAATCCGAGAAGGTAAACTACCGGTAGCGACGTTGGCATTCGCAGAATTTCCACGGGTAAATCCGAAATTCCGTGATCCTAGGGCCGAGCTTGAGATGACTCGCTTGAAAGCAGTGATCGAAGCCGTTCGGAATTTCCGAGGTGAAAATAATCTTTCTCCGAAAAAAGAATTTGCGCTGAACGTTTTTATGAAAGACGCCGCTACTCGCGAATTCTTTTCGAAAAATGAGAGTGACATCCTTCAACTTGCGAAAATTTCCGCGATCCGTGAAATCAAAGCTGGAGAGAGTGCATCCAAATTTGAGTCGGTTATTTTGCTCACTAATCCAGCGGCCGAGCTCCGAATTTCTCTCGAGGGTTTGGTGGACGTGGGCGAAGAAATGAAGCGCCTTCGAAAAGAAGTCGAGAAAACCAAAGTGGATTTGGCGCATTTAGACGGAAAGCTCGGAAAAGAAAGTTTTATTGCGAAAGCTCCGCCTGAACTGATCGCAAAAACGAAATCAGATGCGGTGGCCTTCCGATTAAAGTTGGACGGTTTCGAAGCGGCGTTAAAGAAATTAGGTGCGTCTTGAGGAAAAAGTCCGAACCGGCTCCGTTGTCCGCCCCGATCTTTGTTCTCGTGGGACCGTTTGCCGATCCTAAGACACTATCAAAGTGGGCGCACGAGGAATTTAGAAAATCGGCGATGGTTGCTTTCATCGGTGTGGACGCGGGATTTGAACCCTTGGTTGCTTCCGGTCTCCCGGCAACTTTACTCATCGGAGATCTCGATGGAATCGCCGACCCGGAAATGGCGTCGATGACTCCGACCATTCAGCTCCCCACGGGTAAAGAAAGGAGTGACCTTTCGTTCGCACTCAATTTTTGCGTAAAACAGAAGGCTGAGCACCTGTATGCTTACGGTTTTCAAGGCGGCCGCTCAGATCATGAATTTGCAGTGCATCTCGACTTAGCGGTCGCGAGTGAGCGAATTGCGCGGGTGGTGTCGCTTGGAGAGCGTGGAGTCACCGTGTATGTTTCCGCCAAATACACGGGCTCAAAAACCCCCCTGAGCTTGGCGCAGGACGATCTCGTCCGCTTGCGTGATTCATTTGCGCCCCGAATAAGGCTCACGAAGAAGTCAGATCGCAAGAACAAAAAAGCTGCCGTTCATCCGACCGATTGGATCAGTCTATTCCCGGTGAGTGGCCCAGCCAAAGGAGTGCGAGCGCAGGGTCTGAGATTTCCGGTACGTGATGGGGTTCTTTCCAGCAGTTCTCAAGGTCTGAGCAATGAATTCCGCGCGAAAAAAATGAAGTTAGAACTTCGACAGGGGAAGATTGCCGTGTTCTTTCCCGCCCGATGTTAAGCCCTTTTCTATCGTTACGAGAGTTTTAGATGGAAGACCTCCCTACTCATTCGCCCTTAGTTCATTTCAACGAAATCCGCCCGCGGGTGGTAGACGAAGTGGTTCGGAGGACTCTTTCCGAAGTACCGCCCGAAAAAGTGGAAAGTGAGCTCACCGCGGCACTTTACCTCGAGCGGCTGCGTCTGCAGAGGGAGCGTCCTAGCCTTTTCACTTTCAGGCGATTAAACCGAGACCGAAAGCTGTGGCGGGAAATCCAATCAGATCTTCTAAAACCGAGTGCTCTTGCAGATCGGCAGGGGATGTTCAAGAACGTCGCTGCCAGGTATGCGGAAGAGATCGCGGGCCATTTCGATTCGAAAATTTATCGGTACGCAACGAAGATTCTTCCGTACGGATTTAATTGGCTCCTGAACGCAGCCAGCGTGAAAAGTATTTTGCCCTGGGGGATGACCGAAGATGTTCGCAATCGACTGAAGGTCGAAGGCGAAATTGCCCATTTGCGAAAGCTCACACAAATCGGAACCGTTCTCCTGGTTCCCACTCACCAGAGTAACATCGACAGCATTCTGATCGGGTACGTGATTTACCTCATGGGCTTACCGCCTTTCGCCTATGGAGCCGGGCTAAATCTCTTTTCAAATCCGCTCCTCAGTTTTCTCATGTCGAATCTCGGTGCTTACACCGTCGATCGTCAAAAAGGGAACCGGATCTATAAAGCGCTCCTGAAGAATTATTCGGTGAAAATATTACGCGAGGGAATCCACTCGATTTTCTTCCCTGCGGGTGGGCGGGTTCGAAACGGCGCGATCGAGAGTAAGTTAAAACTCGGGTTACTTGGAACAGCGCTCGAAGCGCAAATCGAAAATTTGCGTGCCGGAAAAACGAGTCCGAAAGTATTTATTGTTCCGATGACGACGAGTTATCACTTTGTGCTTGAGGCATCGACGCTGATTGATGATCACCTAGCGGAAGCCGGTAAACACCGTTTCATTATCACCGACGACGAGTCGTCGAAGTTTTCGAAAGTGGTTCATTTTTTTTGGAAGCTCTTCAAATCGCAATCTGGGATGACGGTGAGGGTGGGGAAGCCCCTCGATATCTTCGGAAACTTTGTCAATGAGGAGGGAAATTCGATCGGGCCTAATGGAACGATGATTGCTCCTGAGAAGTGGCTGTCGAGTTACGGCGAGTTAAAGACTTCTCCTTCGCGAGATAATGAATACACCCGGATGCTGGGCGCGAGGATCGTCGAACGGTATCACGCTGAAAATACCGTGCTCACTTCTCACTTGGTCGCATTCACTTTTTTCGAATCTCTTCGGAACCGGTACCCGGATTATGATCTTTACCGTTTGCTCCGCATGAGTCTTGCTCAGCGAACGCTCCCGATGGATGAATTTCTGAAAGAAGCCGAAGGAATGCATCGGAGGATTCTCGAAGCCGCGGATCAGCAACTCTTTCACATCACCCCGGAGCTTCGCACCGTCGATGTGAAGTCTTGGGTGAAAGATGGCATACGAAATTTGGGGCTTTTTCACGGCAATGCGGTTCTGAAGCGTGAGGGGAACGTCCTTTACTCTGAAGACATGAATCTTTTGTACTATTATCGTAACCGCCTTGCAGGCTACGGGCTGAGTCGTCTCGCTGATCCGAAGCGGCGAGTGCCCGGTGCTCAGGATGAAAAAGGATTCCTCATCTAATGAGAAAAGAATTTTGGTCTAAATCGTCTGTCGCAGTCATCGGTGGCGGCAGTTGGGGGACAGTACTCGCGAAACTCGCCGCTCAGAATTGTGAACAAGTGAGGCTCTGGGTGCGGGACGAAGACCAGGCGCGCGCGATGAATTCGACCCGCTCGAATCCGACTTACGTAAAGGAAATGACGATTCCTGAAAACGTCAGGACGTTTACGGATATCGAGCGAGTGTTTGATCAGGGCGTCCAAGCGATAATTTGGGCTTTGCCTGCCAGCGCCTGTCGAGAAACGGCGCGGCGATTTGCGCCTCTTTTTCACGGTGATGAAATGGTTCTGCACGCAACCAAAGGTGTCGAAGAAGGTTCGATGAAGCGCATCTCGGTGATTCTTGCCGAGGAGCTTCCTTTGGCGCGTATCGGTGTTCTTTCCGGCCCAAACCTCGCGACCGAAATCGCAAGGGACGAGCCAGCCGCTACGGTGGTCGCGAGTGATTTTTTAGAAGTGGTTGAGGCCGGTATGAGTCTCTTTAACACCCCTCGCTTCCGGGTTTATGCCGGTGATGATGTGATCGGAGTGGAGTGGGCGGGAACCCTTAAAAACATTTACGCCATTGCGGCCGGTGCGCTGGATGCGCTCGAATTCGGTTGGAACGCGCGTGCACTTTTGCTCACTCGGGGACTCGCGGAAATGGTCCGCTTCGGGGTTGCGATGGGCGCGAAGGAATCCACATTTCTCGGTCTGGGCGGAGCAGGAGACCTTTTCGCCACGTGCTCCTCGCCTCTTTCTCGGAATTACCGAGTGGGACAGCGTTTGGCGCGGGGAGAAGCTCTAGACCCTATTCTTTCGGAACTGGGAGCGGTGGCCGAAGGTGTTCGTACGGCTCAGATCATTTCCGCATTTGCGGTGGAGCGCAAAATCCCGATGCCGATCACCCAAGGAGTTTTCGAATTGATTCGAGGCACCACACCCGTGAACGACGTTCTGCGCATGCTCATGCAGCGGCCCGTCGGTTACGATGCCTCCGCCGAGCTCGGAGAGTTTGCTTCTCGTCGCAGGACTTAAGTGCCCATCCGCGCGAGTCTGTCTCAGGAATTTTCCGAATCAGTTCGGATATTTCAGATAATAAATATCGGGCAAGTTTCGACATTTTTCTTCAAGATCGAGCCCATAGCCCACTAAGAACTGATCATCGATTTCTCGGCCCACGTATTTTACGGGGACGTCAGTGACTCGTTTCGCTTTCTTATCGAGCAGGGTGACGATCTCCACTGATGCGGGTTCCGCAGATTTGAGTCGGTCATATAAAAACCGAAGGGTGCGTCCGCTATCGATAATCTCTTCGATGACCAGGACATGTTTATCCCGAATGTCGATGCTGATGTCTTTGATGATCGTGACGGTGCCGCTGGACCTGAGGGCGCGGCCGTAACTCGAAAGCCGCACGAACTCGACATCCACTTCTAAGTCGAGTTGGCGAACAAGATCCGAGCAGAAAACGAACGCGCCCTTGAGGACGCAAACGAGAACGACCTTTTTCCCTTTGTAATCTCGGTTCAGCTTTTCGGCCACTCCGCGCACGGCGACATCAATTTCGTGGCGATTCAAATACCGAGTGAAGTTCTTTTGATCGAGAACCATCTTTTATACCGCCGATTCAGGTGCTTTTTTTAGTGGGATCGTCGATTCCAGGCGAAGCGACGACTGGAACAGGTTTCTTTTCTTCGTTGACCGGCGTTTTCGTCTCGGAGACGACCTGAGCGCGATCGGATTGATCATCGAGATTCCGATATTTTGCGTCTTGGACGCCGTTGATCGAATCTTTGAAATTCCGGATCGCCTTTCCTAGGGTATTTCCTAGCTCAGGGAGCTTCCGGGGTCCGAAGATTAAGAGAATAATCAGTAAAATGACGACGTGTTCACCAGAAAGTCCAAACATGCTCAAGGTTTACCAAAGTCGAGGATCTCGGTCAATTTTCATGAGAGCGGTCCGCATGGGTGAGGTGGTCACCCTCCTTTTTTTCGGAGGCTGTCAGTGCTCATCCTCCAACAAGGATGTTCTTTCTCGCGGCGCGAATGTTTACCAGAAGGTCACTGGGGATGATTCGGATTCGGACCGAAGTCAGTGGGACCAAGTTTTTGATCGAGGTGCTTACGTTTTCGGTAAGGAACCTGCCGATATTCTCAAAGAGGTGGTCGATATTCTTCCCGTCGGGCGTGCGCTCGACATCGCCATGGCTGAGGGTCGGAACGCGGTGTTCCTTGCTCGCAAAGGATTCGTGGTCGATGGGGTCGATATTTCTGAGGTCGGGATTCGGAAAGCCAAACGTCTGGCCCGCGAAAATCACGTCGACATCACCACGATCAACGCGGATCTGAATACTTACCAAATCAAGCCCGATAGCTATGAGGTCATTTTGAATATCCAGTACCTCCAACGCTCGCTTATTCCCCAAATGAAGAGGGGCTTGAAGAGGGGTGGGGTCGTGATTTTTGAAAACCACACGACCGCTCAGTTGTCGCTCCCGGGCTCGGCAGGGATGCGTCGCGATTTCCTGCTGAATCCCGGTGAGTTGAAAGAGGCATTCGCAGAGTTTAAAATTCTCTCCTACAAGGAAACAAACGACGGCAAAAATGCGAATGCGAGCTTGGTGGCGATGAAGCCCTAGAAATATCGCATTGCGTTCGAATGGGTTCGCGCGCCGAGCGAAGCAATCCGGATGTCCCGAGGAGTCGAATGCTGGTTTTACTTGCCAACAGTCGTGAAACTTTGTCAGATATCATGGAAACCTAAATCCTTAATCATACCGCGCAGGGAGCGGGCATCGTTCGAGTCTGTCATGAGGCAGATTTGAGGGAGCCGAATCCCGCAGGTCGAAAAACAGGTCCATCATGTCTAAGGGTCTCAGTGTCGTTGTGGGTGGTGTGGCTTTGGTGATCGTGGGCGCGGCGCTCATGTCAGCGATGCCGCGAACTTCGAATCAAGGGTATGCTCCCACGCAGCCCATTCCTTTCAGTCACAAACTGCACGCCGGGGACAACCGAATCCCTTGTCAGTACTGTCACTCGGATGTGGAGAAGTCTCGGCATGCGTCGATTCCTTCCACGGCTGTTTGCATGAACTGTCACAAGGTCGTGAAGACGGACAGCCCGCTGATTAAGCAGGTAGCCGCTGCCTGGGCTGAGCACCGTGCGATCGAGTGGGTTCGGATCCACGAGTTGCCAGATTTCGTTTACTTCCCGCACAAACGCCACGTTGCCGTCGGAGTTTCCTGTCAGACGTGTCACGGCGAAATTCAAACCATGGATAAAGTTTATCAATTCGGCGCGCTCACGATGGGCTGGTGCATGGAATGTCACCGTGGCCGTTCGACCCCGAGTAATGTCTTGGCGAATCTGCAGGCACGCACTGAGGCAAATCCTCACGCCGGCGAGCATGGCGAAGGTTGGGTAGAAGGACAAGTCGCTCCGACCCAATGCACGACCTGCCATTATTAGATCAAGAGAGAATAAGAGAATAAAATGAGTGAAAATCTGAACTCAGGTCTGGAAGATAACGCAGCATTCATCCCACCGCGCCACTGGCTGGGAGCCGAAGAGCTTTCGCCGACTTATTGGAACGATCCTAAAATTAAAGAGCGTCGTGCTCAGGAGTTTTACGACAAGCCCGTGGAGACGATCGATCTCATCGATAAGATTGACACGAAAGGCATCAAGCGTCGGGATTTCCTGACCCTGATGGGAGCTTCGATGGCGATGGCGTCTTTTGCCTGCGCTCGTCGTCCCGTGCATAAAATTATCCCTTACGTCGTGAAGCCGGAAGAAATCACCGGCGGCATCGCCAACTACTACGCGACCGTTTGCCCAGAGACCGGTTACGGGCTTCTCGCGAAAGTGCGTGAAGGTCGCCCGATTAAGCTCGAAGGAAATCCAGATCACCCGATGAACCGCGGTGCTCTTTCTGCGCGCGGACAGGCTCACGTATTAGACCTCTACGACATGGACCGTGCGAAAGAACCGATGAAGGTCTCTCGCGGTAAAGGTTCGAAGGCGATGAAGTGGGAAGACGCAGACGCTGAAATTTCTGCGAAACTGAAGCAAGTCGCCGCTGGCTCTGGCCGGATTCGGGTCCTCTCGGGTCGGATACTTGGAGACACCACTGAAAAACTGATGGGCGAATTTGTCGGCGCTTTTGCGGCCGGCGCTCACATCCAATTTGATGATGCGGTCATGGATGATCTGGCCACAGGGCAAGCCGAAAGTTATGGCACCGCCGTTATTCCTCATTACCGATTTGACCTTGCGGAAACCGTTCTCTCTTTGGGTGCTGATTTCTTGGGAACTTGGGGACCGTCCGAAGAATTCTCCGCCGACTGGGTGAAGAATCGCATCCCTGATCCGAAAAATCCGAAAGAAGCCAAACTTTCAAAACTCTTTGTCGTGGAAACGATGATGAGTGTGACCGGCGCAAATGCCGATGAGCGCTTTCCGGTCCGTCCGGATGGCGTTCTAAAAGTGGCCGCTGCGATCGCGGGCGAAGTCGCACGCAAGAAAGGAATTTCGGTTCCTTCTCAGCTTGCAGGATATTCTCTGGCAACCGTCGCAAATGACACCGGTGTTTCTGCGAAAAAAATCACGGAAATTTCGGACGCACTCGTCGCTTCCGGCTCCGGAAAAAGCTTAATTGTCGCCGGCGGGTTGTCTTCGAAAACCGAAAATGCGGTTGGACTCCAAGTCATTGCGAATTTCTTGAATTCGACCCTTGGAAACGACGGTTCGACGGTTGATGGCAACGGTCGTGCTTCGACCAAAGTCGGAAGCCGCACTTCAGAGCTTTCAAAACTGACGATGGATATGAACCGGGGAGCAGTGGACGCGTTGATTATTTCAAACGCAAACCCACTTTTCTCCATTCCTCGTTCTCTCGGTTTTGCTCTCGCGATGGCAAAAGTTCCTTTGGTCATCGTGATTGGAGACCGCGAAGATGAAACGGTAAAGTTTTCAGATTACCTTCTTCCCGATCACCATTTTCTCGAAAATTGGGGAGATGCCCAACCTCGGGGGGGCGTGGTCGCCCTTCAGCAGCCGACGCTTGCACCGATTCACTCCTCACGCGCCCTCGGCGACACGCTTCTGACTTGGATCAAATCTGCGGATCTGAAAGCAAAAGGCCTAGCCGGTACCGTCGCGCGTGCCGAAGAGGGAAAAAACACCTGGCACGATTATCTGAAGGCGAATTGGAAAGAGACTTACGCCAAAGGGGCTTCGTTTGAAGGATTTTGGGAAAATTCGCTTCGCGACGGAGTTCTGAAAAATACAGCGACCAAGAGTGGTTCGAGCCGTGCGTTCCGCTCTGGATCTTTCACTCAGGTTCCTTCTTTTCGTCCTGCTTCGACCGGATTCAGTCTCGCACTGTATTCGAAAGTCGCAATCGGCGACGGAAACCGCGCGAATAATCCATGGCTCCAAGAGATGCCGGATCCCGTCACCACGTCGACTTGGGATAACTATTTGAACATGAGCCCGAAAGCGGCCGAAAAACTCAGCATCAAACAAGATGATGTCGTGGAGTTTACTTCCGGACCGGTTTCGATGGATCTTCCCGTGAATATCCAGCCGGGTCTTCACGAGGGAGTTGTCGCCGCTGCGATCGGTTATGGCCGGGAAGCTGCCGGTAAAGTGGGGAACGGCGTCGGTCGTGACGTAAAAATTTTCGTCGATACCGCGACGATGGCTTATTCCGGTGCGGCAGTGACGGTTAAAAAAACCGGCCGCCGCTATCAGCTCGCGATCACGCAGTGGCATAATTCGTCCGAAGATCGTCCGATCGTCAACGACATCACGCTGGCTGAATTCAAAGCGAATCCGAAGACGGCTAACCACACCGACCCGCACCTCCGCATGGAAGAAGTTCCGACTATGTGGGAAAAGCATAAATACCCAGGCTACCGGTGGGGAATGACGATCGATCTGAACGCTTGTACCGGTTGCGGATCTTGCATCATCGGCTGTCAGGCCGAAAATAATATCCCAGTCGTGGGACGAGATAACGTTCGCAAGTCTCGTGAAATGCACTGGATCCGGATTGACCGGTACTACAGCGGATCTCCGGAAAATCCGGACGTGATCTTCCAACCGATGCTCTGCCAACACTGCGAAAATGCTCCTTGCGAGACGGTTTGTCCTGTTCTCGCAACGGTTCACGACGATGAAGGCATGAACTCCCAGATTTATAACCGCTGCGTGGGAACGCGGTATTGCCAGAACAACTGCCCTTATAAAGTTCGAAGATTTAATTTCTTCGATCATTGGAAATCTTACGAAGGCACAATGAACCTCGCTTGGAATCCAGACGTGACCGTCCGGACGCGTGGGATCATGGAAAAGTGCACCTTCTGCGTGCAACGCATTCGTGATGTGAAAGACAAAGCGAAAGACGAAGGGCGTAAGGTTCGCGAAGTCGAATTGAAAACGGCTTGTCAGCAAACTTGTCCGACGGACGCGATCACTTTCGGAGACATCAACAACCCCGAAAACACGGTCACAAAACTTCGCAAAGATGCCCGCGCCTTCCGGGTGCTTGAAGTCTTGAATACTGTCCCTGCTATTTCCTACCTTTCGAAGGTACGAAATAAAGAAGGCGAAAAGCACCACGGCGGAGAAGCCGCCGCAAATGGAGGTGAGCACCATGGGTGATCCATCCGTTTACACGCCGGTAACGAAAACAGCCAAAGCTCCCGTTCTGGCGGGAGTGGTGGGTTTTTTTGAAAATCCTCAGTCGCTCATGGAAGCGACCAAGAAACTGCGCGAAGCAAACTATCAGAGCTTCGATGCTTTCAGCCCTTTTCCCATTCACGGGCTAGAGAAGGCGCAAGGGTTGAAGCGGTCGGCTCTCCCGTTCGTGACGATGGGCGCAGGGCTGACCGGATTTATGTGTGCAGTTTTGCTCCAAGGTTGGACGAGCGTTGTGAGTTGGCCGCTGAACGTCGGTGGAAAGCCGTACTGGTCTTGGCCTGCGTTTGTTCCGATTTTCTTTGAGTTGACCGTGTTGTTCGCAGGACTCGCTACGGTAGCGGGAATGTTAATTGTGAATGGCCTGCCGAATTTGAACAAACGGGCGTTTGATAACAACATCACTCGAGACCGTTTCGCATTGATGATTGATGCGCCGAAATTAAAGACCGCAGAAGAACTCGGCGATATGGACGACGATGAGATTCTGAAATACCGGACACGTTTAGCAAAATTTAAGGCCTTCGAAGAATCAGAAGCGAAAAGTTTCTTAACCAATCTCGGGGCAATCGATGTGAAAGCTGTCGAGCAGCGGGGATGGTTCGAATGAATAAACAATTCATGAGTGCGCTGCTCATCGCGCTTTCGCTCATCACTCTTTCATCTTGCGGGAAACACGAAAAGCCTCACTTCATCTACATGCCTGACATGTACTGGACGAAGGGTTTGAAGTATCAGCAACCTGGAATGAAACCTCCTGTGCCAGGCACGATTTCTCGCGGTTATTATCCGATGCCAGTAGCAATGACTCTCGAAGAAGCAGGCAAAGCGTATCCGAACCCTCTGCGGGCAACCGCAGCGGTTCTAGCGCGTGGCCAGCACGTCTTTAATAATAACTGCATCGTCTGTCACGGGCCCGGGGGAGAAGGGGACGGCTACATCGTTCCGAAATACCCTCGTCCGCCGTCTCTCCTGAGTGATAAGATCCGAAATTACGCAGACGGAAACATCTACCACGTCATCACGAATGGTCAGAATCTGATGAGTTCGTACGCGGGCCAAATTCGCCAGGAAGATCGCTGGGCGGTTATTCATTACATTCGGGCTCTTCAGCGTGCAAAAAAACCGACCGCTGCAGATTTGAAAACAGTCTCGAATTAAAAAATTAGTTTCGAAAATAGGAAGAATCAAATGGCCCAAGGTCACACCGACAATCACTCCACTGAAATTAAAAACCCAGGCAGCTGGAAGCTTGAGTCCTCTACGCGGGGGATTTTCATTGGGATGGCCGTCGTCGGAATCGTAGGGTTGGTCGCTTCGATCATCCTCTCGCCGGTTCGTGGCTGGTCCGCGCTTCTGATGAATCACTTTTTCTTCATGAGCCTTGCGCTGGGCGGGCTATTCATTACGTCCATCCAGTACGTGACGAATGCGATGTGGTCCGCACCGGTGCGGAGGATTGCAGAGAGTTTTTCGGCCTATCTTCCGGTTGTCCTTGTTGGTTTCCTGATCATCTGCCTTGGAATTCCGCACCTTTTCAGTTGGTCGCATTCGGAAATTGTTCAGGGTGATCCCGTGCTCGAACACAAAGCATCCTATTTGAACGTGACGTTTTTTGTGATTCGCAACTTGGTGGCGATCGCAGTCTGGTTTCTGCTGGGCAGAAAATTGGTCGGTAATTCCGTAGCTCAGGATGCGGATGGTAACCCCGTTTACACACTTCGTAATCGGGTGCTTTCCGGTGCCTTCATCGTTCTGTTCGCTTTGACCTACACCATGTCGTCAATCGATCTTCTCATGTCTCTCGATCCGCATTGGTTTTCGACGATGTTCGGAGTCTATGCATTCGCAGGACTCTTTACGTCATCCCTCGCACTCCTCACGATTTTTACGATCGTGCTCCTGAGAAAAGGATTGCTCAAAGGGATTGTGAACGACAATCATCTTCATGATTTGGGCAAGTTCATGTTCGCCTTCACGATTTTCTGGGCCTACATCGCATTCTCCCAATACATGTTGATTTGGTACGCGAACCTTCCGGAAGAAACGATGTACTTCATGCACCGTTTCGACGGCGGCTGGAAGGGGATTACGATCTTCCTTCTCCTCGGAAAATTCTTAGTTCCTTTTTTCGCCCTTCTGCCACGCGAGGCTAAGCGCGATGCCGGTCGACTAATGAAAGTCGCGATCTGGATTCTTTTCGCTCAATGGATCGATCTGATTTGGATCATCCAGCCTGAGTTTTTCAAAGACGGGCCTAAGATTGGATTTCCGGAAGTGGCGGGACTCTTGGCTTTCGGCGGGATCTTCTGTTTGATGGTTACTCGGTTTCTCGGGACGCATAACATCGTTGCGATTAAAGATCCGAAGCTTGCTGAATCCGTTCTTCATCATCATCAGTAATTACCATTAGTAATTTCAGTTCAGTATTTGGTGATCCTAACTACCTGCTTGATCGGTAGGAGATTGCATCCTCCACAAGGTTCGATTACGAAAAGAAGCTCGGTTTACTGGGCTTCTGAATATTAATCAGCTTTGAGCAGGGGATGTTTTCATGTCGAAATGGATTTTGGTCGCCAGTTTATTTTCAGCCACTGTAGCTCAGGCATGTCCCGACCTCAGCGGTGAATACTCGCAGTGCCGTTCACAGACCGGAGAGGCGGAAGTCTCTCGTGAGAGTATCTCGCAAAGGAGTCAAGACGGCACTGAAGTATACTCTGTAAGCTCCGATAATCTGGAACCCATGGAATATGTGGCGGACGGTGAGACTTATTCGGTGGACGCCCCAGATTCTAACCTGACTTACGATACGACTGCTACCTGCGAAGACGATGCCTTAGAGGTGGATATCGTCGCTCGACTAGCGGGCTTCAAAGTCGGCAGTGGGCACGTCACCACCCGTAAGAATGGAAATCAGCTCACTCAAGAAATTCATTTTTCATCACCGGCTAAGAGTGTGGATGACACCGTCACCTGCGAGTAGCCCTGAATGAGACGTCAACTTCGGAGAGCTCCGAAATTAAAAAAAGCCCCGGCTGTCAAAGACAGTCGGGGCTTTTTTAATGAAATTTATTTTGGAGAAGTTCGCGTTGGAAACATCCCCAAGAGGGTTAGTTTACAGACGTTCCCGTGTTAGCTGGAGTTTCATTGCGGCTCGTATTCTGGCCAGAGTCGGATTTCATTTCTGCTTTAGCAGGAGTGATGATGACGTCTACCCGGCGGTTCGTCGCGCGACCTTCTTTGGTTTTGTTCGAAGTGATGGGGCGAGTGAAGCCGTATCCTTTCGTTTCCAGGTGATCGCTCGTGATTGCATTGGTGCTCACAAGGTACTCGCCGACTGCTTTAGCGCGAGTGTCCGAAAGCTTCATGTTCGCATCTTTCGATCCTACGGAATCCGTGTGACCTTCAACCACGACGCTTTGGGCGCCCATGGTTTCCACGACGTCTTTCACTTTCGAAAGCACATCTAAGGATTCTTTTGGGAGATCCGAACGGCCGGTAGCGAATTGCATCTTTTTCAAACGAATGAGGAGCTTGTCGCCTTGGCGATAAACTTCAGCTTCGCTCTTATCGAAGTTCTGCTGAGCCGATTTGAACGCATCGTTGAAACGCTGATCTTCAGAAAGCTTCGCGTTCTCGGCGCTTACTGCTCCGATGACGGCAGACTGGTTGCGAACTGTTTGGCGAGAAGATGCGAGCTGGGCTGCGCGTTGTTCAGCCGTCAGATTTGCTGCGTTCGCTTCGTTTTGGCGTTTTTCCAAATCGAGGGCGATGGCTTCCGGGGTGCCTTCTTTAGCGCCCTTAGCGAGCTTCGTGATGTTCATCAAACGCTTCGCTTCGTTACGAGCGTCTTCCGAAGTACGGGAGATCGTCGCCATGTCGTGGCGATCGGTTTCGATGGCGCGTTCTGCGATCTGAAGCTTTGCTTCAGCCGAAATCAGAGTGTTCTTCGCAAGCTTTTCAGCTTTCATTTTTTTAGCAGATTCGATCAAAGCTTTTGAATCATCTAGATTCTTCGCTTTGATGGAGTCGAGTTCCACTGCGAGGTACTTTTGTTGAAGTTCGCCGCGACGTTCGACCGAGAGTTTGTAGTCATTTTTTTCGAAGTCGTGAGTAACGTCAGTCAGTGCGCTATCGGCTGACTTCAGTTTGTCTGCACGAAGGCGTGGAGCATCCGCTGCAAGTGCATCGCCACGAGCTTTCACCACAGAAGGGATGGTTTCTCCAGCTCGAGCCGTGATCGCATTCGCTGCATCAAGGTGTGCTCGGGCATAGCCGAGGTCATCGAGGACGTCTTGGTTCGACTTGCGATTTTGATTTTCTTTTTTAGCGTCGGCTAGCTTCTCGCGTGCGTCTGCAAAGTGCCCTGGAGAAAGAACGTTTGCTTGATTTTTCATCGCAGCGTCCATTTCGCCGTCCAGACGAGTGATTTCGTCCGTAGCGGAAGTGGTAGAAGCGTAGTCGTATTTTTTGACACCGCTAGCGCAGCTTGCCAGAGTGATCATGGCGAGAAGAGCGGAAGTGGACATGAGCGCGAAGCTTCGTCCTAATAGAGGCTTTTTCATGGAGTCATCCTTTCAAGAGATGGAGTCGAATACATTTTAGGTTTCCCACCTACTTATCAAGTTTTGCGCCACTATCTTGGGACAATACGCCCCTTTCGCTCGATTCGCATTGGCGAAGTGAGCCCCTAGCGGGTCAGGTGTTGGATCAGGTAAATCGACCAGAGATCCGCAACCACCGCTCCGATGAAGCCAATCAGCGAGAAGTTAATCCATAGGAAAAACCGGAGCCAAAACTTAGAAGTCGGATCGACGACCTGTTCGCCTCCGCGCGCGAAATGACGAAGCTCCCAGAGAAGCTTCGCACTTAAAAGAATGGCCACGGCGAGGTATCCCGATCCCACCGGCAGGAAGAGGGGGGCGCCCAAAGCGAGGCCGCAATAAGCGAGGCACCATACGACGATGTGGCCGATCGTCAGCTGTGTTCCTCGAGCTACGGGAAGGGTGGGCACTCCGCCTTTCAAATAGTCATCGGTAAAGCGCAGAGCCAGTACCCAGAAATGGGGCATTTGCCAAAAAAAGAGAATGAAGAAAAGATAGATTCCACCCGGCGCGAAAACCTCACCGCTTGCGGATGCATACCCCATTAGAATAGGGAGTGCTCCCGGCAGGGCGCCCGGGATCGCAGCAAACGGCATCGTCCGTTTCCACCAAAGCGTGTAAAGCAGGTTGTAAGAAAAAACAGCGAGCGCCCCTAGGATCACTAGATTCCAAGAAAGGGTAGCGAGCAGCGCTAAGCCGATGATTACCGTAAGGCAAGAAAAGATCAGCACGTGTCTTTCGGAAATCCGTCCGGAAGGTAGGGGTCTCTTTGCCGTGCGAGGCATTCGGGCATCCATCTCTCGGTCTTGCCAGTGGTTGAGTGCGCTCGATCCTGAAGCCACAAAAAGAACACCGAAGAGAGTGACGACCAGTCGCCCCCAATTCATCGGTTGTTCAAAGGGGTGGCCCGCAAGGTACCCGCCTAAAACACTGATCAGGACGAGGGCGACGATACCCGACTTCGAGAGCTCGCGGTAAATCGAGAAAGTGGATCGGAAAGGGTGCATCTCTTTCGAATTACCTTAGTCTGGACCGCCTTTCCACGGAGTTATCTGAAGCCGGATGAAAACGGAGAGTGTTTTTCGTCATCAGCAGGAGTAAAAAGACGCGTATGAAAACTCACCGGAATCGGAAGCTGAAAGAACTCTTCGCTGCAGGTCTGGTTATTCTAATGGGATGTTGTGCTCTTCCCATCGTTGCTAGCGCCGACGGGTACGTGAATGCGAAAGCAGTGGGTAATCAAACCCTTTCGGAAAAGGGACCGGATACCAAGGGAATCGGGATTACTGAAAAATTAGGGGATTCGATCGATCTGAATTTGCACTTCTCCGATGAGACGGGAAAGACCGTTCGACTGGGAGAATTCTTTGAAAAAAAGAAGCCCGTCATCGTTAGTATGGCGTACTACCAATGTCCAATGCTGTGCGGCATTGTCTTGAACGGGTTAGTGGATGGCATGAAGGGCATGAGCTGGGTGGCCGGAAAAGAGTTCACGCTGGTGAATGTGAGCTTCGACCCGCGAGAGAAACCAACGCTCGCGGCGACCAAAAAAAAGAACCTCATCGAAGCGCTCGGAAAACCCGAAGCAAGCAGCGGCTGGCATTTTTTGACCGGTGAGGAGAGTCAGATTAAAACTCTCGCAAGCCAGTTAGGATTCGGTTATCGTTGGGATGAAAACGAAAAGCAATTTGCGCATGGCGCGGGCATTTTTGTCCTGACTCCCGAAGGGAAACTCTCCAGAGTCCTCTACGGAATTCAGTACAGGCCGTCCGACTTGCGTCTATCGCTCCTCGAGGCTTCGAACGGAAAAGTAGGGACGATTATCGATCGAATCGTACTTTTTTGTTACAGCTACAACCCGAAAATGCGTCAGTATTCCGTGACGTTAACTCGGATTGTTCAATTGGGCGCAGTCGTAACGATGTTGATTTTGGGTGGGTTCATTGCGGCTTCTTTGAAGCGGGACCGCCGCAGCAGTTCTTAATACGGAGTGGGTTATGCTAAATCAGATCTACACCAAGGGAGCCGGGTTACCATTACAGGGTTCCGACGTGGCCGTCGCCTGGGATGGACTTTATTGGTTCCTCTTTTGGCTGAGTGTCTTCTTTTTTGTCCTAGTGGTTGGCGGGATGATTTATTTCGCGATCGTCTATCGCCAGCGCGAAGGAAAGAAAGCAAAATACATCGTCGATAATCACTTGCTTGAAGCGACTTGGACGGTCATCCCGACGGTTCTGCTTCTGGTGATTTTCGCTTGGGGCTGGAACGTCTACAAGCGCATGGTCCAGCCACCTTCCGACGCAATGGAAGTCCGAGTGATCGGGAAGCAGTGGCTCTGGAATTTCCAATATGAAGACGGACGACTCGAGACCAATAAACTCGTTGTCCCGATTCATAAGCCGGTAAAACTTCTGATGACGTCTGAAGACGTTCTGCATTCTTTTTTCATTCCGAACTTCCGCGTGAAGTCGGACGTCGTTCCCGGCATGTACACGACCGTTTGGTTCGAAGCGAAAGTTCCGGGCGAGCACCAAGTTTTCTGTACTGAATACTGCGGAACCTCTCACTCCGGTATGCTCGCTAAGATCGAAGTCCTTGAACCGGCTCAGTACGAACTTTGGAAGGCGAACAAGCCTTATACCTTGAGCGGTGTGAGAACCATTTCCAGCGATATCTTCGCGGCTAGACGAGCGGCTGGGGAAAGCACTCAACTGAAGTCTGAAACGATTCCACTTCCCGAGCAGGGGAAGAAACTCGTCGAAGCGAAAGGTTGCACCGCTTGCCATTCCGCGGATGGTTCTGCTCGCATCGGCCCGAGCTACAAAGGAATTTTCGGGCATGAAGCCGAGCTGGCCAACGGTGAAAAGGTCACCGTTGATGAGAATTACATTTCCGAATCGATTCGGAAGCCGCAAGCAAAAGTGGTCAAAGGCTTTAACCCGGTCATGCCTCCTTACACGAAGGAAATGATCAGTGAGACTGAGATGAATGCGATCATCGCTTACATCAAAAGTCTAAAATAACGGTTTGAGATAACAGTTCAAATAACGGCTTGAAATAAGGATAGGGGAGACCCACCGAATGTCACACTCCAACACCGCAACTCTGTCGAACGAAATTCACGGTGATAACTACCTCAACCATTCCAAGGGACTGAAGTCTTGGCTGACCACGCTCGATCACAAGCGGATCGGGTTGATGTACTTAGCGACGGTCCTTTTCTTCTTTTTGTTGGGCGGGATTTTCGCCCTCATCATGCGGCTGAACCTGATGAGCTACGGGCATCCGGTAGTCGACGCAAACACCTACAACAAGCTGATGACTTTTCACGGCGCGATCATGGTGTTTCTCGTGATTATTCCGGCCATCCCGGGAGCGATTGGTAACTTCGTACTCCCGATGATGTGCGGAGCGAAAGATGTCGCGTTCCCGCGGTTAAACCTCGCATCATACTACATCTATCTGTTCGGAGCGCTTTTCGCGACCGCGGCCTTAATTGGTGGTGGAGTGGATACGGGCTGGACCTTTTACACTCCTTATTCGATTCGGACTTCGGGTCCTGTCATTCTGGTGCTTCTCGGTGCATTCATCGCCGGATTCGCTTCCATTCTGACCGGCTTAAATTTCATCGTCACATTGCACAAGCTTCGGGCTCCCGGTCAGAGTTGGTCGCGGCTCCCTCTGCTTTGTTGGGCGCTCTATGCCACGTCGATCATCCAAGTGCTTGCTACTCCGGTGCTTGCAATCACTCTGGTGCTTTTGATGATGGAGCGCGTATTCAAAATCGGAATTTTCGATCCGGCTCTGGGCGGAGATCCGATTCTATTCCAACACTTCTTCTGGTTCTATTCCCATCCGGCCGTGTACATTATGATTTTGCCGGCGATGGGCGTCTTCTCTGAAATCATTCCGGTCTTTTCTCGAAAGCCGATTTTCGGTTATCGAGCGATCGCACTGGCTTCGTTCGGAATCGCTTTGGTTGCCTTCATCGTCTGGGGTCACCACCTTTTTGTGTCGGGCCAATCCGAACTCGCAAACTTTATCTTTTCGCTGCTTACGATGTTCGTCGCGGTACCGACCGGCGTGAAAGTGTTCAGTTGGGTCGGCACTATGTACAAGGGTTCGATTCGCTTTAATGCTCCGATGCTTTATGCATTCGGATTTATCGAGCTATTCACCATCGGCGGTCTCACGGGAGTGTTTCTCGCAACGCTCGCGATCGACGTCCACATGACGGATACCTATTTCGTCATTGCTCACTTTCACTATGTGATGGTCGGCGGCTCGATCATGGGTCTCGTGGGTGGGATGCACTACTGGTTCCCAAAGGTTACCGGACGCATGTACAACGAAACGATCGCAAAGTGGTCTTTCGGCTTCATCATCTTCGGATTTAACCTGACTTTCTTTCCCCAGTTCATTGCGGGTTCTCAGGGTATGCCGCGCCGTTACTGGTCTCAGCTGCCCGAGTTCGATCTCTGGAACCGACTCTCAACCGTAGGCTCTTGGTTCTTGGCCGTGGGATTTGTGATGGTCGCATACGACATGATTCGCAGTGCCCGGAAGGGACCGATTGCCGGTCCGAATCCTTGGGAGGCTTTGACCCTAGAGTGGCAGACACCTTCGCCTCCTCCGCATGAGAACTTCATAGAAACGCCCGTCGTGACTTCTTGGCCCTACGAATACAAGCCTTCTCGAGGATAATGAAAATGTCTCAACCTCTTAACACCACTGGCGTTCATCACCACGCTCATCACTTTGATAGCGCGGACCACGAGTTCCAAGCCTCGAAGCAGGGGATGTGGATCTTCATGGTGACCGAAGTTCTGATGATCGGCGCGATTTTCGTCGGTTATCTCATCATGCGTGCTCGCTACCCGGAGGCGTTCCATGAAGCACACAAACTTCTGAACGTGAAGCTTGGGGCATTAAACACAGCGGTGCTGATTCTGAGTTCCTACACCATGGTGCGTGGAGTGAGTGCCGCTCAGCGCGGGAATAACAAGCTCACGATCCGCATGCTCATGACGACGATCGCCCTAGCGCTCGTCTTCTGCGTCGTGAAATACTTCGAGTATTCGCATAAAATTCACGAGGGGACGTTGCCAGGGGGGAACTACACCTACGCTGAACTTTCCATGCCTCATGTGCCTTTATTCTTCTCTTTTTACTTCATCATGACCGGGATTCACGCTTTCCACGTTCTCGTCGGAATCGGATTGATGACCTGGATGATTAAGCGAGTGAAGAGTGGAGAAATCACCCCAGAGTTCTTCACTCCTGTCGAGCTCGTCGGATTTTATTGGCACTTCGTCGACTTAGTTTGGATCTACCTCTTTCCACTGCTCTATTTGCTTGGATAACCGCTCAGATACTTCCACTCGGACCCATCGAGGATTTAAATGGCTGATCAGAAAAATACGAACCATCCACAGACCGGGCATGAGCCAGACGTGAACGCAAACCAAGGCGATCACGGACATTACATTTTACCGGATAGCGTCGCATTGAAGACACTGCTCGCGCTCGCGGGGCTGACGATCATCACGGTCGGTTTATCTTACGTTCACCTGGGGCCATGGAATTTCGTGGTCGGAATGATTGTCGCGACGATTAAAGCGGCATTGGTTGCGGGCATCTTCATGAACTTGAAGCATGATGACCGCGCGAACGCGGTGATCTTCGGGAGTGGATTTCTTTTCTTAGGGATCTTCTTTTGTCTCACCGCACCGGATGCCTTATTCAGGGGCGATGTTTATGTAAACGGACGCCCACTCACTCTGCCCGTGAAGGGAGTCGCGAAGTTTAAAAAGGCGTGGGAACCCACTCCGGAGATCGTGGCTCACGGTAAAGCACTTTTTGCACAAAACTGCGTGACTTGTCATGGCGAGGCCGGTCTGGGAAATGGTCCGGCCGCTGCAGCATTGAATCCTAAACCGCGGAATTTTACGGCCGATGTCGGTTGGAAAAACGGCCGTCATCCAGCCGGAGTGTTTAAAACCTTGAAGGAAGGGATTGCGGGTGGCGGGATGGCTTCTTTCGCAACTCTGCCGGCCGAAGATCGCTGGTCACTCGCCCATTACGTGATTTCGATTGGTCCGAATGTCGTGAAAGACACGAATGCGGATCTTGCAGCCGTTGGGATTGCGGATCCTACGAAAGAGGAGACCGGTTCAGACGAAACTCCTTCCATTCCCGTGAATCGCGCCATGGAGTTTATTGCAAATGAAGAGGCCGCCTCTGGAACGGGTTCTGCAAACGTGAAAGCAGGGGTTGGTCAGTCCGATCTCAGTGGCTACGATCGTCGCCTCGAAGCCCATACTTTTGCTCCGTCGCTTTAGGCCTATTTTCCTGAGAGCATTTTGATGTCTATCCGAATCGGTATGATGGCCCCTGAGTTCAAAACCAAAGCTTACGTTGGCGGAGACTTTAAAGACGTCGCTTTGAAAGATTATCAGGGGAAATGGGTTTGCCTGTTTTTCTACCCGATGGACTTTACGTTTGTGTGCCCGACTGAAATCTTAGCCTTCAGTGAGCTTGCTCCGAAATTCAAAGAAGCCGGCTGTGAAATGCTCGCTTGTTCAACCGATTCTCATTTCGTTCACAAAGCATGGTTTGAGCGAGACCTCGCGGCAGTGAAGTTTCCCGTGCTCGCCGATTCGAATCACGAGATTTCGAAGGCTTACGGGGTCTTGCTTGAGAATGAAGGCATCGCGCTCCGTGGAACGTTTTTGATCGATCCTAAAGGCGTGCTAAAGCACATGTCCGTGAACGCCCTCGATATCGGCCGCTCACCGGATGAGACTCTCCGCACTCTCCAAGCCGCGAAAACGGGCGAGCTCTGCCCAGCGAATTGGAAGCCTGGCCAAGCCACTCTCAAAACCTAATGGTAACCAACGGGCAGTTTTCAGCTGAATCGAATCTTCCCGTCGCTCCCATTCTCACTCCCGTTTATGCGGGATTTTGGATCCGCGGGATCGCATCGCTCATCGACGATGTGATTGTTTTCGCGGGATCGACGGCACTTTCTTATGCCGCGCTTTACTTCATCTATCTCATCTCTGGCAGCGGGAAGTCTTTTGGGGACTCGTTCACGGGTGGGTTCATCCAAACGGTGAATTTAGCGGCGATGACTTTTTTCTCTCTCCCATACTTCATCGGTTTTCACTGGAAGTTCGGTTGCACGCCGGGGAAAAAGATTTTCGGAATCGTGGTTGTTCGAGAATCGAATGGGGGATCCCTTTCGTTCGGGCGTTCCTGCGGTCGGTATTTTGCACAAGCCCTCTCGGCGCTTCCGTTCGGTGCCGGTTTTTTGATTGCCGCATTTGATGAACGCAAGCGTGCCCTTCATGACCGAATCGCGGGCACGGTCAGCATTGTCATTTGAGAATCCTTTCGTAGGATGAAACGGGTGTCTTCCGTTAACGGTAGTCGCAGCTTCCGTCATCGCAGATCCGTCCGGAGCGCCGGGGAAGGAAGGGCCTAACGAGAACGAAGCCCGCGTAACCAAGCTCCATCAGGCCATGAACGGGGCTGAGTCGCGCCAATCGGGCAGCGCGGAGTGAAAACGGAGTCGCAAGCGTTTCCCAAATTTCGATGAAAGCGTCGACTCCGGCGATGACTTTTCCGTCCGGAGTCATCACATGGAAATACTTTCTGACCTGATTCGCGTCGAGACCGTATCGACCGGCATCGAAGTTCGGTGCATTAATGTCCGTGAGAAGGAGGCGACCGTGCGGATCAGCTTTCTGATATTTTTCGACTTCCCAAGCGCAAACTCGGCAGCCGCCATCATAGAGGATTCTGAGCGGAGTTTTTTGGTCCATGAGAGGCATACTAACTTTTTATCTGAATAACGCCTAATCAGTAAATAACGAGCGCGGCTCTAAAGTCAGAAAAATCTTGTTCGAAGACGTGCTCTTCGATTTTCAAATTGCGAACAAAGTGGTCGGTTACTCCGGGATGTTTGAAAAAAGCGAGGAGTGACGGCGTGGCATCATGGTGAGCAACTGCGAGAATAAGCGGCATCAGGAGCTTCGATTTCAAAACGAAAGAATCGAGAATGGTCTCACTCCGTCTCAATTCTTCATACACAGTCTTCGAGTCGAGTCGCCCGTCCCAGAGCAGATCCAGTGCGTGTCCGAGGACCGCCTGCCGTATGACTGGATCTTTTCTAGGATCCACGCCAGGAAAGTCTTTCTCAATTCGCGAAGTGAACTTCGCCATGTCCGAGTAGCGGAAAATCCAGCGGTAGTCTTCCGCGAACATTTGCTTCTGTGAGCTTTTCACCTCTCGAAAAAGAGAGAGGGAAGATGCTGCCCATTTTTCGAGTTCACCGTCTGCTAGACTGAGGTCCAAGATTTTTTTGCGAATTTCGGGCAGGGTGCTGAGGTCTGTTCCTAAGAGTGACTTGCCAAATTTTTCTTGGAGAAACACTTCGGTTTCGAGAATGCGAACCGTGCGACTCGCCTCTCTCTTCCCTTCCTGAACGCTTTTCGTTGCCATCTGAGAAAGAGGCATCTGACATGAAACACGGTCTAATTCAGAAAGAGCATCTTTCAGCTGCAAAAGTTTAGAATTCAGATTTTGGAGTCGTCGCTCGAAAGGAGCGCCATTATTAATGCAGGAGAAAACTTCAATCACCGAGCCGTCGATGATGCCGGAAAAAGATTCATAGTGTTCTAGAGTTGTGATCGATGGAGCACGATCCAGGGTCTGACTGAAAAAATCTCTGACTCGGCCATGTGCGAGCAGATTCACGCCGTGGTAACTGACTTCGGAACTGAAGTGGGATCCAGTTTGGACAAAAGGGATGCCAGATTTCGAACGAATGGTTTCGCGAACGACGTCCCGTAAATCTTTCGAATCCGGATAACGAATGATGTGGGTTGAAAGATTCGGCGGCGTCGGTTCGCTTTCGGGAATGAAAACGATCGCATCTTCGGGCAGGACGAAACTTCCTAAAATGAAAGTGTCGTGCGGTAAAATGTTCAAGAGTTGGGGTGTCAGTTTTTTAAAGGGAACCATCACAGCGTATTTGCTTTTTTCCCATGAGCCGAAGGAGTGATCCTCGACAGGGCCCCCGAGAGAGAAGTGAAGCGTGGCCCCCAGACGGTGTCGATCTTTACTTACGGCGTGAATCACTCCATCGGTCGGGAGGTACTGGGTCAGGTGCACGGCGAAGAGGTGCTCATCGATCTCTGCTGCCGCTGGGAATCCATTTGAATGAGCGAGCAACTCGACGCAACGGGCGGCGTAGCTCGGAGCAGGGGTGGAAAGAAGAACGAGGAGCGCGAGTGCGATTGTCGATTTCGTCACTCTTTAAGGATAAATCGTGCGAGCTCGGCTGTCTGGGGAAATTTTAATTTATTCGACGTGTTTAATCGGCCCCGTCGCGCTCGGGATTTGGCCGAGAGATACTCGCCAGAGTTCGCGTGAAAAAGCGCGTACTTCTTCGAGGTAAGCGTAGAGATCGGCTTTATAGCCGTCGCGTCCTTCGAAGGTTTCAAACTCCATGCGTTCAGAATCACGATGGAGCGCGGTGAGCGCCGCAGGCAACCCTTCAGCTGCGACGATATCCAGGTACTTTACGCGATCAAGTTTCATTTCTGAGGCGGTATCGGACATGGAAAAACTGTAACATAAAAAAAGCCCGAATCCAGTCTTCAGCCGGGAGTGGACTCGGGCAAGAAATTTTTCATTCGGCCCGGATGTCGATCACGCGGAGCGAATCACCCTGGATCGTCCCGGTGGCAACGACTTCGGTTTTTCCGTCCGTGTAGAGGCGCATCGCGGAGCTCGACCCGCTAATTCGTAAGTTTTTCCCATTTTCTCGGTTCGTGAGGGAAAGAGAGCACGCTTCGCCGTTATTTTCTGCGGCCACTAGGCACCTGAGCGTGCCGATCACCGATACTCGAGAAGACTGCTGAGACTCCATTCGGGCGAGTCCTGCAGGGCCTCGGTCGGAACGATCCGATCCTGCCCAAGCAACGGCGCCTAAAACAAAAGCCTGCCAAATGACAACATGCATAAATAATGGTCGACCCATGAAAGAACTCCTTCTCGTTCGTTGGGTGAGAGACCACCTGGCGAGTTTACTCATCCTGAGTAAAACCACGCGGCATCCCTAATGTGACGTAACCAAATTGTAGCGGGTGTTTTAGCGGTACCGGAGGAGGGGCTTCCGGTGGAACCAGGAGGGATTATTTAAGTCCCCCGATAGATTAATGATGACCGGTTCGAGAAACCCCGTCAATCGGTGTTTTTATGGCATTTTCCGTCCATTCCCTAATTTTGACAGAGAGACTTTGGGCCCGTAAACTTTGAGGAATCACAGAATTTTTACCGTAGAATTCGGGGACTCAGCCAGTCCTTCAAAGAAAGAGAGACACGTATGGCGACCTCAGGGAAGTTGTCTAGTTCAGGTGAAGTCGGAGCGCTGTTTACGGAGCTAATGACGTCGTTTGAAAAGGAGCGGTGGTCGGACGTTCTCGACAGTCTCAAGCGCGTCGCCGAAGTGGGTGAAAAGAATGGGAAGCGTGAGCTGTCCATTCAAGCCCAGTCTCTGAGTGCTTCGATCACGACTCGTACAAACCGTTCTGACGCGACGCCTTTCCGCGAGTTGACAGATCAGTACGAGATGCTCATGACGAACTTAAAAGATCAGCTGAGCCACCTGATTTGGACAAAAGAAGTTTCCGTTTTGCCAAAAATCGGTTAGCTCTAGTTCTCCGACCCGCAAGGTGAGGAAAGATCGATCGGGATGTAGCGCAGCCTGGCTAGCGCATCTGCTTTGGGAGCAGAGGGTCGTAGGTTCGAATCCTACCATCCCGACCAATTAATGAAAGCCGCGGAAGAGATTCCGTGGCTTTTTTTTATTCTAAGTACTTAAAATCACTGGAGGGCGCC
>JACMQW010000028.1 GCA_014376785.1 Oligoflexia bacterium
AAACTCCGGAGCCGACATTCCGGCATTCGATCCGCGTTCGGTCATCAGCGCTGCCACTCGCTCCTTTGCCATTCCCCAAACATCTTCCAGAGTGACGAAATTTCCTTTGCGCGTGGACATCTTCGAATCTTTGAAACGGTAAAGGCCGGTGGGAACGTGTTCGCACTTCGACACCCAATCTTTTCCCATCTGTCTCAGCACAGAGAAAAGTTGCTGGAAATGGAGTTTTTGTTCTCCACCCACTACGTAGGTCATCCGGTCGAAGTCGTATTTCTCATGCCGGTAAATGGCAGCCGCAAGGTCTCGAGTCGCGTAAATGGTTGAGCCGTCGCTTTTTTCGAAAATGGCCGGTGGAAGTTCGCGGCCCTTTTCATCCGTGACATTCGCAATCCAAGCACCTTCGCTTTGGACTAAAATGTCAGCTGTTTTTAAGGCCGCGAGGAGGGGGCGAAGTTTGTCCTCGTAAAAACTTTCTCCCCAGACGTGATCGAATTTCACATCTAGTTTCGCATAAAGTGCGTTGAATTCTTTCATGGAGATTTCGATGCATTTTTCCCAGTTCGCGACGACGATGGGGTCTCGCTGTTCAAGGCGCTTGAATGCCGCCCGAGCGCGGTCCTCTAATGTCGGATCGTCCTTCACGGCCTCATGGAACTTCACGTATATTTTTACGAGGTCCACAATCTTCGGATCCGCGGGAAGGTCTGCGCCGTACATTTCAGTCGCGACGTACAGTTTCCCAAACTGAGTGCCCCAGTCTCCGACGTGGTTGATCGAAACCATTTTGAAACCGCGGTAGCGTCCCACCCGGTCGAGGCACGCGCCTAAGCCCGTTCCTCGGAAGTGGTAGATCATGAAGGGCTTAGCGACGTTTGGGCTCGAAAACTCCATGATCCAAGTTCCACGATGGGTTGGTTTTCGACCGTAGTCTCCAATCCCCGGGCCAGCGAGGATGTCGGTGAGGAGAGAAGTCATCGCTGCTTTTTTAGTCGCCGTAAAATTGACGTAGGGTCCAACCGCCGCTGCTGTGAGGCTGTCGGGAAGCCGGCCTGGCTCGTTTAGTTTTCCAGCGAGTTCTTTTGCGAGGTCAGCAGGGGATTTACGCGCTTCTTTTGCCATCCGGAAACAAGGAAAGGCGAAGTCGCCAAGACGCGTGTCGGGGGGAACATCGAGTGCGGACGCAGAGACGGGTGAGGGGAGGACTTGACTTAAAGCGTCAGCGGCTTGGCGTGCGAAACGTTCCATGTCCTCGTTCTATAACGAAGCTCTCACTCGATCTAGATGGAATGGATCGGTTTTTTATCGAAATGACCGAATGTCCTACAGATTCTGAAACCTCGGTCCGAAGAGACACCTGGAGAGGTTTAAGCCTTCATGAAATTACCAGCTGGTCTCTTAAAAATCGAAAAGAAGCACGTCATTGCGGGAGCGCTGATTGCCTCCGTTGCGGCGGGAGCTTTTTTCATGGGGACCCGCCGGAGCGATTCGAAATCCGAATCGCCTGAGCACGCGGTGACGGGCACGAAGTCAGACAGCTCCTCCGACCGCAAAACTGGAAGTGCCACGTCGGGTGAGCACCGCTCGCCGGCAGCTGCCCCGGCTGATGACCATGATTCTCGCGACGAAGAAAGTTCCTTTGATGAAGAAGTGGACGTCCAGATCGCGCACGCTGAAATCGCAAAATCGGATACCCGCGGAGTCTTTACCCGCGTCGTGGACACTTATGCCGACGCCGTTCAGACGGTGAATGAAAAAGTTCGAAACCTCAGCCGGGCTGAGGAAGAAAATCGTAAATTGAAAATGGAAAATGCTTACCTCCGGGTGATGGTCGAGACTCGCAAATTTTCATGTGAGTCGGACGCCGCGAAAGCAAAGACCGAAACCGTGGGTAAAAAACTAGTCACCGCCCATGGCTCGAAAGCAGCTCGCTCGCTTGCATCCATTCGTTATCAGTTTCCGGAAAACCTTCTTCCCGAGCAATTGCTCGCGCTCGGAGTTGGTTACTTCAAAGTGAAAGATGATGAGAAGGCTGCAGTCATTCTGCATTTTTTAACCGAGATGGAAGAAGGTTCGCACTTCAAGACCGCCTCGAATTACCTGATGGCGGGAATCTCTTTCTATCGTTTGGAAAATTATAAAGGCGCAGACCAGTACTTTGAAAAAGTGGTTTCATCACAAGAAAAAGATGACGAGACCTTGAAAGCGAAACGTCAGGCGAATTATTGGAAAGCATTGGTTGCGGAGCAGATGAAAAATCCGCAAGCGGCCCAAAAATTACTGCTTGAGAGTATGGAAGATGCCCCGCACGCAAAAGAGGCTCTCTGGGTGAATCCAAAAGGAATCATTCCAACGAAGACCGCCCGAACGGGAAGTTCAGGCGAAAAATCACGTTTACCGGCTTCGGAAAAAAATTCCGCGCCTGAACACGGAGAAAAGGAACACCATGATGGTCATTCCGAACACCACTAAAAAAATTCGTTCAATATTAGCGGCCCTCGTTTTATCGAGCTGCGTTGGGCTTTCGATTTCAGCGGCCGACGCATCAGAACCCGTAGAGTCCGGTGCTGGAATGAAATGCGGAGTTCTTCGGTCATTTGTCGGTGAAGTCCAGGTTTTCGATGCGACGCGTACCCATCTCGGAGACGCCGCATTCGGAACGAAATTAAACTGCGGAGACTGGATCAGCGTCGATCAAGGAAAGGCCGTGATCGAAAATCTCTCGGGCGCGACTTTACTCGTGTCCGGAGGAACTTTCATCCAAATCCTCGATCCGAGCTCAGGCGAAAACCCAGATCACGCACACTTTGCCCTCTACCGCGGCGAACTTTTTCTCCAAACTGAAAAGTCAGTCCAACTGCTCACTCCGAATGGTCTGGCGAGGATTGCAAAAGGGGGAGCATTTGTTCTCTACTCGCCGACCCGCGAAGCCACCCAAGTCGTCGGTCTGGGGGCGAAAGCCTCGCTTGCGAACCGTTTCTTCGCCGAGCGATCGGTGCCGACTGAATTTGCGAAAGTGGTGGAGTTTTCGAATCCGGTCGAAAGGCTGTCCCCCGACGCCGCACGAATCGTGAACGCAAAAGATCTCAATGAGCGCCTGACGAAACTGGGTGCGAAGCCGGAGCTGCTCGCCTCGATTGAGAAGGCAGCAAAAGCCGGAGCGAAAATACGGATGCCGGTCACGCTCGCATCGAGCCATTTGGAACTCAGAAACGGCGGCGAACTGAATGCACCGTCTTCGAACCGAATTTCGAGTCGTCCTGCGCGTGCTCCCGCATCCCTTGGAAAGGTGGCTGCGCAGCCCGTCCCTAAGAAGCTGGCATTCCGAACGCCTGTCCGGTCAGGTCCTGATTTCAGTTTGAAGAGACCAGCGAATGAAGCGCTGGAAAAAAAGAAGCTCTTAGAGTCACTCGCGACGCTGAGGCCCGACGAAGAATAAGCGTTCGATTTCAACGGACGCGCGCTTTAAAGAATTTCCTCGCATGGAAACCGCGAGGAAGGAATCGACAAGGAGAGAGTCATGTTAAAGAAGTTTTTATCAGATATTTTAAATAACCCTCTATTTCTATTATCGCTCTGCGCTTTTATGCTGCTTCCGAACGTCTCTTACGGAGGCTTTTGGGAAGTCTCGGCCGGCCTGAATTATAATCGTTCGACTTATTCCGGCGGAAGCTATGCATGGACGAGACGCCTCGGCGGCTCGATCGGCTATAACTTCAGTGATTCCTCGACCGTCGAGCTTTCCTATCAGAAAAGTCGCGACCGAAATCATTACGAGTCTTTCGAAGATTCGACTTATGACGACCAGGTAAAGAGCGTGAACATGGTTTGGAATCTGCTCGGGAAGCAGGAGATGTTCCAGCCCTACTTGAAAGTCGGAGTGGGCCAGCTGAATCGTCGGGCAAGCATCTTGAATGCGGCCGGACAAGCCCGCATCGATTCAATCGACCAACTCACCGGTGTGATCGGCGGAGGAATGCGCATTTTTTTGACGAAGCAGTTTGCGATTCGCTTCGAAGCGACGAGTTATCTCTCCGGCGCTAAGCTAAAAAGTTGGAAAGATAACTTTGGTTCTACTTTAGGCGGCTCGCTCTACTTTTAATGCTATTCTGAGTGGGATGCGCTTATTTAAAACCTGGGTCCTTGTTCTTTTCTTACCGATTCTCCTGAGCGGCTGCTCGACCGTTCAATACCTTTGGCAGGCCGGGCGAGGGCAGTTCGCAATCCTCAACCATGCGCGCCCCATTCCCGAAGTGGTGAAAGATGAGCGAACTCCGCCGCGCATTCGCGCGTTGCTCGCCGAAGTCGCCGCGATTAAAATCTTCGGTGAAAAAGCGGGTCTCAAGCCGACCAAAAACTATCAAGAATATGTGAATTTAGACCGCGATGCGGTCGTCACGGTGGTGAGTGCTTGCCAGCCGCTTAAATTTCAACCGAAGGAATGGAAGTTTCCGATTGTGGGCGGATTTCCTTACCTCGGGTTCTACGACCCAAGCGATGCGGTGAAGTACGCAACCGAACTGAGATCGCAGGGCTTTGATGTCGATGTCCGTGGTGCGCCCGCATACTCGACTCTTGGATGGTTTCGGGATCCGATCCTCTCAACCATGATTCCGGAGGGAGAAGGCGCGATCGGAGAACTCGTCGAAGTCATCCTTCATGAGTCACTCCACGCGACTGCGTATGTGAATCACCAAGCATTTTTTAATGAGTCGGCAGCAAGTTTCGTGTCTGAAAAACTCACTCCTCTCTATTTCCGAGAAACTCGGGGCATCGATTCGAAAGAAGAAAAAGCTTACGCGAAGGGTTTAGAGTGGCAGTCACGCGCGATGAATCGCATGCATGAAGGCTATGTCGAGCTCGACCAGGTTTATTCGTCCGTTGATCCTGATCAGGAGAAACTGAAAAAGAAGGCGGATGTTTTTGCGAAGTTGCGTACGGATTTGAAGTGGCGGGGGAGTCGCGATTTAAATAATGCCACCCTGATCGGTCACCGCGAATATTCTGGAAACCGGGAAGTCTTCTCCGAAATGCTGAAAAAATGCGGACAAGACTTCGGCGCTTTTTTGCAAGGCTTGAGCGCGCTAAAAGAGAGTGATTTCTCAGGTGCCCAAACGAAAGAGTTAGACGGTCTCTTGGCCGTGTTTCCCTGCGGCGGGAGACGATCGTAAGGGTGTTACGAAGAGGTGATCAGCTCGTGCGGAAAACCATTCCGTTAATAGCTCTTCCGCCAGCGAAGCAGCGTCCCGCCGCGTCCGACTCCATCAGAGTCTTTAATGATTTCGGTGGAAACGGCCCAGTTTTTCCCCAGTGATTTCGAAATCGAAACCTGTCGATCATTATCCCAGCTGCTTCCGATCGAAGCGACCAGTCCTCCGGGAAGGCTCACCACCGCAGAATAAGTCTGGGTGGCGGAATCATAACGAACAGACTCGATCGGAGTGGATGCAAAAGCGAAGAAGGAGAAAACACCCAGGGCATCAGAACTCATGGCAGTTTCAGCATTTCCGGCAGATTGTTGCTGTTCGGAAGAAATCGAATTCATCGGCATCCCGTAAATGAGGAGAGACACGATTTCATTATTTTCTAGAGCTGGAACGCTTCCCAGTTTGATTCGCGTCTTTCCAAGTTCCTGGATCACTTCGGCAGTGATTTTATAACCGGATCTTTTCATCGAGACGAAGCAAGAAAACGTTACTAGAGGATTAAGCGCAAGCCTGAGACGCTCCACAGTCACTTCACGGTTTAAGTAATGGATGTCGAAAGGCTCAGACAAAACCACGTCTCCCGTCGGGCTGGAATTCGTCGCATCGACCACCATTTTAAAGTTCACGGCGGAAGAAAAAGCGGGTTCAAAATAACGATTTAAGAGGGTGAGTGATCCTGGTGCGCCAGTGATATTCACGGAGATGGGCATCGGAGGTGCTTCTCCGTTTTCTTTTGCGACGCGAATTTTCTCTGCTTTCTTAGCCGCTTTGACTTGTTTCTTTTTTACCTCTTCATAACGAATGATGCGAGGATCGCTTGCGTAAGCGGGTACCGGCGCAAGGGGATCGTAATCGGGAAGCCGTAATTTTATTTTTTCGAGGACGACGTCGATCGACGTTTTCACCGGCGCGAGGGTTTTGTTAGACAGGGTAACCACCGCTTTAGTTTCTAATTTCACCGCCTGTTCACGCGAACGCAGGTCGGAGTTTAAAACGAGCGGTATCTCGACCGAGTCTTTGTGTTGCTGGAATGGACTGGTCTTCAGCACAATCGGACCACGCAGGACCGCAAAGGGCGCGGGAATGGCCCATGAGGTGCGCTCGAGGGCTTTAATCGTATCATGAAACTCTCGAACTTCGATTCGCAGTTCGCCGCGTTTCAGTTCCAGATCCGTTTTTTCACCTCGGGGCGTGATTCGCACTTCCAAATCCGACTTCGCGTGAATGCCGGCGAAGGTGTAAGAATTTAAATCGAGTTTTAAATCTACCACGGGCGGGTTTCCACTCGTCGCATTTTTCATCTCTGCGGCCAGGGCCACATTCAGCACGGGGAGAGTGCCCGCGGGAGTTTTCCCTTTCAGAGTGACCGCAAGGTTCGTTTTACCCGCCATTCCGTGTGGGTCCATCTTGAAGGTGCTTTTGTCAGCTTTAAGATCCGAAATCAGTTTGTTTGGATTTTTCCATCGGGCAGAGAAGTTTGCTTTAATCTCAGATTTTTTAAGATCGTAAGTGGCGTCGTAATCTGCGCTGATTTTCATCGGCTGCGTATGGATTCCTTTTTCAGGAACCGAGGTGTAGATCGCAGTGGCCGACGGAACTCGGATGAGGTTTCCATCTTCTTCAATTTTCCCTTCGGACGTCACCCGGTATCCCTTTGCCTCGACGCCGATATTAAAATCAAGAGTGGGGGAATTCAGTTCTCCATTCACGACTGGATTTTCGCTTCCACCCTCAAGGTTCGTGAATTTTGCTCGGATGATCATTCCGTCTGCACCGATGCGGAATTCTTTCGCCTCTAAGTGAACCGGGCCCCAGCGGAAATTTTCCGCAACAAATTTCATCCAGGTCGGAGAGGAGGGTTCTACGGTAGGCTTCTTTTCTTTTTGATCGGGCTGGGGTTTCATCTCCAGCGTCGACAAAACAATGTTCAAATTATTCAGAGCGACGAGTTTTACGGTCGGAAGAATTCCTGTCGTTTTGAAAAGTTCGATCGTGAGTGCGACCTGTGCCTCTTCCACACAGAAGGAAATACCCGGCACGAGCGAATCTTTCATTGCGTAGCAAGTCGCGCCTAAGCCCAGGTGAAAAGTCCGCTGCTTCAAATTCGGACGATCGATGTGAAGCGTCACCGGGAGGAGTGCGGGATCTCCGGGTGGTAATAGGAGGTTTTCCCTCCGGGAGTGTTTCGGATCTTTCACTTCGACGAGCGCGAACGCAGCCAGCTTCGAAACGCGCGCGGGAGTTAAGATCCATTCTGGCCGGAACCAGATGATGAGTACGGCGGCAGCCACCAGCGAAACCACCAGGGCGAGAAGCGCACTGATCGTAAGGATGATTTTTCGGATGAATGACTTCTTCGGCCGAGCTGCAGGTGACGACATTAAAATTCTGCTCCGAAGCTGACGAAGTATTGGTTTTTATGGTGGCCCTTCAGAGGGTTATAACCGTTAGCATAAGTAGCGCGAATCGTGCCAAGCGGAGTGGCCGCTCGTGCCCCTAAACCAGGCGAATAAAAGAGGCCAGGATCAAACGTCATGTTGCCGTGGCCAAGCCAACCATAGTCAGTGAAGAGCAGCGGTTCCAAAGGCATGGGAAAGAGGTTCGGCCACCGAGATTCGATTCCCAGCGTGGCGGCGCTCCCTGCCCCTTTTTTCACTTCGGGTAAACTATTCCGTCCGAATCCGCGCAAGTCGCGGTCACCCCCGATGAGAAAGAACCAATCGACGGGAACTCGGTCCACATTAGGAATCGATCCATCTCCGGTGACCAGCATGCCCAGAGAGTATCGTGCGCCTAGCACCCAGCGCGGTTCCACGTAGTCCCGGAAGTTCCAGAGCGCCGTCCCTGAGATGAGTGTTCTATGGACGGAATTTGTTTTTGCCTGACTTCCCGGAAGGAAATCGTAAGCGAAGTTAAAATCGACACCGGTTCGGGGGCTGCCTCGGTAGCGTTCGAAATCGTGCGAGTGTGCGTTCAAAAGAATTCCCGGGGTGAAGAAGTAATTCGCCACACTGGGACGCGCCGTCAGATCGCGAAAGCGCCTGAAGTTAAAACCCGCTTGGGGATCGAGCGTCCAATTACCGATGTCGAACGTTCGCCCGAGAAAGCTGGTGATTTTGGTTTCGATCGATTCGAACTTCGGTTCTTTTCGGTGTTCGAACTGAGCACCGGGCTTGAGATACATCCTTCGGTCGTCTTTGAAGGCGTACCATTTCAAATCGCCGGAAATTTTTTGTCGGATATTGGAACCGATGAATTCCGCGCGGAAAGTCGAAGCCGAACTCCAGAGTCGACTGTTATTCCAACGCACAAATCCGAGGGGGTATTCCTCGGTACTCGCACCGACGCCGATTTCCCAAGCGCGCCGCGAGCCGAAGCTTGCCGAGCGGTCGAGTTGCGTGAGTTTTCCATTCTCACAACGAGGAGTGTATTGGGCGCTGGAAACCACGTTATCGGATTCCATGCGCCAGCCAGCGAGAATGGTTTTACTGATGTTGAAACGATTACCTTCGTGGAAGGGCTCGTAGCGACGCAAAATCTCGTTATCGACTTCGGGAGGATTCACATCGACGGTCTGCGGAAAAATCTGGCGCTCCCCGGACTGAATTTTTAGAATGACCCGACCGTCGGGGTGGGCGACAAGGTCTATTTTACCGCAGGCATACCCGATCGTTTTCAGTTGCTCGATTGAGTAACTGGAAATCGTATCGAGGGTGGTTTTTTCAAGCGGATGACCGAGATAGATATTCAGTGGCGGAGTTTTCCACTCCGGCGGTTCCCCTTCGGTCAGAATCGCGGTGACGACCGATCTCTTTCCCGCATCGACCACCACTTTCCCCGCATCGTAATCGACCGTAATTTTCGGATCGAGGTAAGCCTGGGACTCGAGGTAGGAACGAAGAAATTTCGCGGATTGGCCGGGAGGAATTTTTTTCCAAGCGTAGTGCGCCGGATCTCCGCAGATCAGAATTTTATCGTTCTTGGAAATTTCTACCTGAGGCGTGCCGGGACTCCAGGTGATTTCTTTTTCACAGATTTCGGGGGTCGAGCATCCGGTGAGCGCTAGCGTGGTCATGATTGTCGCCACAGTGAGCAACTCGGCAGCAGTGGGTAAGCCTGCAAGCGTGGAGAAGAATCGGACGGTGGCGGACTTCTGGACGGGGTTCGGCTTATTCAATGCCGAGGAAGTTATCGGATGCTTTCCCGCTCGGAAATGTTTTTTTCAGGAAAACGCAGAAACCCCCGGCACTCATCAATGAGTAGCGGGGGGCTCATTCTTTTTTAGAGGAATCGTTGAGGAAGGGCGTCGGATTAGATCCGGGTGCCGTTCGTCTGGACTTGGATGTTACCGTTCACGACATGGTACTGATAGATCGAGCGCATCGGGTTCGTGCGGCAAGTCGCGAGGATCTGGGAGTAAGGATTTGGGTAGTAAGGGTAGCTCAGAGCGCGGTCACAGTCGAAATCAGAGGTGAGGGCTTGGACCTTCACTTTGATGTTTCCATGACCAGAGCTCATGTAGCTTGAGAAGTCGATGGTCTGGCTGGCTTGGGAACCTGCACAACCGGCCGTTCCATTTGCAGTCAGGCGGTTTGTGTAAACGGTGGGGAGGTCAGAAAACACACCGTTTTGCTCGACCGACACGGTGACGGCAACCGTCACGCAGTTATAGTTAGCGGTAAAGTTTGCGTAAGTTCCGTTGGTGTATTCGTTGCGGGTAGCGGGGCTGGCCGTCACCACGACTACCAGTTTCGAATCGGTGAAGAGAGCCGGGGAGGTGGTGACCGAAGCGGCTCCACCTGCGGGGTCAAATCCGACGGATTTGAAGGACAAAGGATAAGAACCGGTGGTCGGGTTAAAAACTCCAGCGGTCATGTCTGCGGTAGCGACGTTCTGAGCGTTGGAGCCCGAACCGGTGACTCCGGTAGAGCCGCAGGCAGAAAGAAGGCAAGTGGTGAGACTCATTAAGATCAGGGACTGAGTGGATGCTTTCATGGGGGACTCCTCTTTATTCAGCTCGGGTTCTTGGCCGTCTTGGTTACGAATGCCTGCTGATACCTTAGTTAAAGCAATCAGGATGCCAAGCGTTAAATATCATAAAATATTGAAATTATTGGTTATTTCAGGGGCCAGGTTGAGGGGTGACTGCCTAGTTTTTAGACGGGTGTTGGTTTGGTGGCAGGCGGCGGCGCTCTTTTCCCTTTGAGTCGAACTGTGGGTCCCACCCAGGAGGCTCAGTGGAGCTGAGAACGTTCAGAGAACTTCCTTATGAATCTTCATTCCTGCGACGGAGGCTACTAAATCGGGATGCTTTGCTCTGCGAACACCTGACTTAAGTTTAGACAGATTTGCTCGCGCAACTCTTCCTCCGGTTCGTCCAGCTGGTACACCTCGTGCTCCATGGCTCTCATGTTTAAAGGCGTTGTCCTGCTACTCACTCTCTTTTGTCTAAAACCTGCTACGGGGGTCTCCGCGCTGTTGCCCGTGAACTCTCCGCTCCCTCCGAGTCACGCTTTCGATGATCCTGGAAAGCAGGCCGCTGTTCAGAAGGCAGGTAAAAGGCTCGCTTTGGAATTCAAAGCCAAGGGATTCATTTTTGGCGCTCCCATTCTCTTTCGTTCTTTCAAAAGTATGGAGGTTCCGAAAATCCTCACCCGTCCTGGGATGAGCGCAGAAAAGATCAAAGACGAGTGGAAGCATGCTTCGGGCGAGGGAAAACTCGAATTGTGGGTCCAGGATGATGACGGTCACTTCCGCAAATTCCGAACCTATTCGGTCTGTGGAATGGAAGGGCTACCCGGTCCGAAGAGAAATGAAAATGATTACATGTCTCCAGAGGGTTTTTACGAAATTTCCCCCGGCACGTTAGATCCTAATAGTTGGATGCGTCTGTCGATCGATGTCGGCTATCCGAATGCCTATGATATTGGCAACCGCGCCAAAGGGAGAAGCGGAGCAGGGAACGCAATTAAGATTCATGGTGCTTGCGTGACGGAAGGATGTCTCGCAATGAACGATGATCAAATCGATGAAATTTACGCGGTCGTATCGAAAAGCTTAAATCGGAATGTCTGGAGCAACGGCTCGGTTTATAAAATTCCATTTTATAGTTTTCCGTTTCCACTGAGTCCGGAAAATCTCAAAAAGCTAGACACCGACACCCTTCGCAACCTTTCGAGCGTGATAAACCGGGATCACTCGACTGAATTCGACGTGCTGAAGTTTTGGACTCATATCCAAATCGGCTATGAGTATTTCGAATTGGAGCGAAGTGCGCCGGATGTCTCCGTACAGAAGACTTTGGGCGGAGTGGAGTATCAATTTGGACGTCCATCGAGTGAGCTTGTTCAAAAGAAATGACGAACTGGGCCTTCAGCACACTTACCAAAATGTCGATTCTAGAGCCCGAAAACGAGCGCAGCTCAGTGCGGGCGCGCTGGGACTCGGCTTGGTTGCATACAAAGCCACCGCATCAGTGATTGATTGGCAGTAATGAGCTTTGCTGACGCCTCCTACCCGAAAGTCTGCGCCCGCTTCACGTTGCATGGGACAGTCCGCTCGGGGAATTTGGGCCGGAACCCTAGACTTATTTTCAGCGCTATTAGCGGACCCATGAATGGTCGAAATGGGATTGCTTTTACATATGGCGAGCTTTTTCGCGTTCAACTGCGGAATCGGCCAACTGGATCGTTGTTGGGTCACGAAGTCGAGATGCTCACTGAGAAAGAGTGGGTTTACTGCGCCGTTATTAGAATATTCCGTTTGAAGTTGGTCTAAGTAAGAGGCGACTTGGCTCCCGGCAGTGCTACCGAGCGCCGCTACGCAGTCCACGCCATAAATGTTGAAAGTCTTCCTAAAAGTTTGAATGAATCGCTCTCTCGCGGCAGCACGCGCGATGGTGCGGCCGGTAGCCGGTCCCCACCCTCCCGAACTACCTGGGTCTGTCGGTTCTTCCCACGGAGCGGGCGGAATCTTCCGCATCGTATTGCACGCAAAAAGATAAAGCTCCTTCAGGTTTCCCATCAAGTGGGTGGTGTCTGCAGGGGGTTTCGGGCAACTCGCTAAACCTCCGGTAGAAAGCGACAAGTTGCAGGACTCCGTCGAACGAGTCAGGCGGGAGATTGGAAGGTCATTCACCTGCAGGCTCGCATTCGCTGCGAAACTATCTCCGTAAAATGTGCCGTCTTGTAAAGCATGGTGAGACGAAACCAGCAGCACATCGCAGCCAGTGGGTAGAGCCAGAGACCTTGCGACAACACGATCTCCACCATCTGTGATGCTTTGAGCGTCCGCGATGGAGCTTGGTGCTATAAGCTCAGTAAAAGTGATGTTCGGATCGCAGTTTGCGGGGTCACAAGTCGTGGGATTGCAGAGCGAGTTAAAAAGCGCGTAGTTGAAAGGAACATTATTTTTGTGATCCATCCCACCTGGGTCAGGGTCCGGCATGTTTTTGATATGCCCCGTGATCGCAGAGGTGCCCTTCACTTTTCGGCAAAAAGATTCCAACTCGTTGGTCGATCCATAGGTGATTGAACAAAAATTAAATGAGGTAGCGAACGAGGGGCGAGTCGCTAAAATGACTGTGACGAGCGATAACAGCCCCGCGGTAAATAACTTTCTTCCCATCATTTTTAGTCCAAATCTCTCAGGTTGGTTTCGGAGCCCGATTGCGCTTTTCTCATTGTAGCGGTGTCTAAGAACCGTGAACAGATGTTGAAAAACTAACACCCGCGCTAAGGTGCAGGGAAAGGGTGGGTAATTCTTGACGCACCTAGTCATATGGGTTAAATTGCTGCCTAGGACACGATTATGATGAAAACCCTTCTGTCGCTACTCTTGCTCTCCATGCCCATTTTTTGCGCGCACGCGAATTCAGGAATCGAAAGAATAGTCGTTTGGAGTTGCGCAGATTCTTACGGGGGTGGCGATGGAACTCACTACGCGAATTTATACGTAGACGCGGTTTCATCGAATCCATCGAGCGATGAAAGTTGGTCACTCCGTTATACCGTTCGTATCGGAAAAATCGGAAGCAATGGTCAGAGCATTCGAGAAGAAAGCCATCCTTCATTCTCGCCGATGCTTTCATTTAGGACTCCGAGTGATGCGCGCGAATGGCTGCAGACTCACGAGTTGAAAATCCCAATCGCGGGAGGTTTCGCTGTCCTAACTCCAACCACTGATTCGTTGCGAGTTACCGATCCAGTAGCCGCCGATCCGTCCGAATATCAATGCATGCGGAACTAAGCATTGGGTCCAGGCGATGGTTGTCTTCAAGGCGGTAAGCATATTCTCCTGCCCATTTTCCATTCCATTCGGACCTTTGCACTGTGTTCTTGCCTTATTGGTTGCGGTGCATTAATGGGCCGCATGTTTTACTTAAATGCCGTAAAATCTTCGTTGTTCCTGTCGATCGTCCTCACTTCCGTTGCAAGCGCTTCAGCCTCGAATCTCGTCCCGGGCACTTACTCCTGCGGGTATCCAGACGATGCGAACCGCGGAATTTCCGTCGCTCGCTCAACTCTGAGAATTGAGGAAACGGGGCGTGGATTCGTGGCCTGTCTCGATTTTCTTGGGAACTCCTCGGGCGGACGGGCCGTGGTCGGAACCTCTTGCGGAAATTACAGTGAATCCTACGGGGTTCGGGAAAATACCTACGGCATTCCTTCGGCCTGGTTTCACGGCTTCGAAGATTTCACCGAAGAGTCCCACATTTCGCTCCCTCCAGCAGAGGACCGCTTCGCAGTGATCGAATTTGAAGGGGAATCACCGTGTGTTTTCATCCGCGGAGACCATCGTTCAAACCCAGACCTCACTTACGAGTGCGTGAGCGAAGAGTAAAATAAAAATAGAACTGCGATTGAACTGGAAGAAGCGATTCCTTAAGAACTAAACTTCCCGCGCGTAAATCGGAACAATCTTCAAAAGCGTTTCGAGATCGATGGGTTTTCGTAAGAATCCGTCTGCTCTCTGACTCGAGACTTCGTCTGCCGTTGCAGAGACCATGAGTACGGGAAGTTCCGCATGTTTAGGGTTCTCGCGGAGGTGACTCAGGAACTCGAGACCCCCCATGATCGGCATGACGAGATCAAGAAGAACGAGCGAGAACCCGCCCTCTGTTTCGATTTTGTCCAACCCATCCCGTCCATTCACCGCCGTCACCACTTCATAACCTTCCGATTCCAAAGCCATGTGAATGGTTTCTCGGATGCTGAAGTCGTCCTCGACTACGAGGATGCGTCTTGGGTTACTCATGTTCGGCCGTGTTCGCCGGGGCTAAATGAGGCAAGGTGACGCTGCTTGGGAGATCGACCATAAAGGTCGTCCCATGAATGGCATCGCTCTCGACGCTGACCGATCCCCCATGGGCCTGCACAATCCCTTGCACCAACGTCAGCCCCACGCCCCAACCCTTCTGTCCGCCACTGATGGCGAAAGAAAGGCGTCGATAAGGTGTAAAGAGCGTCGAGAGGTCGGATTCTGATATGGGATTTCCAAAATTGTGCACAGAGATTTTAGACCTTTCTTCTTGATGAGTCAGGGTCACGGTCACGGGGGAACCTGAAGTTCCATACTTTACCGCGTTCCCGGCAAGGTTCTCGATTACTCTCTGAATTAAACTGCAATCCCAGTGCCCTTCCATAATGCCCGATTTGGCGTGGATTTCGAAATGCGGGCCATGCAAATCCTGGAGAGCGGACACGGCCGCTTCTGTGATTTTTATTAAGTCACAACGTTGGAATAGGACAGGGATGCTTTCCCCGGCCTTCAGGCGGTTTGCGTCGAGTAAATCGCGAATCATTCCATCCGCTCGGTCCATATTCGAAACGATGCGTTGGGAGAGGGTATTCACCCTTTTTGCGTCGGGCACTTTCCGCATGAGGAGTTGCCCGGCCATTTTTGCGGCGGTGAGGGGGGTGCGCAAGTCATGGGTGAGCGCTTCGACAAACCTTTCCCGGGCCTCTCGCTCTTTCCTCAGGTCTTCAACGGTATTTTCTAAGGCAGATTGGCTCTCTTCTAACTGTAGCCTTGCTCGAACTCGGTCAGTCACTTCGAATGCATGGTCATAGACGCCATAGGGCTTCCCCTCGGCATCGGGAATCGGAATGTAGGAGAAATCGAAGTATCTTTTTTCTAATGGCCCTCCCGGAGTGACCGCAATTTCTGCCATCACTTCCGTTCCGACAAAGGGAATTCCGGAGTTCATGACCGAGCGGAGTAACTCCGGAAAGTCCTGTCCGATGAATTCAGGACAGGCGTCTATTAATTTTCGCCCAATCAATTCTCGACCTGGAAAGACGGATTGGTAGGAAGGATTTACGAGCTCGAACACCAGATCTTGCCCATGCCAAAGCGCCATCGCCGCAGGAGTGTCCCGAAAAATAGCTTCAAACTTATGGCGTTGAAAAATCAGTTCGGCTGCGGAAATTTTCTGATTCAATTTATAGAGAATTTCTCGGTCGTTTTCGATGGCCGAGTAGCGTGCTGAGGCTTTTCGAACGCCGAAGTCGATGTAGTCGTTGATGAGGTCAGAAGTGCTTTCGCTCATCACCGCTTCCGCCCTTAACGATTGGATGGTGACTCGCCGGAGGATTTGGTATTCATGAATGACTTGATCGAGCGTGTAGCCCGGTTGTTCGGCCCGGTCATCGCCATGCTCCTTTGCGATTTCTGCGCTCGAAATGTCCGATACCTTTTCATCCGGCCCTCGCAGGGTTTCGGCGAGGTGGTCGATGAAGGGCGGGAGCGAATCGCGCAAAGCCCGTTTCGACTGCGCATCCGCTGCAGGAACTTCTGCTCTGGCTTGCGACTCCCAGCGTTCGAGAATTGTTTCCTTCAGGCGCGAAACCAGGTTGCCCGCTTCAATGTTCGTGATGAGCTTCGACGCGTGATTCAAGGCAATCCTCCCGGTGGGATACCCATAACAAATCCTGGCCCCTGCATCAAAAAAATCATCAGAGCTTGCGCACGTAGTGGCAGGAGTATCCTTTTGGATGTTTTACTAAATAGTCCTGATGGTCCTCCGACGCTTTGGAGTAAGAACCCAGATCAGTGATTTCGGTTGTGACTGGTTTTTGCCACAGAGTTGCAGCTTCGATTTTTGCTTTCTCGGCGGCGGTTTTTTGTGCGCCGTCTTCGGTGAAAATCGCTGAACGGTACTGGTCTCCGACGTCATTTCCCTGCTGATTCAGATGAGTCGGATCATGCAGTTTGAAAAAGATCGCGAGCATGCGGGCGTAGTCCGTGCGCTCGGGGTCGAACGTGATTTTTACGGCCTCCGCCTTTTCCTGGTTTCCGGTTTTGCCCGTCGCGTAGCCGACTTCCGTCGTGATCACTCCTGGAACTTTTCGGATGATTTGCTGAACGCCCCAAAAACAACCTCCGGCAAAAACCGCTTCTCCAGTTTTCACAGGTGCCACCGAGGGAAGTACCTTATTCGAGTTTTGAAAAAGGACGGCAAAGCGGTCCAGCTTTTCTTTTTTTAAATCTTTCACCGGCACAAATCGGAGCGATGCTGAATTCATGCAAAAGCGTTTACCCGTGGGTTTAGGTCCGTCGTTAAACACATGTCCCAAATGGGAGGATGATCCTCTAGTCCTGACTTCCGTCCTTTTTTCGCCGAGTTCAAGATCCGTAACGTAAACGACTGCGTTTTCATCTAATGGTTTCGTAAAACTCGGCCATCCCGTACCAGAATCGTATTTATCTTTAGACGAAAAGAGGGGGGTGCCCGAAATGACATCGACGTAGATGCCATCCTCTTTATTTTTCCAATACTCATTTTTATAGGGGGGCTCGGTGTCTGAAAGCTGGGTCACTCGGTATTGGACATCGGTGAGGCGCTCTTTCAATTCAGGGCTGATTTCTTGAGAAACGCGGGCAGCGGTTTCAGGCGTTCCCGACGGGCGGCTTGCTGCAATTCCGGAGGGTTCACAGCCGAGGAGCGCGAGGGTGATCGCCGAATAAGAAAAAGTTAATGGATGATGCCTTAGAAATTTTCGAAGTGGAGTCATCATGAGAGTAATACGTCCTAACCGAAAATAAGTTACCGAGGGATGGGTTCTCGAAGGGCTCTAATATCTCGCGGGCACTATCCTTTCGTCAACGCCCCCCTCGCATCAGACTTAGGATGTTCCGTGCGTCGAGTGCCGAGATGCGTTTTTGGTCTTGAAAAAGGTTCTCTAACCGAGTTTTTAATAGGGGGAGTTCCGTCTCACTGGCTTCGCTGCCGAGTGCGATATTAGAAACGTGCAGACGCATGTGACCCGCGACGATTCCGTCCCCACAAAGCGCGCGGAGTGCAGCGAGGTTTTGGACTAAGCCGACTGCGCCGACAATTCGCGCCAGTTCTCGAGCACTTTTCACATCGAGCAACTTTAAACAGAGTGCAGCGGAGGGGTGGGTCCGCGTGACCCCACCCACGGTGCCGAGTGACATCGGAATATCCAGATTTCCTTCGAGCGTCCCTTCGCCGTCCGTTCTCCAGATCGACAAAGGCTGGTAAGAACCCGAGCGAGCGGCGTACGCGTGGGCTCCCGCTTCAACCGCACGCCAGTCGTTTCCGGTAGCGATGAGTATTCCATCGATCCCGTTCATGATTCCTTTGTTGTGGGTGGTTGCTCGGTAGGGATCGAGCTCTGCGAAGCGACTGGCTTCCTCGATTCGAATCGCAAGCGCAGGATCGATGTTTCGAAGAGTAATGCGCGCAGTCACCCGGCATTCGTCTGCCAAATTCGAAACAATCCGCAGGCCCACTTCTTCACCGATGAGGTGAGCGATCGAAGCGGAGACGATTTCGCACGCTTGGTTGATGAGATTTGCGCCCATGGCGTCTTTTGTGTCGCAGAAGAGGTGGACGACGAGCATTGACGTTTGGAACGGGAAACCTCGCTCTAAAATGCGGACTTCTAATCGGTTGAATCCTCCTCCTCGCGAAACGAGACCGGGAACTGTTTCATTCGCAAAAGAGAGGATATCATCCGAGCGAAGTTGAATTTTTTCTTGGGCCGCCCGGGCGTCGCTTACGGAAGGAAATTGGATCTGCCCGATGTTTTCACCCAATTGGGCGGAGGTGGTGATTTCCCCGAACTGCTGTATCCATTTTGCCGCCGCCGAAGCGGCTGCGATGATCGAGGTTTCCTCCACCGCAAGCGGTATCCTCCGCCTGATCCCATCGATCACGAAGTGATCGGCAAACCCAAGCGGAATACTAAAATATCCGACAGCATTTTCGATCCACTGATTTGCTCGCTCAACAGGCGGATGCTGCGATTCAAACCATTTTCCTTCACTTAAGGGCACTCCGATTTCCTCAAGTAAAGTCGTCACTCTTTCATGAGGAGACATTTTTCGAAACGATAGGGATTCGGGGGGAGCCGCGTTTTTTTTCATATTCATCCAAACCAGACTGCGACGAAGAGTGAAAAGCCGAGAAGGACGCCTCCGATAAGGTGAACTTTCGCCGCCGCTACTTTTACTCCCATCAGTGAGGGACAGTCGGGCCCCAGTGCCGCTTTAAATCGGAAGGTGATCTGAGTAGCCGGAATGAGAATCAGTGCAGCAAGCAATGCGGCTACGGGCAGGCGATCCGTGAAAACGGCATAAAATAGAGCCAGCGCGGCTCCGAGATAGATTCCTCCGAGGAGATGAATCGATTTTCGGTACCCCAGGGTGTTTGCTAAGGTAAGCGCTCCTTGCTTTCGATCGAGGTGCATGTCTTGGAGGTTATTCGCATGCAGAAGTCCGCATGCGAGGAGGCCAACAAAAATCCCAATCGGAAAGAGTCCGGGACTGAACATCCCAAACACGGTGTAGGAATATCCCGCCACCAACGCGGGCCCGCAAAGAATGAATACCGCGAGGTCGCCCAGTGCATGGTATTTTAACCCGAACGTTTCATGCGAATAAAGGAGGGTTCCCGCGAGCCCCACTCCTCCGATGATGATCACTTCCAGCGGATGGGAAATGAGAGTCGGGATGCCGAAGACCACTGCCGCCACGAACGCGAACCTTGCTGAATTTAGGATTTGGTTTGGACGGTACCACCCTTTTTCAAAAACCCCACTCCCGCCGGAGGTTCCCGGCAGATCGATCAATTTCACGTAATCGGAGTAATCGTTGTAAAGATTCGTCGCAATTTGCAGGAGAACCACGGCAAGCGCGACGGTAATCGCAGTGAATGCTTGAAACGGATAGCCCCGCCGCCAACCATCGATCAGCACCACGGCGCAGGGAACCGCGGTGGCAGTCAGGCTAAAGGCGCGAATCGCCGTCAACCCTCTCTTTAAATGTTCGACGAGATCCTTAGCAGGCGAGGATTCTACTTTTCGGAAGATGACTTCTTCGGGCCCTTCCGAGCGCTTTAAAGTATCAAAAACGCGCACGCGCGTGAGTTTTCCATCTTGCTTTATAAAACCCGTTCGAAGGGCTGCGAGCGTCTCTGCCTGTCCCTGTTTTAGAAAAACGGGGGAATCATTTTTGTCCGTTGAAAGAGTTTTCATTTTCATAAGAGCCTCTCCTCGAGGCGTTGAAGGATGCGTTCGATCCGCTGACTCGATTCCTGACTGGGGGCTTGTCCCGCATGAGTCATTGCGGAGATCAGGTCTGATAGGTTGCGCCGAGCCGCTCCCATCTGTGCACGTCCGGCAGACCGCGTGTCCTCGACCGCCGACTGAATTTCTTCGGGTGTCCAAGGAAGAGATTCCGAAGAATTCGAGGATAGGCTTCTCTGCACCCAAGCCTGGGTATGCGGAGCGATTTCCAGAAGGCGGAAAGTCACTCGGTTCACTAAACCTTCCCGTAAATCAGCTGCGTAGGGTTTACCCGAGCTCAGCGAAAAGTCGACTGCATCGTCGATCCATTGAAATGCCACACCGATGCGGGTTGCGAATTCTCGAGTGAGCGCGATCACGGGTTCCGGTGCATTTGATAAATGAGCAGGGACTAAGCAACACCAACGAAAAAGACTCGCAGTTTTCAGATCGGCCACTCGGGAAAGGTGTGAGGACGAAACATCGGAAATGCCCCTGGCTTCATTCTGAAGCAGTTCGCCGGTCACCAGTTCGCGAAGGGTGGCGGCGAGACCTTCCACGATGGCGGCATTTTTTAGCTTCGATACGGCGTAAATTCCTTCGGCAAGGAGGTAATCGCCTGCAAGAATCGCTTTCCGGTTCTCGATTCGCGCATTTAAAGTCAACGATCCGCGGCGAGTAGAGGACTCATCAATGACGTCATCGTGCGCGAGCGTCGCGGAATGGACTTGTTCTGCCGCGCGAGCGTAAGGAATGACAGCATCGAAGGGAAGTCCGAAAAATCGCGCGAATTCTCCCATGAGCAAGGGCCTCAGTCGTTTTCCCCCGCGCAGAACCGAGGCGTCGATCACACCTTCCAATCCGGTCAGAGCCCCTTTCCCGCCTAGGGTGTAAAGGCTCGAATCAAACCAGGGAAGGGCCCAGTCGTCCCGAAAATCTTTGTCGACCATCCTATGCAACCTCTATAGTAGTTTACCATCTATTAAACTAAAAGTTAAACCCCATCTTTCGGGCGATAAACCTACTCTTTAGAGACCGTGTTAGAATATGAAAGAGAGGTCTATTTTTCACTCCCCCCGCTCATCCGGCTCAGGAGGTCCAGCAGGCCTCCTCCCGCGGATCCTGCGATGAGAGAAAGGTTCGAAAGAGTTCTGAGACTTCGCTCCGCACTATTCACGAGTTTTCCGAGTTCTTTAATCCGCTTAGGGCTCAAATTATTTTCCCTCACTTCGGACTCTGGCAAGGTCGCCACTCCTGTGTGCGCGACTTTGATTTTTCCGAGTAATGGACGTTCGCGGATTCTGAGGACATTTTGGATGACCGACTGTAGATCGGGATTTGCCTGGTAAAAGACCGTTCCGTGTCGCCCCATGCCCGTTTCGATGATGACGGCATACTCTTTCAGCTCTTTCATACAAAAGCTGAGGAGGGTTTTCGAAACCTTCAGTCGTCGCATGAGTTCCGAAACATCCAAGGGAGTGTCCGAGAGGTAAAGGTGGAGCCAGACTCGACCGTGGATCCGTTTAAATCCCCAATATTCCATGAAGTGGCCGATTTCTTCATCGAGTGCGAGGATTTCGGGAGGAAAGCGGCCTAAAGGAGTGCTCATGGCTAACGTTGTCTCACATCGAAGTGAGCAGCGAAAGAGTCTGCTTCATTCGATTTTAGAATGTAGTTTAACAAAGAGTAAACTACTGGTAAAACGTTGTCATGATGACGACCACACCCCGTGTAGATTTCCGAGACCTCCCGACCTGGCTTCGCGACGCGCATGAAAAGATGATGGTGCCGAGGAAGAAGGCAATCGAGAATCATCCGTTCACCCTCGCGATGCAAAACGGGTCAGCCGAACCCAGACACGCCGAGCGCTATTTTTCGGGCCTGATGTGGCACCTTTTATCGTTTGGGCAGCACGTTGCCTTTTTGGAGAAGAAGCGGCCTGCGGCAGTGGGTGAATTTTTGAAGGGTCGGAGTGAAGATAAAGATGGAGACACCGACATCCTCGGCCGAATTGTGACCGCGTTCGGGGGGCCCATGCGAAAGATCGTAGAAAAGCCATGGACCTATGAACCGCCCCCGGTGTGGTCTCGGCACGACGCGTTTCTTCGGAGTGCGATTTATAGCACGGATCTAGCTTGGCAAGTGGGGGCGGCGGCATTGAACGTGGGGATTGAATCACTGGTTCCGACGATGGTGGAGCCCCTTTTTCAAGCGTCGATCAAAAACTACGGCGTGACTTCTCACGCGGCTGAGTGGCTTGCTTCCCGGTCTGGTGAAGCAGAGAAGCAACACGGAGAAAATGGTTACGCGCTTCTGAGAGAATTCGTTCCCGAAGGGGACCGACTTCTGCAGGAGCAATGTGTTTTTTACATCGATCTTTTGTCGGATTCGATGGCTTACGGTCTTTTAGAAAGCGGGATAAAATGAAAGTTTTAATCGTTCATTCGAGTCTGGGTGGAAGTGAATCCGTGACGCGTGATCTCTGTGAAACTGCGATTTGGCGCTTGAAAGAAATTTCCCCAGGCCTGGTCCTCACTGAGCGAGACCTCGGCTTAAGTCCTCATCCTCATCTGGACGAGGCGTGGTGGCGCGCGGCTGCAAAACCGGCAGCGGAGCGATCCGCGGACGAACAGGCGTGTTTACGCTTGTCAGATGACATCTGCCGCGAAGTAATCGAAGCGGATGTGGTGATGGTCGGCGTTCCGATGTGGAATTTTTCTATTCCTTCGGCTTTGAAGGCGTGGATCGACCACCTTGTTCGAAGCGGAGTGACGTTTCGCTACGGTCCGAAGGGTCCGGAGGGTCTTCTTTCTCCTGATAAAACAGTTTTTGTTTTCGAAGCGACAGGGGGAGATTACGTGAATCCAGAGCTTGCGCGACTGAATCACGCGGGTCCCTACATTCGCCAAATTTTCGGATTTTTAGGCGTGAAGAACGCAGAAGTGATTACGGCAAGCGGCACGGCCTACCGTAAAACCGGAGCCTTGGAAGAGGCGCGAGCTGAGATCTTCAAGCGGTTTCAAACTTTTGGAAAAGTGGTGGGGACCGCTCGTCCCTGACTCGTGGTGGTCATCGCCGGTTGACCAAAAACGATTTGGTTGCAGGAATTCTCGCAGGCTCCGCATCCGACGCAGGCGTCGTAATTCACATGCACCGGACGAGTGGGATTTAATCCCGTTGGCGCGATTTCTTCAGATCCGGAGGCGGAGACTCCCCAGCGGTGCTGCGGGCCCGTAGGGTTCGGCTCCCAGCCTTTTTTAATCGTGATGGCGTTGGTGGGGCAAACTCGCACGCACTCTGAACAAAACTTTCCTTCGGTGAAGGAAATGCAGTTCGATGGATTGAAGACGGCGGTGCCCGCTTTAAACTTATATTTGTCAGTGACTGCGTACTTCGTAATGGCATCCGTCGGACAGGCGACTGAGCAAGCGTTGCATCCTTCTTTGCAAGGTGCCTCGAGTGGAGTCATTACCGGAGTCCAAAGAGAGCGAATTCCGTGCTCGAGTCCGGCGGGCTTCAGGGTGCCGGTCGGGCATGCCTTCATGCACTCTCCGCATCGGATGCAGGAAGAAAGAAAATCGCTTTCCTCGCGCGACATGGGTGGACGGAGGAGTTTTTTCTGAGAACCCGGGGTTCCGGCTTCGATTCGCGCGAAGGGAACGGCGATGGCGGTCGTAACGAGGGTGCCGACAAACGACCTTCGATCGAGCTCTACCACTCCGCCGTGGCTATCGTTCGCTTTCAGGGGAGAGCGAAGCGTGAAAAAGTTTGCGTCGACCGGACATTCTTCGGAACAGATGAAGCACTTGATGCATTCTGACTCGTTATAGATTTCCGCGTTGTTAAAGTCGATGGCACCCGTCGGACAAGCGGCTGAACAGATGTTGCAGTGAACGCATTGGTCGGTTTGACGTCGCAGAACAGAATAACGGGAAAGGGTCGCGAGGTAAGCGCCGAGTGGACACACGGCGCGGCACCAGATGCGGGACACTTTCGTCGTGTAGGCCATGATTGCGAAAAAGAGAATGAGCGTGGAGAAGTCGATGAAATTCCCCATGTAATGCGGGCGATCCCCGATGCTCCATCCGAGCCCACCCTCGACACGACCAAAGGGTTGGAGGACGGCTGCCGCGACTCGGGTGAGCAGAACGACCGGGTCGAGCCCGATGAGTGGACTCACCGAACCAAAGAGCGCGAATAAAAGAATCGCGCCGAAGAGGTAATACTTCAGCCGAAACCAAGAAGGACTCGGCCCGTAATGACGGACTCCGAGTTTCTTTACTATCCAGGAATAGAAATCAAATGTCGCGCCGAGCGGGCAGACCCACCCGCAGAAAATCCGACCGAGGAGCAAGCTCACTCCGAGCGTGACCAAACCTAAAAGCAGAATCGTGATGCCGACACGCATCCCGCCCATGACCACGGTCGCAACTAAGGGATCGATGCGAAGAAAGATCGATACCGGAATGTGATCCGAGACGAAGTTCTGCATCGGGTAGTGGGTTGCATAAATGAGGTAAGCCCACAGCAAGTAAAGCGAAGTCTGAACGACGATTCGAACTCTTCGAGTAGGGACGCCAAGTAGGGACATTAATCATCTTCTCCATGACGGACAAACCTACTAACGTCCGTCGATAACGCAATTCTGGTTTTCTCTTCCTCGGCAGGCGGGACTTTCAAGGGAGCGATCAGAATGCTGGTAGAAGTCGCTTCTCCCATTCCGCCTCGGAAAAACCGCTGAGCTTGATCGATTTTTCGCACCGTCGTCCGTTTCGGAATCGGGAGCAAATGGAGGCCGAGAAGGATGAGTGCACCGAGGGGAAGCAGCATCCAAAGTGGATTCCGAGAAAAGAGATAAGGACTCGGTGCGCTTTCTGTTTCGCCCGCCCCTAGGTCGAGTGCGACTTCGACGCCGCCGCTCGCAGCTGTTCCGTCGAGCGAGTCGAGCGCAGCGGTAGGCGAAGCGGTCTTAGGGGGAGCAGCTGTGGTTACCGTCGATGGCATCGCGGCCGGCGTGGGTTCTCCGACTTTCACCGGAGCCGCGCTTGCGGTTGGCGTTGGATCGTCGAGCGAAACCAGCTCGTCTGCGCCCGCAGAAAAACTAATCGCCGAGATAAAAATCACGAGCGAATAAAGAAGCCATCGATTCAAACAATGCATTTTCATTTTGGTTTTCCGTAGATCTCCCACCATTATAGGGGAAAGATCCACAATCGGAAGGTGACAAATGTCTGGCGCTAATCGACCGAAACGAATGGGTGAGTTTATGATGGAAAAAGGTCTGCTCCACGCAGACTGGATCGATCCCATCATGGAACACGCTCGAGAGAACGGACTCCGTTTTGGAGATTCCGCCGTAAAACTCGGTTATGTGACAGAAGCGCAACTTCGCGAAGTGGTCGCTGAGCCCTATCACCAGCAAGAGATTTTCCACCTCGATCCGCAGTTTTTTCCTAAATCGACTGAAAATTTGATCCCGCTTGAGATCGTGCTCAGGTTGGGTGTGCTTCCTCTTGGGATGAAGAAAGAGTGGACCTGGTTTCGCACGGTCGCTCGTTTAAACCTCGGTCTCTTGAATGTTAAGGACTCGGAGGCGAAGGGCTGGGTGGAGCACGCCATTCCGAATGTTAAGGCGATCAAGACCTTCCAGCTGCTCCCCGAAGAGTTCTTGCAGACTGTTGAGCTCTGCTATGGGGTTGAGCGTTCGACGCTTCTTGAAAAGAAGCCCGAACAACTCGACTTAAACCTCTCGCTCTACTTGCAGCTCGAGAGGCGGAAGTCGGCCCCGCCGGTAATCGCGACTTAGTTTCGCACACGAGGGGTTTATGAGTCGTCGTCGGGTGCATCACGCTAAAATTAAAAGCATTCAGTGGTTGCCTGGAGACATTTGCCTGCTGCGGTTTCAGCCTGATTCGGTGATTCATTTTGAACCGGGGCAGTTTCTCAGTCTGCGGGTCCCTGACCGAGATGATCCTGAAAACCTCCTGTGGCGCGCTTATTCGCTCTCCGTGCCGCCGGAAATGGCAAAAGCCGAAGGCTATGAATTCTGCATCAAAAAAATGCCGGGAGGACATGCGGCCGCCTACCTAGAAAAATTAGCGGTCGGTGACACGCTCACTCTGCGTGCAGCTTACGGCGATTTCACACTCCGAACGAAGGCGGGTCGCGGCGTTTGTATGATCGGAACCGGCACCGGGATTGCGCCTCTCCGTTCGATCGCGCTTTCGCGGGAGTTTGCCAAAGCGGACCTTCTCTTCGGAATCGCCATCGTCGGATTTCGTTCGTACGCGGAGGTTCCCTTTGCGGGAGATTTCGAGCGAGTGGGCTTAGCCACCACTTATGCGATCTCTGCTCATGCAACGAAACTCAGCTTTCCTTTTTACAACGGCCGAGTCATGGATGTTTTGAAACGCCTCAAGCCTGATTTCCCTTGGCTAGAAACCGACTATTACCTCTGTGGCAGCGGAGCGATGATCAACGATGTGATTCGTTACCTGAAGTCCGCGCATGGAGTGAAGGACTCGGCAATCTTTGCCGAAGCGTTCGAGCCCGCGTCGTCGAATCCGTCGAAAGCAGCCTAAGGCTTACAAGTCAGCAGCCTAGGGCTCACAAGTCAGCAGCCTAGGGCTCACAAGTTAGCAGCCCAGGGATCGCCGTTCCTCTTTTTTCGGCTAGGCAAAACTACCCCGTATAGTCCTTCGCCCGCGCGCCGATCTGTGGATTGAAGGCAATGAGTCCCTCGGATCTACAACCACACGTGTATCCCCCGAGAAACGATTCATTCCATAGGCCCACGAGAGAAAAAGAGAAAGGCTCCGCAAATGGACGACAGAAATGACCTCAATGCAGCAAACGAAACCGACGCAGGCACGACTGCTTTTTTCGGAACTGCAAAAGAAGCAGTGGCGAGATATACGCACTGCGTCCTCTGCGGAGCCAATCTTCATTTTTCCCACCAAACAGATTTCAGTCGCAACCTAACGCAGGAGACTGCGAAGTGCCCGGAATGCGGCATTCGGGTTCGGAGCGCGCTGCATCGACTTCAGTGATTCGCCCTTGTAAGGCAGCCATCAATTAAGAGAAGAGGATCATCATGACCGATGATCCTCTTTCCATTTCCGGTTCCCGGCCGAACGTCGCGAGTTGGAACGATTTTCTTCCCGCCGGAGCCGTGCTCATGGGGCGCTTGGAAACCGAGGCTTCGCTTGCGGAGCTCAGCGGTCATCCCGAGCCGATTGCGGCAGCGACGGGGGGCGCGAGGCTTCGCTTCCAATTCGAAATACCCGGAATCGAAGATCCTGCTGCGAACGCACTTTTTGAAAAGATCTTAAGCGCGCTCGAACTCAGTCCGAGCGACTATGAAATTTCAGAACGAGTAGCGACAGGCGCAAGTGCATTGGCGACCGTTCGCTTCAGCGCAAGCGAGGGCGACTTCGGCGAGGTGGGTGGATTTAGTCCAGGAGAAGAATCCGACTTTATTTTAACGACCTATTCACTCGCGGCGATGCTCGCGAATGCGGCTTTGAAAAAGGCCGTTTGGTCCCATTTGAAAGAAGCCCTCAGTCGAGTCCGGGCGCTCGGATGACCGAAGTTTCGAATCGCCTGAAAGTCTTGCTCGCGGCATTCCTTCTTTTCGCCGCTATTTTTTCCTATGGCTCAGGACTCTGTGCGGAATCTCCGCGAGTGCTTCACGCAGAAATTCGCGGCACGATTAATCCCGCCAGCGCAGAATATTTTTCGAACGCGATTTCTCGCGCGGATGCCGAGCACGCCGCGGCGTTGGTAGTCTCGCTCGATACGCCGGGGGGGCTGATTTCGAGTGTGGAAAAAATGGCCCAAGCGATCGACCGAGCGAAAACTCCGGTGATCGTTTATGTCGAGCCCGCAGGTGCAAGTGCGACTTCAGCCGGTGCGCTCCTTTTACTCGCGTCACACGTGAGTGCGATGACGCCTGGGTCTCACATGGGATCGGCGCATCCGGTCGATTCGAGTGGAAAAGACATCGCAGGGGCGATGGGGGAAAAAGTACTCAACGACACGAGCGCCTTTGCGGAGGGCATGGCGGAGATTCATGGTCGCGATAAAAAACTCGCCGCCGATATCGTGCGAAAGAGCCGGAGTTTTACTGCGAAGGAAGCGTTCGATTCTCATTTAGCCGACGTTCTCGCGGATTCTTTACCCGACCTTCTTCGCCGAATCGATGGACGTAAAGTCACTTTCCGTCCGGATGGTTCGCATCCCGCAGAAAGCGCCGTGCTCCAAACCGCGAATGCACAGGTCTCTGAATTCGAAATGACCATCGGCCAAAAGATTCTGAACGCGCTTTCAAATCCGAATATTGCGGCCATTCTCGCAACCTTAGGACTCGTTCTTCTCTATTTCGAACTGAATCATCCGGGTATTCAGGTCGCCGGAATCTTCGGAGTCGTTTCTCTCGTCGTGAGTTTCATGGCATTCCAAAGTCTGCCGATCCGCGCGGGTGGCGTGATTTTGCTTGTGGTCGGAGGCATCGGATTAGTCGCCGAAGTTTTCGCGGCCACTCACGGAGTGCTTGGTGCCGCAGGAGTCGTGAGCTTTATGCTCGGGCTCGTCTGGGTGATCGACCCCGAACAAACGCGCCAAGCAGTGAGTCCCGCAGTTTACATCCCGGCAGCGCTTTTTCTGGGAGCGATGGCGCTGCTGGTCGGGTGGTTTGCGGCGAGGGTGAAACGCGAAAACGCCGTGGAACTTTTGCGCTTGAAAGGTGGCAGTTCAGGCGGGCTTTCGGGTTACGTGGGCGTCGTCGATTCACTCATTCATGAGACCTCTGGAAAAATCATCATTCGGGGTGAACTTTGGGATTTTACCTCCATCGTTCCGGTCTGCAGGGGCGATACGGTTGAAGTCGTCACCGTCGAAGGTTTAAGAGTTCACGTTCAACCAAATAGAAAGAGCGCTCCCGGACTAAATCCGGAGCAGGGAGAATAAAATGTTGGAACTTTTTTCAGGTGGGTTTGGATTTCTCGTTCTCTTGGTCGGTATTTTTCTTTTCATGAGTCTGAAGATCTTAAACGAGTACGAGCGGGGAGTGGTCTTTCGGCTTGGACGCGTGATCGGCGCAAAAGGGCCCGGGCTGATCGTGCTGATTCCGATTATCGATAAAATGCAACGAGTCGACCTGCGGACGATCACGCTCGATGTTCCGCCGCAGGATGTGATTTGTAAGGATAACGTCACGATCAAAGTGAACGCCGTGGTTTACTTCCGAGTGGTCGATCCGAACCGTTCTGTGATCGAAGTCGAAAATTACTTACTCGCGACCTCGAAACTTGCGCAGACTACGCTTCGTTCGGTGCTCGGTCAGGTCGAACTCGACGAACTGCTCTCTGAGCGCGACGTGATCAACCGTAAACTCCAAGAGATCCTCGATCACCAGACCGAGTCTTGGGGCGTGAAAGTGATTAATGTCGAAGTGAAGCAAATCGACTTACCTGTAGAAATGCAACGGGCGATGGCTCGTCAAGCCGAGGCCGAGCGAGAACGCCGTGCGAAGATCATCGCAGCGGAAGGAGAACTTCAAGCCTCCCAGAAGCTTGCTGAGGCAGCACTCGTGATGGAGAAAAGTCCGGTCACCATGCAGCTTCGTTACCTCCAGACGATTCGTGAAATGTCGGCAGAGAAGACCACGCACACGATCATCCCACTCCCGATGGATTTCCTGGGCGGTCTGATGAAGCATTTTAATAAAACTTAGTCGTCGCGTCGGCGGCGGAGTCATCTCACGGGCGGCGGCGGAGTCATCGACTCCTTTACGGCGCGATTATTCGCGATCGCAGGGAATTCGCGATTCCGGTGAGGAATCGACGGAGGCGGGGACTCGATTTCCACGCGGGTCTTTTATGCAGCGGCGATTCGACTCCGGGCTCGAAACCGCCACTTCTTCGGGAGAAACCGTGCGGTTTTGGAGGACTAAGAATCCAAACACCAGCGCGGTCAAGAAAACGGAGAGGCGGATCGCGTTTGCGAGTTCTTTTCTAAATTCTTTTGAAAGGTTTTTCATAAACTTCATGTTTTCTCCGTGCTCATCCTGAGCGACTGGAAAATCATAGCTGATTACTTGCGACGGGGGCGAGAGGAATTCTGGCTGTCAAAATCATTTCGAGTGAGGCTTTCCATTGCTCCGTCAAAAACTCTCCGCATGTACGCGCTCTCGAATCGGTTAGTATTGAGAGGTGATGTTTCTTAAGAATCGCATGGAAGCGATTCGCGGATTTTCGCCGCATTTTATTTTCGCTTTGCTTGGCTTTTCCATTCTCGGATCGTTCGCGGCCGCATCTGCGATCGCACGCGAAGCCCCGAAAGTCCGTGTGCGAATCTTAGACTCGTCCTCCTCTTTTCGAGTGAGGGGATTTGATCTTCGGCTGCGCTCGATGGATCGCACCGAACTCAGGCTTTCCCAAGCGTCGTCTAGCCGAGTTCCCCGAGGCGCGCAGGCTCAAGTCGATCGTTTAGCGGAGTGGGAGCTGAAATGTCCGAATGGAGCGGTGGTCGAGGCACGCCAGATGGGATCAGGAAAGTTTCCGCTTCGAACCGTTTATTTTGCGGCCCCAATGGAAATCGATGGGCCTTCGGGATTCGTTACGGTGAGAGGAAAGCCTTACCGGGAAAAAATTTCGGTTCATCCGGTGCTGAGTCACGGGGCTTGGAAATGTGAAGCCGTGAACCACGTCGATGTGGAGAATTACCTCGACGGTTTGGTGAACGCAGAATTTTCTGCGGCGTGGAGTCGCGAGGCGATCGATGCCCAGGTGATCGCGGCTCGGACCTACGCTTATTACCAAATGAAACTGATGGCCGGGAAAAAAGGCGGTAGTCATTTCGACCTCGACTCGACGATTAAGGACCAGGTCTATGATGGATCGACCCGGGAAGACTACCGATCGCGCATGAGTGCGCTCCGAACGAGGGGGGTGGTGCTCAAAGCATCCCGCAGCGATGATTGGCCGATCAAAGCCTACTACCATTCGACCTGCGGTGGGCGCACGGAGTTGCCGGAAGTCGTTTGGGGGGCGCCATCAAAAGGGTTTAAATCACGAGTCGTCTGTCCATACTGTCGGTCGTCGCCCAGTTTCGTTTGGGATGTTCCGGTGAGTTCGAGCGAGATCGCACTCGAAATTTGGAAGGGTGCGCGCGAATTAGGGCCGGCTGAGCGAGATCAAATCCGAAATTGGCCGGTGAGTTGGGAGAGAGAGCTTCGCGAAAGCCGCTTGCTGGATTTGCGCGTTAGCAGCGTGAACGCTTCGGGTCGTGCGGAGACCGTCACCTCGGCGTGGAGGAATCCCGCGGGCCGTGAGTTTTCTCTCGCGATGTCGGGAACGCAATTTCGCTCCTGGATCGGACCAAGCCGGCTAAAAAGCACCGTATTTCAAGTCCTCGCTGCGGGGAGCGACCAATGGGTCCTGCGCGGCCGAGGTTTCGGACACGGCGTGGGCCTCTGCCAGTGGGGCGCAAAAACGATGGGGGAAAGCGGTAAGCGGTCCCAAGAAATTCTAAAACTTTATTATCCAGATGCGGTGCTTGCTCGGGCCTGGTGATTTCGAACTGGTACAATTTTTTCTTTTCAACCGGGATTCCCAGTTCCGTGAGAATCTGGTCTTTTCGGGAATCTACGTCGCTCGAGGGAAGGTTCACTCGTTGGATGGGATCAGCGGACCGGATGAGGTAACCGAGGTGGGCTGAGATCTGCTCGCAATTAGCGAGCCATTCGACGATGCCGCCTTCCATCGCGCTTGATTCGGCTTTCAATGCTTCTAACCTTTGAGAAAGTGAGGTGAGTTCTCTACGTCTGGATTTGTCAGAAGTCGCGGAATCACCGACTGTCGGGATCTCGGCAATCAATCGGTCACTCGCCACCTCTGCGCTATGGTTCGCTTCGAGGACCCCATCGAGCTGATTCTTTAAGCTCAGAACGTAATTCTCAGTCTGGAGCTGGTAGCGATTCAGAAACTTTACAAATTCCGAGCGACCGAATTTTTCAACGTTCGGATTTTTGGCGATAAACTCCTGAAATCTCGTCCAGATTTTTCGATTTGTGAATACCTCGTGATCGGCCAGCCCGAGTACCGCGGACTCGTGAAGGTTTCTCCGTAGCTCCTGATCGAACGTTGCGATTTCGGATGATTCGGTCGGGAGCGAAGTTCTTAATGAATGGCTAAGCGATTCGCGAAGTGTTTGGAACTGTTCCGCATTTCGATGCAGCGAGACTGAGTTGAGCCCCATGACTTCGGTGTGGCTTCGTTTGAGGTCATAATCTTCTGTTTGTGAGGGCTCGTCGCCGGACTTTGCGGTCGCATTCCGATAAGCGATTTTTTCGATACCGGTTTGGGTGGCCCCAATCTTGATACAATTCCCAATGTAACAGTAAGTCCGCGGACGCAGCATCGTGATGGTTGCTATAAAAGGGGAGTCGATGATTTTCATCGGAATAGACCCATCATCGAATTCTTTTAATGTATCATTTCCTCTCGTCTGATCGAAATTCTTCAATAGTGGAACCGAATGATAAAAAATTTCGTTAATCAAAGTGATCGCAGCAGATTTTAGTTCTGGTTCTCGATTAATTGTTTTGATCATCGCTTGGACAGCGGGCAAGTCCTTGTTTTCGATTCTAAAAATTCCGGTGTACTTCGAAGCGTCTGCGGAGAGCAGAACTTTAGTCATCTCTTCCCAACTCTCGGCGCTCACCATCTTCATGTCAGATTGAATTCCCTGAACCACCGGAGTTGGAATCATCAAAAGACTATA
>JACMQW010000029.1 GCA_014376785.1 Oligoflexia bacterium
CCTTCGGTGAAGAGGGGAGCCAGTGCGATGGATTTCGAATGATCGCGGTTAGACCACGACGGATCGAGACCGAACGCGTAGCTCAATCCAAGAGTGGCGCCAAAAATCACGTCATGAAGGTAGTGGGCATTGTCATTGATACGGCTGAGTCCGACGAAAGTCGCACCGGCAAATGCAGGTCCGCCAAACCACCAACCGTGGTTTCTTTGAATCACTCCAGCAAAAGCGAAGGCGTTGGAGGAGTGACCACTCGGGAAGGAGAGTCGATCGCCATTATGCCGCGGACGCTGCTCGAAATGGAACGCTTTGATTCCAGTCGTGATGATTCCCGTCGCGACAGTGGCCCGCACCATCATCAGACTTTTTCGGATGGCTTCCGAATCACTCGCCAGGGTTCCGTACAGGGCGAAACTCGCCATATAGGCGACGTTGATGGTCCAAAATCCTAGTCGATAACCGGCCCCGGACCAGGATCCAAGGGGGCGATCCTCGCCCAGATCTTTCACCCGGTTTTTGATCGGATAGGCGGCGGCACTCGCCGCAGATCCCATGAGGAGAAAGGGAAGGCCGTTTTTACTCACCGGGGCGATGAGGTCCCGACCGACGTGTTCGATCCAATTTGCATCCGTCATTTCTTCTTCAGGAACATCCGCTTGTGAAAGTGGGATGCTGAGAAGCGAAAGCGTCAACACGATGACGAAGTTTGAATTTTTAAAACGATGAGGACGCATGGCAAGTCGATTCCTTCGGCCTGAAATTGAAAAACAATCGTTATTCGTATCGGAGCGCATCGATCGGATGAAGTAAGGATGCCTTACGTGCCGGGTAAATTCCAAACAACATCCCGATAAAAGCGGAAAAGAAAAAAGCGAGAAAGACTGATTCGGGAGAAATCGTGGTGTTCCATCCCGTCAGAGAAGAGAGCGCAAGAGTGATCAACCAGCCGAGAATGATCCCCGCAATGCCGCCGATTCCGCTGACCACGACCGATTCGGCAAGAAACTGCATGAGGATATCAAACCGGCGTGCTCCGATCGCTTTTCGGAGACCGATTTCTTTCGTTCGTTCGGTCACCGACACGAGCATAATATTCATGATGCCGATGCCGCCCACGAGCAGCGAAATTGCCGCAATCGACGCAAGCAAAGCGGACATCGTTTTGCTGCTCTCGGTAAGCGCGGCTTGGATGTCTGCCATGTTTCGGATGTCGAATGCCTCGCCCTTCATGGATTCGGGGATCCGTTTACGCGATTCCATGAGTTCACGAACGGAATCTTGAACCGTGTTTGTTAGTTCGGCACTTTTGGCCTCGATGTCGACGGAGTCGACGTAAAGCTTACCAAGAAGTCGGTGCATAGCGGTGGTGATTGGAATGATGAGGATGTCATCTTGGTCGCGCCAACCCGTCGAGCCTTTCTCGGGCAGGACGCCGATGATTTGAAAGGCAACTTTATTAATTTTGATTTGCTCACCGATCGGATTGGACTCCCCAAAAAGCTGCCTTACTACGGTCATTCCGATGACCGCCACGCGAGCGCGCGCGCGAGTTTCATCGTCGTTGAAAAAACGGCCCTGTTCGGGAACTGCCGCATGAATCCGAGCGTAAGGGGGGGCTGCTCCCTGCACCCCGGTGCTCCAGTTCTTATTCTTGAATGTCACTTGCGCCCGTCCCGTGACGCTCCCACTGGCTTCTTTCACCGAAGGGATTTGCGCATTGATCGCAGCCACATCCTCGAGGGTAATTCGCGTGGTTGCTCCCGCTTCCTGAAAAACCCCACCGATTCTCATCGCTCCTGCACGAAGCGTGATGAGGTTTGATCCAAGGGAAGAAAGTTGATCAGCGATGGCTTTTTGGGCGCCGTTCCCGAGAGCCAACATCGCGATGACCGCAGCGACCCCAATCAGAATCCCTAGCATCGAAAGCGCGGTTCGGATTTTATTGCCTGCGAGTGTTCGGTAACCTTGTGAGAGGTGTTCGATCACATCGCGGAATCGAAATCGAGGAGGGGAAAGGGGTGGCTTAGTTTCTCGGGGATCGCTCGAAAGAGGGCTTTGCCGCACGTCCGATTGTACGACGCCGTCTCGCATGCGGATGAGTCGCTTTGCGGAAGCACCCACTTCTTCTTCGTGAGTCACGACGATGATGGTGATTCCGCTTTGATTGAGCTCTTCAAGAATACCTAAAATTTCCTTTTCGCTTTTCGAGTCGAGGTTACCCGTTGGCTCGTCGGCCAAAATCATTCGCGGACGATTCACGAGGGCTCGCGCAATAGCGACTCGCTGCTGTTGGCCACCGGAGAGTTCGTTTGGTCGGTGGTGGGAACGCGGTCCAAGGCCTACGCGCTCCAAGAGTTTCATCGAGTAGGACTGATCGCTTTCCGGCGCGGAATAAAGAAGGGGGAGTGCCACATTTTCGAGCGCATTTATTCGCGGGAGCAAATTGAATTGCTGGAAAATAAATCCAATTTCTTCACGCCGGAGTACCGCCAGTTCATCTTCGCTTAACCCGGAAACCTCGCGTCCATTCAGGCGGTAGGCTCCTTCGGTCGGCACGTCGAGCAGACCGAGAATGTGCGCGAGCGTTGATTTTCCAGATCCGGAAGGACCCATAATCGCGACGAAGTCGCCATCCTCGATTTTTAGACTCACGCCTTTCAACGCGGTGACCACCTGGTCGCCCATGCGGTAGCTTTTGGTGATGTTTGAGAGTTCGATCATCGACGACCCGGGGAGAAGGGACTGGACGACTTATTTTTTTCTTTGGGTTTCACTTCTTGGGTGAGAACCGTTTCGCCTTCGAGCACCCCGGACTTTACTTCCGTCCGTTTCCCATCGCTCGACCCGATCTCGATATCGACTTCTTTCGGGTTTCCATCCGCCCCCCGCAGCAGGGTGGTCATTTTTCCATCCGCCGCTCGAATGGCTTCGGTTGGAATGAGCAACACTCCTGATTTCGACTCGATGAGAAAATTCACGTTGGCAGTCATTCCGCTTCGCATGAATGATGGAGTCTTCAGAGGAAGGACATCCACGACGTAAGTCGTGACGTTGCTCACCGTTTTTGCTTCGAATGCAATTTGGTCTACTTTTGCAGCAACGGTTTCTTTTCCGTAAGCGTCTAAAGTGATTTCCGCTGCTTCGCCGAGTCGAATTTGGGCGATGTCTGTTTCGTCGACTTGGGCTTTCACGGTGAGACGGTCGGACATCACGAGGATGGCGTCCGTGGTGGCGAAACTCTGGCCCGCTTCGATGCTTCGAAGAATGAGCGTTCCGTTGATGGGTGCCAGGATCGGAGTGGGACGATACATGTCCTCCCAGCGTTTGACTTCCTCTTCCCCCTTCGACCTTGCCGCGTCCAGAAGCGCTGCGCGTTCAGTCGAACTCATCCAAGCCAAGATTTGGCCGCGTTTAACCCGTTGGCCTTCTTTCACCAGAACTGAATCGATCCTTCCCGCAGTGGGAGCTTTGATTTCGAGGCGATTTTCCGGCTGTACCGTTCCGGTAGAAAGAATGACGACTTTCAAATCTCCTTTTCGAGCCTTATCTTCCCGGTAAGCCACGGGGCTGGGACGTGATTTCTTCCACGCATAAAAAGCTCCGGAAAAAAAGAGCGTTATGAGGACAAAAAAGAAAATCCAAGATTTCCACCGAGACTTCTTCTTTTTGACTTCCATCATGGCAGAATTCCTTTGCCTTGGACTTGCTCCCAGGCGGCTTCATTCACAACTCTGTTTTGCTTACTGGCGAGTGCGACTTTTTGGCGATTGATCAGATCGGACTCGATAATGTCCCAGTCGTCGAAAGTCTGAAGGCCGTTGTTGTATTTATTTCGAGCGATCTCAGCGCGCGTCTGAGCGGCATCCCGGAAACTTTCATCGACTTTGAGTTTTTCGAAGGCTTCTTCAAAATCGTTCCGCGCTTGCTTCAGTCGAACGAGGAGGTCTCGGTCCACACTCACTCGACTTTCTAGTGAGGACACTCGCGAAGCAATGGCACTTTTCAAATTTGCATAGTCTTTGAAGCCACTGAAGAGTGGAAAGGTGAGATTCAGGCCCACCGACCAACGGTGATCTTCGGGAAAGAAGCGATCTCCCTGCCGACCCGCACTGCCGGTCAATCCGAGAGTTGGAAAGAAACCCGACCGAGCAATCGTCGTGGCCGCCATCGCGGCATCTTCCTGAGCTGCGGATTTCACATGATCGGGAGTTTCGGAAGCCAACTTCGTCCAAGCCAGATCGGCGGAAGGCGGAGGATCCAAAGGAACTTCGCCCGTCACATCCAAGGTGGATTCGTCGTCGATTCCGAGTGTCTTTGCTAAGTCCACGCGGGCCCGCGAAACCGCATTTTTAGCCTGGAGATTCTCGTAACGCGCTTGATTGAGGTAAGCCCGAGAGAGGAGGACGGATCCTTTATTTTCCCGACCACTTTCAAACCGAAGCTCGACCAAACGGAGATTGTCTTCTCTTCGTTTCAAAATTTCTGACGTCAGGCGAACGCTTTCTTTTGAATAGGTAAGGGATTCGAAGTTTGCTTTCAGGTCTCGACTGGCTTTCGCTCTGACGGTTTGGAGCGTGGCGGCCGCAACGCGCGTGTTGGCCTCCGCTTGCTGGGTTCGGCCCAGATCGGCGAGACCGTTGAAAATATTTTCGGATGCAGAAAGGGTAGCTGAGTAGGTCGTCGCGGTTCGGTTTCCGCCCACCACCGCGCCGCTGCCACTGACTACCGGGGTGTTGCTCTTCGTCGCGCTCAGGGTGCCCGTCACCACGGGAAGGTATCCGGACTTCGCTGAATTTTCGAGCGCCTGGGTGGAATCGAAATCGGCTCGCGCCCCTCGAAGTTCCGCATTATTTTTCGTGGTGATTTCGACTGCGGACGGCCAGCTGATTGTTTCCGCAGAGGCAGTTCCGCATAAAAGAGTGAGACAGAATAAAAATATTTTAAGCTGGGCTATCTTACTCATGGCCTTAGGTTAAGGGATAATCGTGGAAAGTCTATGTAAGGCTCCGGAGACAATAAACCCTTCGGAAGCGAAAGAGGAATAGGGGAGTCAGATTTCTGGCATGTGTCGCTCACGACCGCGAGTCGCTGCGCGGAAAGAGGGATGCAATAAAATATTTGTCCTGTAAAATAGGGATTAGCTTTTCCGATCCAATTTGTATGACGTAGGTTTTGGACCAGTGCTTTTGGACGATGCTTTTTAAGGAAAATTTATGCTTCTCCGTCATTTCCTCCTCGCAGGAATTACTTTTTTCGCCGCCCATCAAGCGTTCGCCAATTGCGCGACTCCCGAGTTTCTTTTTTGCTCGGTGACGATCGGAAGTAATGACGAGTTGTCGGTTTTTCGAAGCTACGCGAGCGCAACCGCTCCGGACTCGAATCGCAATTCACGGAGTGCGGACGGATGCATTCTCTTTCATGAATTTGTGAACAGTGGTGACACCTGGAATGCTTCTCGTAATTCCTACGCATGGCACGAATCGATGCTTGAGGATGCGAATGTGCCAGGAGCCCCGGCCGGAATGCGGTGCCACCTCCTCTTAGTCTCTGGTCACCACGATTCCTATAATTCAGCCGGCGAGTACCCCGCAGGATATCACCTGAAAAGAAATCAGTTCGTCTATTCAAACCAGCATTACCTTTATGAGAAAGCATTTCCCGTTCCGTCCGTGCCGACTAGCGCTCCCCCGGCACCCTTACCTGCGGTCGATCCTGGTCCGAGGCTGCTTTTATCTCAGCTCGTTCGGACAGCCCCGGTTTGCAATCATACTTTTAATCGGCAAGATTATCCGCCGTCCGGCCTGACGGCGAATTCTGGAATAAATCTGCTTTCTGATTTGCTCGCGGTCTACCTTTTTGCCTGTAATTTTTCGGCGAATGACGGCATTACGACGGATGTGACTGCGGTTCGCCTGCCGCTTTCTTTTATGGACGCAAGTTACAAACCAGAGGAACTCAGTTTCTCGTCCTTTACCTTTCAGCAACGGGCACAGGTTCTTTTTTCGAGTGCAGTGAAACTCTACACCTTTCCCCTGACCGCGCCGCTCGGCACGATGGCAGCACCTTACGTCATAAATTTTTTGAAGAACAATTTGAAACGAGACCTTTATAATAATGACGCTAATTTTCTGACCCTTTATTTGCGCGACCTTCGCGCTTTAAAGCAAAACAAGCCTCCTCTCTCCGATATCATTGCCGGCGGCAGTACCCTGCAGAAAACCTTTGCCGCTTGTTCTGCTCGAACGGCGCCCGATTGCAGCTGCATCAGAACGGCCGACGGCAGCGCTTGTATCGAGCAATGCGCTCTCGGGGCAGATGAAAAAGGTAAACTGAAAACGAAATACTGCGCAGGTTTGCAGAAATTTCATGAGCTCTGGGATGTGAACGATGCCCCCTCTAAAAAGGGATCTCGTCGTCTGGAGTTGATGCGGAATGGCTTTCTCAATGGCGAGGCTACTCGGAAGAACGAAGCCCAGGTCAGCGCCTACGACTTTGCTTGGTTCTTTTAGCCGAGACTCCTTTCGTTTTCATGCGAGCGACATTCCGACTGGGTTCTTTCCAAAAACAGTGGGTCACTGAACGAAAAGCCAATACTTCCGCCTCGTATCCAGTATGGCTTCGTTAACGGAATGATCTTGGAGTAGAGGTGCAGCAAAAGCCGATTGGGCGATTTCTAGGATGCTTGGTTGGCCGCAGCCTGGTGTCTGC
>JACMQW010000030.1 GCA_014376785.1 Oligoflexia bacterium
GCTTATGGATTTCGTCAGGCAGTGAGGAACCACGTAAACTTTACGAAAGACATCGATGGAATCGACAAGGTCGGAAAGAACATCGGCGTGGCGGCGCCACGCGACCAGCCGTTCACCGCGGACGATTACGCCTGGTTCGAAGAAATCGCTGTCGACGTTTCCCACCTTACTCCCCGGTTTTTGAATATCGGCGGAAGGTTTCGGGAACTGGAGTTGATCGAGGTTCGTGCGAAGGAAAGGGGGTGGCGGACGATGACCATTCTCGACTACCCAGCACACTCTCGGTACATCCTCCCTTTCGTTGAAAAAGTGAGAATCAATGTATTGGAAGTGCAGACGAAGGCGCCGACGATCCCCATTTTTTCCAGCTTTAGTTTAAAGCCGTTGAGTGATCCGGAAGAGATCAGTCGTGAATTTATTTTAAGCATCACTCAGACGCTGCATTGGGACGCAGCGGTAGTGAAACTTGTCCAAGATCATGGCGTCACTCGTTTTGTGAACATCGGCCCTTGCCGCAGTCTAACTGCGATGATGAAAGACATTCCGGTCGTCGTTGAAACCGTAGAGGCGGATGCACTGCTTAGCAGTAACTTTTAGTAGTGATCTAAACCGAAAGCGGTTCTTCCTCGGGCTTATTGGACTAAGTGGATCCGAAACTTGCGACCCTTGATCTTTCCATCTGTCAGCGCCTGGAGCGCATCGCGGGCCACGTGCTTAGCGACCGCAACATAAGCGAAGCGATCATGAATCTCGATCTTTCCAACGTCTTTAGCCGCTAATCCTCCGGCTTCGCCCGTGAGAGCGCCCAGAATATCCCCCGGACGAACTTTGTCTTTTCGGCCACCGGAAATATGAAGCGTTTCCATTTTGGCTTCCGCGCCGGCTTCTCCGAGTTCTTCGGTCATGAGGGCGACTTCGACGCCTTCTAAATTCGAGACTTTCTCGCGGATAAACGTGACCCCAGTTTGTTCTTCGAGATCCCTTACGCGCGCAGCTTGCTTCGGAAGAACCAAGGAGATTGCGATTCCTTTTTTGCCTGCTCTTCCGGTTCGCCCGATGCGGTGAGTGTAGACATCTGGAGTGGAGGGAAGATCGAAATTGTAAACAGCGTCGAGATTCTCGACATCGATCCCTCTGGCCGCGACGTCGGTTGCGATGAGCAGCCGCGTGCTCCCGTTCCGAAATTTCGCCATCACGCGGTCACGTTCGAATTGCTCGAGGTCTCCGTGGATCGCTTCCGCGCTGACTCCGTGGTTTGAGAGGGTGCGAGCCAGTTCGGCACAAGTTGCTTTCAAATTACAGAAGATGATCGCGGATCCCGTCGCATTCTTCTTCAGTAGATAGACCAGCGTTTTGAACTTATCGTCGAGCTCTGCTTCGTAAATGTACTGCTGGATTTGGGGAGCACGTTCGCCCGCCTCGTCTGCGATTGTCACGCGGACAGGGCTTTTTTGATAGGCTCGGGACATGGCCTCGATCATGCGCGGAAAAGTCGCAGAAAAAAGGACGGTTTGCCGATTCGTCGGAGTCTGCGAAAGAATGTGCTCCATGTCTTCTTGGAAGCCCATATCGAGCATCCGATCCGCTTCGTCCAGCACCACGGTCTTCACAGAGCGAAGATCGAGCGTGCGGCGGGAGAGGTGATCGATGATTCTGCCAGGGGTACCGACTGCGATGTGAACGCCTTTTTCGAGGGCTCCAAGTTGGGTAAAAAGAGGAGAGCCTCCGGCGAGGATGAGGACTTGGAGGCCGGCATGGCGGCGGCCGAGTTTCCTGATTTCGCGTGCGACTTGGGTGCAGAGTTCCCGAGTCGGGCAGAGGATCAGGGCTTGAAGCTGGCGCCGTCCCCGCAGATCGAGATTTTCAAGGATCGGGAGACTGAAAGCAGCCGTCTTGCCACTGCCTGTTTTCGATTGGCCGATGAGGTCTCGACCTTCGAGCAACTTCGGGATCGATTGGGCTTGGATCGGTGTGAGCTTTTCGTACCCAAGTTCGCGAACCACCTCGAGGATTTCGGCCGAAAAAGGGAGGGAGCTGAATTCAAGCGAAAGGGCGGACGAGGTCGGAGTGGCAGTCATGGGCAGTGCTTAGCACGAAATCGCTCAAGTTCAGGGGTAATTTTGCAGTAAGTCATTGTTCCCCGGCAGCCGGGGGTGTAAACGGCTTTTATGGAAGAATTTGATGAGATGGAACGGGATATGGAGCGAGATATGGAACAGTTGGATAATGTGCCGATCAATCACATCCCCTACGTTTCGGTCGGATCGGTCACGAAGCAAATCATGGCGATCAATCCCTCCCTTTCTGCCCATGACATCATGGCTATTGTCCGCGAGTCGATTTCCACGCAAGGCGAACGGGCAGGCGAGTTTGCCGCTTCCGAAACGATTAACGTCGAAAAAGCTCTCGAGCTTGCGCGTGCATCCCTCAAAAGTCATTGAGTGTACGGACGCCGTAGAGTGGTTGAAAAATCAGCCGGTACTCGAAGGGTGTTCCCTCATCGCGTCTCTCCCCGATGTCTCTGAGTTTCCGAAACTCACGTTAGAGGACTGGAAGGGTTGGTTCACGGAAACCGCCGCATTGATCTTGTCGAAGACTCCGCCGATCGGCGCCACCCTTTTCTTCCAGTCTGATGTGAAGGTCGATGGAGTCTGGATCGACAAAGCGTACCTCATTCAGAAAGCCGCAGAGTCCCTCGGCCACTCCCAACTCTGGCATAAAATTTTCTGCCGGGCTGATCCGGGCAGTGTCACGTACGGGCGTCCGGCGTACTCGCATCTCCTTTGTTTTTCGCAGACTTTACGAGCAGACGTTTCGCGTTCCACTGCGGATGTGATTCCGGATCTGGGTGAGAAAACATGGGTTCGGGGCATGGGAATGCGCGCCTGCGAATTCGCTGTGAAATTCACCGCCGACGAAACTCGCACTCGCACTCTCGTGAATCCGTTTTGCGGTCACGCCGGCGTGCTCGCCGTTGCAAACGCTTATGGATTAAACGCGATTGGAATCGAGCGCAGTCCGAAGCGGGCGGAGGCTGCTCGTGAACTGTGCTTATCGGCAAATAGGGAGAATTGGGAAATGGGAAAACGAGAAGGTCGGAGGGAATAACGGATGCCGAAACTCGATCCATTCACGCAGAAAAGGTTAGAGCGGTTTATTGAAGATTTCCGTCGCGCAAACGGTGAACTCCCTACGCTGGAAGAACTCGCAAAATCGGGGTTTGATCGGAGCTGCGTGGACGCGGCCGTAAGACAAGAAGTCATCGTCGAGTTCTATGTCACCCTGACGAATGGAGTGATCAAAAAGGGCTATAAACTATTCGTAAAAGACCCGTTTTAACGAAGTCCAAAGCTGAAACTCAGCATCGAAATCGCCCCGTTTTGGATGCCCTCATACTCGATCGCCATTTTATCTTTTTCATCGCTCGCGCCGAGTGCGTAGAGGAGAGGAAGGTAATGGTCTAAGGTTGGAACGCTAAAACGCGCGGCCTCGGTGTCCGAAACTTCGCTGCAAAGGGGGCGGAAGTCGCGAGCGCGAACTTTCGATTGGATCCAAGCATCGAATTCGAGCGCCCATTTCGAGGGCGGAGCATCCGGGCTCCAGTCGAGCTTCCGTAAGTTATGCACCACATTCCCGCTGCCGATGATTAAGACGCCGTGCTCGCGCAATACGCGTAGTTTTTCACCAAGCGCTAGATGGAATTCGGGTAATTCTGCCATGTCGATACTGAGTTGGATCACCGGTACATCAGCGTCTGGATAGAGGTGGCAGAGAACCGACCAAGCCCCATGATCGAGTCCCCAAGCATGGTCATCGATTTGAATCGTGGGATCATTCATCAAAGTTTGAATCAGCTTCGCCGTCTCTGGACTGCCGGGAGCGGGATACTCAAAAGTAGAGAGTTTCTCAGGGAAGCCGTAAAAATCGTGAATCGTTTTCGGGCGAGCCATGTGAGTCACCCAAGTTCCTGCGCTCAACCAATGCGCAGAAATGCACACAATCGCTTTCGGTCTGGGAATTTCTCGTCCGAGTTTTACGAGCGTCCGAGTAAAAGGATTATCTTCGACCGCGTTCATCGGAGAACCGTGCCCAATGAAGAGGACGGGTGATCGATTTCCGCTAGGAGAAGAAAGACCGGAAGGATGATGGCTCATGGATTATCTTTAGCAGAGATTTTTCAGGGCGCGGCATTGCGTTTGCGAAGGTCGAAGGCTATGTCCGGGCCAGGAGTCCGGACATCATGGCTAAAATTTTAAGTTCTCAGAAAAAGTCCGCACGGGTCGTCCTTTTCTTGCTCGCGATTCACCTCGTTCCCGCCCGTGCCGGAACCGAGCGAGACCGTGGGATCCCGATCGGTCCAGACCCCCGCCTGACGCCTGGTGCCCTCTGCCGAGATGGACGAAGTCATCGCTATCCGGAACGCATTCTCTACTGTGATCGCGCGGTCGATCATGAGGACCGAGTCCAAATCGTCTTTGCCTATAATTCCGCTGGATACCGAATCGACCCAAAAAAACATAAAGAGTTTAAAATCGATCACCTCATTCCTCTCTGCGTGGGGGGGAGTAATGACCATGAGAACCTCTGGCCACAGCACGAATCTATTTACGAGATCACTGATCCGCTGGAGCCGGCGATTTGCGAGAAAATGTTCGAAGGCCGCTTAAAACAGAAGGAAGCCGTGGAGCTTGTGATCCGAGGGAAGCGGCACTTGAGTGAAGTGCGCCGCATTATGCATTACCTCGATACGCTTTAAAAACCGGGGTTGAGCTATCTTCCCCAGAGGCGTATATTCTACGTATGTCGTTCGCTTCTCCGCCCCTGATCGCGCTGACCGACAAAGGTCTTTTCTGCGCGGAAGGAGGCTTTTACATCGATCCGAAATGCGCCGTCGATGTGGCGGTCGTCACTCATGCCCACAGTGACCACGCCCGGAGAGGGAGTCGTCAGTACATTTGCGCTTCTAGCGGAGTCGGTCTCTTGCGCAGCCGACTCGGCCATAAAATAGAGGCTCGAGGAATCGCTTTCGGAGAAGTCATTCAACTGGGTTCGGTGAAAGTGAGTCTCCATCCGGCGGGTCATATTCTCGGATCCGCTCAGGTGCGAGTCGAGAAGGATGGTGAAGTTTGGGTTGCCTCAGGCGATTATAAGCGAGACCCCGATCCGAGCTGTGAGCCTTTCGAGAGCGTGGCTTGCGATACCTTTATTACCGAAGCGACGTTCGGTACTCCGAAATTTTCATGGGACCGAAATGCGACCCATGGACAGGATTTAGCAAACTGGTGGGAAGAAGCGGCCTTAGCGGGAAAGAATTGTGTCTTATTTGGTTACTCACTGGGGAAAGCCCAACGGGTGCTCGCCGAACTTGCGCCTCACGCGAAAAGGCCGGTTTTAATTTACGAAACGATCGTGGAACTGACGGAGTGTTACCGGAGCGAAGGCCGAAATCTAGCGCCGACCCGAGAACTTCGTTCGGCAATCGCCGAGGTCGAAAAAACCGGAGAGGCTCTTTGCGGGGAATTTATTCTCGCGCCTCCGTCCATTAAAGACGAAAGTTGGGCGAGTGCACTCGGCGCTTTTGAGACCGCGTTTGCCTCAGGCTGGATGCATGGACGGTCCCATTTTTTCGGAGGTCGATACGATCGCGGATTTGTGCTCTCTGATCATGCAGACTGGGCAGGATTAAACGAAACAATTGCCGAATGTGGGGCGAAGCGTGTTTTCGTTCAACACCGAAATGGAAGTTTGGTTCGGCACCTGCGAGGGCGTGGCATCGAGGCCCATCCAGAAGAAATGTTGATCGTCGAAAATTTTGCGCGACTTCCGGGTATGAATTTGAGGCTCTTCTGAGCGACTGCAAGGAAGAACCACAGATCATTCGGCTCTCCATTCGTGATTTTGCGCTTCCTTCACCGCGCACGGGAAGCATCGACGCCTATTCCGGATTCGGAGCCACCTCATTAGAAGGAATTGAAATCCACCAACAAGTTCAAAAGAAACGGGCGGGTGAGTTTCCGAATTACCGATCCGAGGTGAAACTTTCGAAGACGTTCGAGCGCGAAGGGTACCGGTTTCAGATCGAAGGCCGAATGGATGGAATCTTCGAAAGCCCGACTCCGAAAATCGAGGAAATCAAATCGACTTTTAATATTCGAGAACTCTTGCGAACAGTCGAGGACTGTCACACGACTCATCCTTACGCACTCCAACTTCTGACTTACGGTTACTTCTACTGGACCGAGCAGAACGTGCTGCCGGAGCTCACCTTTCATTTCGTTTCAACGCGAAATCGAGAAACGCTTGATCTCGCGCTGCCATTTGATCGGTCGACTTACGAAGCGTGGCTAGAGCGAAGACTTACCGAACTCGCCCAGGATGCGAAGCGTGCAGAGAAGCGGACCTCCCGCCGGAAGAAAATGGCAGACGCGTTTCCATTTCCTTTTTTAAAACCCCGCAGCGGCCAAATCGAACTCATCCAAACGATCGAGGAAGGGATGGCGAAGTCGCAGCGAATGCTTCTCCAAGCACCGACTGGCCTTGGAAAAACGGTCGGAGTTCTTTATCCCAGCCTAAAAGAAGCCCTCTCCCGGGGGCAGCGAGTCGTCTACGTCACGCCGAAAAACAGCCAGCACGCGGTTGCCGAAGATGCGGTAGACCGTTTCCAGGATACCGGTTCTGCAGTGAAGTCGCTCACGATTACCGCTAAAAGCAAGATGTGCTTCAAACCGGAACCACTCTGCAACCCCCGCTACTGTGAGTACGCAAAGGACTATTACGATAAAGTTGCGGAGAACGGGCTCGTCGCCGAACTTTCGAAAAAGAAAAAACTGACCGCACGAGTTTTTCGGACCATGGGAGAAAAATACGAAGTTTGCCCATTTGAGCTTCAGCTCGAAGCGGCCGGAGAAGCTGACGTCGTGATTTGCGATTACAACTATGTTTTTGCTCCCCAGTCCGCTCTAGGTCGGCTACCTCCCTCGACATTCGCAACCAAGGGAAAACCAAACCTTGTGGTCGATGAGGCGCATAATCTTCCTTCGCGTGCAGCAGGATACTATTCACCTGCTCTCTCAAGCTTTGTCCTTGAGCGAATGCGGGAGGATCTTCGCGCGCTTCCGAGGCGTTTTGCCAAAGAAGCGGAAGAACTTTTGGATGAAGCGCTCGAAGTGATTTCCGATTTACGACCGGCGGGAGCTGCGAAGAGCGTGCGGTTCGAAGCCGAACTAACCCCATTTGCAGAGCAAGATGGAAAATTTCGGGGATTTCTTTCACGGTATCTCGACTCCGATGTTGAAATTCAGGCGAAAGATCCAGTGCTTCGGATTTGCTTTTATTGGGGGGAGTTCACTTCGATCCTCGCAGATATACACGGTGCTGGCAGAGAAGAGTTTTTTACGACGTTCCAACCTGAACGAAGTGGAGGTTCCGTAAAGATCACCTGCTGTGACGCTTCTCAGATGCTGAAGCCTCAGTATGATTTTTACGACCAAGTTGTCGCATTTTCGGCGACGCTCAAACCGTTTGACTTTTATGCGAGGCTCTCTGGTTTGGATTCTCCGGAATTGCTGACCGGTGAGTTCGACTCTCCGTTCGCAAGCTCGCAAAGAAAGCTGCTGATCATTCCTCAGATCTCGACGAAGTATTCTGATCGAGAAAGGAATTACTCTCGCATCGCCGAAACCATCACGCGAATTTCGGCTCTCCACCCGGGGAACCACCTCGCTTTTTTTCCGAGTTTCGAATTTCTGGAAAGAGTCGCCGATCTTTTCATCCCGCCGAACGGCCAGACCCTCATTCGACAGACGCGGGGGATGACGGGTGAGGCCGTGGAAGAAGTCCTCCATGTCCTACGTGAGAGAGCCAGACCCACCACCCTCTTTGCCGTTCAGGGTGGAGTATTTTCTGAAGGCGTGGACTACCCGGGTGAAATGGTCATCGGAGCCTTCATTGTAGGGCCTCCGCTTCCGAGTTTTGATATCGAGCGAGAAAGTATGAAAATATACTACGAAGAACATTACGGTGATGGATTCGCGTATGCCTACACTTATCCCGCCATGGCAAAGGCCGTGCAGGCTGCCGGTCGAGTGATCCGATCGGAGACCGACCGCGGAATCATTGTCTTGATGGATTCGCGCTTTATGGAAAAGTCGTATTCCCAGTCCATGCCGAGCGATTGGTTTCAGGAGAGTCCTCGTGAATTGGTTTCACGGAGTATTCTAAAGGATATTTCAGATTTTTGGAGTGGTGGAAAAGATTAGAAAAAGTTGTGAACTCATGGCTCTAGAGACCGCATCCGTTAAACCGCGGTCACGGAGGAGTTATCATCGGAACTGTCGGGGGATCCGCAGAAGGTCCGAACCGTTCGTAAAAGATGGTTTAAGTCGACAGGCTTAGTGAGCTGAGCAGCGGTTTCTACGGGTAAAAACCCTTCCGGAGTTTTTTGTCGCGCGACGGCTGAGAGGATCACCACGCGGTGCTCGGGAATGTCGAGGTCAGCTTGGGTGCGCTCTAAGAATTCCCAACCCGTCATCACGGGCATCATGAGGTCTAAAAGGACAAGCGTCGGTTTGTCCTGCAGCTTTAAGAGTTCCAAAGCTTCTTTGCCATTCGTTGCCGACCGGACATCGTATCCTTCCGCCTCTAAAATGTAGGCGATGGACTCACGGATATCGGTATTGTCTTCGGCGATGAGGAGTGTTTTGCACTTCATTTCACTTTCCATCGAAGTTATCTAAAGCAAACCATGTGCCCTTTTTGACGGGGCCATTTTTCTCTTAAAATCAGCCTGATTCGCTTGCAGAAGCACGGAGTCGAGCAGATGTTTTTTTCACCGGTGCTCGCTCATTCACTTCAGACAGAATGGAACAAACAAACTGGCAACCGGCAGCAGACGATTGCTCCAGCCCGATGACGAAGGTCTTTCCCTGGCTGGAAACCTGACAACCGGCGTAGTCGCCTTTTGCATCTGCCATCGCTGACGATTTGCATTCCCCGGCTAAGGCCGAACCGAAAGCAGAGCAAGCGATGAAGGTGACCCATGCAGCGATTAATTTCTGTCCCATACCGGATACAATACGAAATTAATGCCAAAAGTCATTTCCGCTATACCATTGATATCATTATGTAATTGAAGCTGGGTATCTTCTGACGCATGAAAAACGTCTAGGCGATTGCCCCAAATTGTCTGACTTTAGGCTTCTTCGACGGGGCGACTCTTTAGCTGTGCTTCAATTTCAACCTCTGAATAGAGCCTACCCTTTCCGATCCCTGGACAGAACGACGACACTTCTTTCGACCATCCCTTCGCGCGGAGGTTTTCCGGCCAAAACGGCCAAGTACGGCATTGTTCCGGCCGGGCTTCGTAAACGCCACAACGGGTGCCTTCCAGAAATTCGCAATTCTTGTCTGGGTTCCGGAGGTGTAAATAACCTTCGGTCGTTTCGCAGTATTCGCGCTTGAAAGCGACGGATGACAGCTTAAAAAAATCCGCAAATCGTTTTCGATCGACCCGGGTGAGGTAAACATAGCCATAGGCGCCACGGGAAGTGCAGCACTTGCCGGAACCCTGACATTCAAATCGTAAGCCTTCCGAGTAAAATTTCTTCTGAGTCATGATTTTCCCGTCTAGCCCGTTAATTCCGAAAGTTGTTTCACGACGTCCTCACGCTCTTCGGAGGAACTCACCCAAAGGCTCTCTGCTTCGTCGATTGTTTTCTGAATTTTCCCCATCTCAGAAATCGTGGCGGAAGAATCGCCTTTTCCGGAGAGCAGAACTTCATTCAACTGGGCGATCTGTTTGGCGCCGTTTGCCATTTTCAGATCGCAACTGCTGATTAAATGGTCGAGTTGGCGGAGGCGTTTGTCTAAGGTTTTTCTCAACTCTCGATAATCTTTGCCAACCGCAGTGGGGACAATGCGACCGAGATTTCCATTCGGGTTTTCTTTGCGGGAGCGAGATTTTTCGGGAGCTCCCTCTTTTTGGAGTGAAAAGAAGGCACCCTTCTCCATGCTCCACACGTACTCATCGTACGTTCCGGGATAGAGATTTGCCTTTCCATGGGCGATCTCCAGCATTTTAGTTCCGATTCGACGAACGAAACTCCGATCGTGACTGACCACGATGATTGCGCCGGTAAATGCTTGAAGGGCTTGGGTCAAAGCTTCTACGGTCTGGAAATCGAGATGATTAGTCGGCTCATCTAATACGAGGCACGACGCCTTTTGGAGAAGAACTTGTCCCAGTGCCACGCGCGAGCGCTCTCCTCCAGATAGAACGCGAATCGGCTTCTTTGCGTCATCGCCCGAGAAAAGCAACGAGCCCGCAAGGTCTAAAATATCTTGAGGAAGCACATCGCGATGGGCTTTCCGTTGCATTGCGCTGAGGACAGTGTCGTTTGGATTTAAATCTTCCGCCACGAACTGATTAAAGAAAGACAACGAAGTCTCGTAACCGTATTCGACAGTGCCTTTCTTCGGAGTCAGCTTTCCCGCCAGGGCTTTCAAAAGAGTGCTTTTCCCCGCACCGTTCAGTCCCACCACCGCTAGGTGATCGCCTCCGTTCATGCGCAGTGAGACATCGGAGAGAATCGTTTTCTCTCCATATCCAAGGTCAGCATGTTCAATCGAAAGCAGAAGCTTTCCGACTCGGGCCGGAGGAGGGATACGGATCCTCGCGGTTACCGCCACGGGTTTTACTTCGATCGTTTCCATTCGGTCGAGCGATTTCAATCGCGATTGGGCTTGGCTTGCTTTGGTTGCTTTCGCACCAAATCTCGCCACGAAATCGAGAACCTGCTTTTTCTTTTCCTCGATCGACATGGCTCTGGCTTCGAGTTGAGTGCGAATCATCGCTTTTTGTTCGAAATAATCGTCGATATTGCCGTTATATTTCACGACGTCGCCTGCTTCGACTTCGAGGATATGGTCCGTCGTCCGTCGTAGGAACTCGCGGTCGTGAGAAATGACCAGGAATGCACCCTCATAGCCTTGCAGAAATTTTTCCAAAACGAGCAAGGTTTCAAGGTCGAGGTAGTTCGTTGGCTCGTCGAGCAGCATCAGATTCGGTTCGGTCCCGATGAGCCGCAAAAGTTTTGCGCGCATTCGGTAACCACCACTCAGGGATGCAATGACGCTCGCGTAGTGGGTTTCTTCGAGTCCGAGTCCGCGGCCGATTGATTTCAGTTCCCAAATCGGAAGAGTGGCTCCGCGTTCGACAAAATCTTCGACCGTTTCCCCTTCCTTCCACGTGTCGTGCTGAGCAAGATAACCGAGGCGTAAATTTCGAGAGCGGACGAGCTTACCCGTGTCCATCGTCTCTTCGTCGGCCAGGACTTTGAAGAGGGTGGTTTTTCCTGCCCCGTTCGGGCCGATCACACCGACATGTTCGCCTTCATTAATAGCAAAAGACGCGTCTTCGAAAAGACGCCTGGAACCAAAGGACTTGGATCCTTTTTGGAGTTGAATGAGATTTTCCACTGATCGAGCCTACTTTATGTTTAGCCGGACCAGATTGCATCGAACTGGTAGAGGTCTCGCGGGTATTCATACCAAGCAACCGGAGAACCATTCTCGATTCTCCAGACTTGAACGGTGCGATATTCGAGCGTTTGATCGCCTCGTGCGAATTTTACAGAGGCGAGAGCGACCGCATGGCGATCACTTGCGAGGATATCGTGGACATCGAGGTTGAATTTTCCTCCGGAGAGCTCGTTCCATTTCGAGGCTAAATTCGAAACAAAGTTTCCGGCGTCGTATTTTCCAGCGAGCGCGCTTTTACCTGCAATTTGAAAAGTCACCTTTGGATCACAGAGCTTTAGGACGCCGTCGTAATCTCGCGCGCTAAACGCCTCGTAAATGGCTTCAATCGTTTCTCGGTTTTTAGAAGGGCTGCTGAACTCAGGCATGAAAAATTCTCCGTAGAACAGCCATCTCAAGGGGAGAGGTTGCTTGTCAATTTTTACGCGAGCGACTGAGAATCTTCGTGATAAATGCGAAAAAAAGTGAATTTTCGCCTAGTTTCTTTCTGAGTCTTTCAAGAGCGGCGACCGGATCTTTTTCGGCTCCGTCTTCCCAAAGAGACTCGAAGAGGTTTTTGGTTGCCCCGACGGAGAGAGAGGGAAAGGCGCCATCGTCCACCTCCCCGTATCCGACGATCACCAGCCTCTCCCAAAGTGCCTTCATGCCCTTCTCGTAGTCCCGTTCGTAGAGTTTTCCCCGTAAATCTGTCGCCAGTTTCAGTTGCTTTGTGGAGAGAGGAGAGTCCGATTCGAGGGTTTCGAGGATAAGGCGTGCTTCTGGTGTGAGTAGCCTGCGCTCGATCCGCGCACTCCCCAAAACGGAGATGAGGTCGGAAAAGGTCTCACGGGAAAAGAAGGTTGCTCTTCCGCGGAACCATTTTGCGTAAATCACTTTTCCAGAGCTGGAAAGTTCTTCGCGAAGTCGCCAGAGGTTTCCCACTCGGTCATCGCCTCCCTCGTCCCACTCCCATCGCATCGGATCTCCGGGAAAAAATTCGCTCCAGAGCGAATCAGGGAGCGGACGGTTGTCGATCGGGTAAACCAATAAAATTCCTTTTTCCTCGATCGCGGATGTCGCGCCTTTCAGAGTGATCTTTTTTGGCTTCATTCCCGAACTCTTCCACGCATTTTTTTAGTTTCTGATTTCTGTCCCTTTGCCTCTCGCGTTCTACGCTTAGAAGAACGAGTGGGCTTCGATTCCTTTCGTGCTTTTGGAATGGTGGTTGCCCACTCTAAGAGCTCACTGAGTTTCTCTATGCAGTCGTCTTTGTTTTGTTTTTGGTCCCGATGACGGTCACTCATGATGATGAGGTCGCCCTCGTTCGAAAGCCTGGGAGAGAGCTTCGTCATAAGGCGATTTAGTAATTCACCGCTGAAAAAGGCGGTCGTAGCCAACCGCCAGCGAAGGACTGCCTTACTGTTTACCTTATTTACGTTTTGGCCCCCTGGCCCGGAACTTCGGACAAATGAAAAATTCAATTCTGAGTAGGGAATTTCGAGCTTTTTCGTTTTGAAGACGTCGTTCATGCACCCTCACCCGTGTCGGAAGTTAATGAAAACTCCACAACAAAGCGAGTGTGTTCAAAATCGGCATCAAATGAGAGACGCCCTCGATGTTCTTCCATAATCCGCCTCGAGATGGGAAGTCCGAGGCCCGTCCCTTTCCCAGGTTCTTTGGTCGTGAAGAACGGTTCCATGAGGCGTTTCTGAATGTCGCGAGAAATGCCTTTTCCACTGTCGGTGATCGTCACCACCAGCGTCTCTGCTCCGGCATGAGTAAAGTCGATCTCCACCCAACGATCTTCCAAGGTGACCACGGCATCGAAAGCATTATTTAAAAGATTCAAAAAAACCTGGGAAATTTGGGTCGGGCGGCATTTTAAGCTGACCGAAGGAATCGGTGAAATCTTCAGGTCGATCCGGTGATCTTTAAATCGTTCTCGGCAAAGATCGAGCGTTTCCTCGAAAATTTGGTCCAGTTGGCTCATGGTCATCGGATCATTTTGGCCACTGCGGGTGAACATGCGGAGACCCCGCACGATTCGGCTGATACGCATGGCGGTTCTTTCGATGCGCTCCAAACCGCTCGACAACTTAACGGGGTCCATTTGGTTCGTGTCGATCGCGCGGCGAAGCAGGCCAGCTGTTCCATGAATGATCGTGATCGGATTATTCACCTCGTGCGCGACCCCTGCGGCCATTTGTCCTAGGGAAGCCATTTTAGAGCTTTGAAGCATGGCGGCTTCGGCAGATTTTTTATTTCTCTGGTCTGTGGCAAAAAAGGCAATGTACTTTAACTTTCGGTCATCGCCATAAGACGGAAACATTTTAATCCAAATCGGGACAAACTCTCCGGTGAGGGTATTCTGAAATTCAACTTCTCCCTCCCAAGCTTCGCCTTTTCCGACCAGCGCAGGCAGGACGGTTTTCTTCATTTCCGAAAAAGATTTCGGACTCATGTATTCAAAAAGGCTCTTGTCTTCAAAACTCCATCCGAACTCGTCCGTCAGAAAACGATTGAGGTAAACGGTTCGGAGCTCTGGATCACAATACCCGAAGCCGTCCTTTGAGCTTTCAATCAGTTCGCGAAGGATGGTCGAGCGTTCTCGTTCTCGTGCGAGATCGGAAATGTCTGTTGAAATCCCCCCGATTCCCACCACTTCACCCAGTTCATCGAAGAGCGGGAATTTTGACGAGAGGTAGGTGTGGATGCCGTCCACATGTAGCATTGCTTCTTCGAACGTTTGGGCTCTTCGACTGCGGAGGATTTCTACGTCATTTTCCGTAATCCGGTCAGCGATAAATTTAGGGAAAACATCATGAGGAGTCTTGCCGACAAAGCTCGCGGAAAGGTGTTTCAGTTTTTCTTCGAAATTCCGGTTCACCATCACGTAGCGGGGTTCGTCGGTTTTGATGTAGATCAAACTTGGCGAGTAACTCATCAGCGAGTCGAGCAGTTGACGATTCTCCGCTAGTTCACTCGACAGTGTTCTTGACCGCGTGATGTCTTTGCCGGTGCCATAGAAATAGAAGCTCTCGGAATCGACGAGGCCGGTCCACTTCAGCCACACCGCTCCGCCATTTTTATGGCGCCAGCGACATTCGAAAGTGGATTCTTTGTCTTTCAGTCCGTGAAGGGAATTTGCTGCTTCCCGTGTCCGCGCCAAGTCGTCCGGGTGGATAAACGCAAAAACATCCTGGCCCTCGAGCTCAGAGTTCAGGAATCCGAGCACGTCTTTCCAGCGATCATTCACACGCTCAATCTTACCGCGAGCGTCAGTAACGATAAAAAGTTCAGTCGACATCAAAAAGAAGCGTTTAAAAAGGTCCATGATTTCGTTCATTCAAGCGTATCAGCTTACCGATAAGAGAAATATCCAAGATTAGAGAGATCCGTCACCAATCTGCCAGTTTTCTATCGGATATTTGATCAGAACGCTTTTATCGCAGTTTCTGCATTAAAATCTCAGGAAACTCACGGAGCGGCCGAAAGGTAAAAGTGGATAGGGAGACCTGAAATGGCTTTTGATTACGATAAGATCAAACATCATCGCGATAGTGGCGAATCATTTTGGACGGCATACTCCGATTTGTTCTCCGTTCTTTCTGCGATTTTTCTACTACTTTATGTGGTGTCTAGCGTTCGCAGCGGAACGTTTAGCATTCAGAAAGAAGTTCAGTACCAAGTGCTCGCGAAAGAAGCGCAGGATTTGAAAGATCAAATTCGAATTTACAATGCGCTCAGGGACGAAACGGTAGAGCAGTCCTCGGATGATGAGCAAAAGCAATACAAGATGCTCATGGACAAGTTGTCCTTGCTCCAAGAAGAGTCAAACGGCGAGAAAAAGGACCTGATCGAAAAATCCCGTCAATTAGCCCAGAAGGAAATGGCGCTAAACAAGTATCAGCAAATGATTCGAAATATCGTGAATGTGAACATGCTTTCGAAGCGCCAGATCAAACAGCGAGACTTCTTGATTGCTAAGAAAGATTTCGACATCACTGAAAAAGATGGCGAAATTCGCGGACTCAATACGGACATCGAAAAGAAAGAAAAAGTCATCGAAGAAAATAACGAGCGAATCGCTTCGATCCAAGATCGGCTCGCGGATCAGATTAAACGCGTTCGGATTGAGCAAAAAAGCTCGCGTCTGACTAAAGATGCGATGAATAAGAAAATCGCAAATCTGCAGCAGTCGAGCGAACAACAGATCAATGCGATCGAAGGCAAAAATGCTTCCATTGCCCGTGACTTGCAAATGGCAAAGACCTCGTTGTCACTGACCCAAAATGCTTTGGAAAATACGCAAGGAAAGCTCCAAACAACGGTTGGCCAACTTGAGAACGTGAAAGAGCAAAGTGCGGCGGAAAAGCAGTCTTTGCTTGGAAAAATCAGCCAAGTACAGGCCCAGTCGGATTCCGAACGAAATGCGCTCATGGGTAAGATGCAAAATATGCAGGGTAAGTCTGCGGCTGAGAAGCAAGCATTACTCGGGCAATTGGAAGGCGCTAAGCAAGGATTCCAAAAACAGTTGAACGACCTTAAATCCGAGGGTGAAGCTCGAATGGCGTCTGAAAAGGCCGCATTCGATAAGGCACTGACAGGAGAAAAATTAAGTGGGGCCGCCAAAGCGGCGCGTGAAGCGGCATTTCGGCAAAAAGCGGAAGGCGAAGCAGGCGCTTTGCGAGGAGCTTTGGCCGGGCTTGGCAACAAGATCGGGGAAGCAGAAAGACAGCTTGCCGACGCTCGTGAAAAAGAAGGTCGGTACGTTGCCTCCGTGGATAAACTTGCAAAAGAGAATCAGGGCCTCTCTCAGGACTTGAAACGTGCAAAAGAAGTTGCCGAAGCCAAGAAAAAGCTCGTCCAAAATATTCGGGATAACTTCAATAAAGCCGGAATCAAAGCCGATGTGGATGACAAAACGGGAGACGTTTTCTTGTCCTTCGGAGACGATTACTTCGAATCCGGCCGAGCTGACTTGAAAGAGTCCATGCAAAGACGTCTCGAGAAATTTATTCCACAGTATTCGAAGTCGCTCTTTAGCGATCCGAAAACCGCGCAGAATATCGCGAGCGTCGAAATTATCGGTTTCGCTTCTTCCACTTACAAGGGAAAATACGTGAACCCGCAATCCCTCAAGACCGAAGACCGGGAAGCCGTCGATTACAACTTAAAGCTCTCGTTTAATCGCGCTAACTCGATCTTTAAACACATCTTCGATAAGGATCGTCTGCAGTACGATCACCAAAAGGATCTTCTTCCTCTGGTGAAAGTGGTGGGTCGTGGATACTTGCCAGATGGAAAACAGCCGGGAGACATCCCAAGCGGAATGCCGGAACGTGATTTCTGTAAGAAGTTCAACTGCGCCAAAGCGCAAAAAGTCATCATCAAGTTCAACCTGAAAGAATAGCGTTTTTTAGGAGGGTTAAGTTATGGATCATGTAGGTTTAGTCGAAGCAGTCGTTTCAAATGTTGCCGGAATTGCAAAAGTATTGCTTTTACCGACACTCATCGTAATTTTCATGGGCGGATTTGCTTTGCGAATCTTGGTGTATTACACCGTGAAACGAAATGAATGGTTTGCGCGTGAATTTGAAAAGCGCATGAACAAATTTATCGAAAGCGATCATCCGGAAAACAAGATTTCTTTTTACGTCACCGTCAAGAAGCTGATGGAGAAAACGTATTATGAACTCTTCGAAGTCCGCGCGATCATGCGCCGCCGGAAGCTTGATTACGTGATGGCTCCAGCTGACCGTCTCTTTCTTTTACAAGCGGGGTCTGCCTTCTTGGTGAAGGATACCTTACGGCAAATTCGCTTCTTAAGATACGGCGGCGAAAGACCCCGTTTCGTTGAAATTTCGAAAACCGTGTTTCAAAACAATCCTTGTTTTAACCGCGTGTTCGGGATTCTGCCGGCCGCTCCCGTGAACGACATGTTGAATGTTCTCCCGAGCATTTTCATCATCGGCGGGATCTTTGGTACCTTCATGGGAATCATGAAAGCACTTCCAGAACTCGGTGGAATGGACTTGGCGAATGCAGAAGCCACGAAGTTAACCATGGGCGCGTTCTTGACCCGGTTGTCTTTCTCGATGGCGACTTCGATTGTGGGAATTTTTCTCTCGGTGGTGATGACCATTATTAACACCTTCTTGAACCCAGAGCGGATCTTCATGGAAGTGGTAAATCGGTTCGAATATTCACTCGAATTTCTCTGGCAGCGTTGCGACAGCAATATGATTCCGGACAACATCGCAAACTTCGACGAAAATCGCGATGCGATCGAAGCTCTGGCTGAGTATTCAGTGGATCAAGAGATTGCAAAGCACCATGAGAAAGTTGCTAAAGCAGGTGACACCAAGCCGGTTTCGGATGCAGTCCACCAGACCGCTCAGGCGATGCTCATGAACCGGATGGCTGTGCAGCAGCAAGCTCAGCAACAAAGCCAGGCGATTCAACAGGCGCAGAGCCGAGTTGCACCGCCCCAAGCAACTTTCCAACAACCGCCAATGCCGCCCGCTCCTAAAAAGACGGATGGCAATGGGGAAGCAGCGTAATTCAAGTTCAACAGTGGTTTCAGCTTTAAACGTCTAAGGGAGTTATGTCGGAGAAATCCTCTTCGAAGAGAATCAAACTGATGGTTGAAGGAGGTCCGACCCGGGAATTTTCCGGCGGTCGGACCTTCGTCATCGGTCGTTCTCAGAACGCAGATTTCAGTATTCCTCACCCGAATCTGAGCCGCGAACACGTACGCATGAGCCTAAAGGATGGCGAAGTGTGGATGGAGGATCTCGGCTCGGCAAACGGCACGTTCGTGCAGGGACAGAAAATTCCGCCGAATTCAGTCGTTAAGATTAAGCCGCACTACCGAGTGCTGCTCGGAACAGGAAGTAACGTCGTCATGTCGTTCGCGGTCGTAGAAGACCACGGTACGCTGGCAGATGCATCGCCGAAGGGTGATGCCGATCTTCTTGCCGCGTCCGCACCGAAAGCTCCCGTAACTCAGGTTGACCGTGAAGCAACTCGTGCGCCCGCGGCCCCGATTGTGAATCGAGAAGCAACTCGGACCTCGGTCACTCGATCGAAGATGGAACTCGATTTTCCAAAAGAACATTTTCCAGTTGAAGCGAAAAAGGAAAAGGCCGCCGAACTTCGTATTATCGAGGCGAAGAAGCAAAGAGTTATCGAGGACATTCAGTACAAAGAACGTGAAGTCGACGACCTTCGCGCAAAGATTCGAGAACTTCGCGAAGAATCAGTGAAGTTAAACGAGACCATCGAAGTTTGTCGCCGCGAGACCCAACCCTTAGCCGATCGTAAAGCCGACTTAGAAAATCGGGTGGCTGAACTGGATGTCATTTACGAAGAAAAAATTGATACCTTAGAATCTGGTTTTAAAGACCTTAAGCAGACGCTTGAAGAGTCGCATGCAGTTCGAATGGCGCGGGCCGATCGCGAATTCAAAGAAAAAGTTCGAACCCAGGATGAGTATTACGCAAACCAGCTCAACCAGCTGGATAACGAAACTCAAGCGGTTCGCGAAGAGGGAGAACGCATCCGCGACGCTCTCACTCTTGAAAAGAAAGAATACGAAGAGAAACTTAAAAAGGTTCGGAACGATGCTGAAGTTCTCGAAGCGGACCGTCGTCTCACTCAAGTCCGAGTAGATACGGAGATCGCGCAACTCCAAGGCACGAAGATGAAGCTCGAAAATGAGCTTGAATCGCTGAAGCGTGAAAAAGATAAATTTGCCGTAGAAACACAGGCGACCATCGACATCGGTCGGACGGAGCGTGCGCGATTAGATGAAGTCAGACGCGAAGTCGAGTTCGCGGCGGCTGACCGAGACAGATTCCAGCGAGATCTGGAAAATCTGAAACTCAGCGAAGCAAAAGACATTGAGCGCGTGGAGGCACTTAAAGCAGAAGTTATCCGCTTGGAAACTCGTTCGCAAGGAATCGAAAATGCGCTAGAGAAGGCTCGTCTTGACGCAGATAGCATTCGACTTACCGCCCGCCAGGAGGCGGACGCAATCCATCAGGCCGCTCGTGAGCAAATAGAGGCAGAGCGGGTAGCCGTGCGAAAGAATGTCGAATCCGAAGTTCAAGCACGTATTCTGGCGGTAGAGTCCCAAGTGGTTCTTCGCGTTCAGACCATCGATGCGGAGGTTGCGGCAAAACGCGCGGCTGTCGATGCCGGAGTTCTAGCCGTATCAGAGCAAGCCCAGGCCTCGGTGAAAGTCCTGAATGAAAATGCCGAGCGGGTGGCTTCAGAAAAAATCGACGCGGCAGCTCGGCTTGCCAATGCGACGTTAGAGGCAGCGCAAATTGAATCTTCTCACCTCGTCGAGACTGCGCGTGTTGAGTCCGCACGGATCAGCGAGTCCGCTTTAGCCAGCGCGCAGACCGCTGCGGCGAAATTAGAAGCGGACGCGAATGCCTATTACGAATCAAAGAGAATCGCGGCGGAAGCGCTCGTTTCCGGAACTCAGGGACAGGCAGATGCAAGACGCCGAACCGCTGAATCAGAATTGATGGAAATGAGAAAGCGCACGGAGGTCGAAATGCGGCAGGTTCGCGCAAACGCCCTTGCTGACATCGAAGCGGCTAAAGACCGTGAGATGAAAGAAGTTGCTGCTCGTCTGAAGGGCCGTATTAAAGACATCTCAAGCCAGCTCGAGCGAATTCTGGGTTCTAAACTTGCCGGCCAGTACGGTGTGACGATGGACGCCGTTTCTGTAAAAAGTTTCGGAGAAGAAATTCATCAGGTGGTTGCGAACGTGATTGGTCCGTCGAAAAGCAGTGGGAATACCTCCGTCGAAAATACGTTGGGGAGTGTTTTGCCTGTAAACACCGACGCACAAGAGCGCGCAGTCCTTTATTGGAAGAAAGTCGGGATCGCGGCAACTGTCCTTATTGCGCTCGGTCTGGGCAAGGTTTTAGCGCCCGATTTTTATACGATGGTTGGGCATCGGGTCGCAGGCATATTAGAAGTGAAAGACAATACGGATCTCGTGGTGAAGCGGCTGATCAGAGAAAGACAACTCGCGATGACTTTCGTCACAGAGTTAGATCAACATTATCGAGAGAACTACACGGATAACGTCCTCTATACGGAGGGCTTTATCGAAATGAAGGATGAAAACGAGTCGCAGAAAGTCTGGACGCTCGCGCTGAATAAATTTTTCCAAGGAGAGCTAGGGCTTACTGAAAAAGCCATCGTGCAGTTCGGCTCCGCGGAAGGCCGAATGATTCGTGAACTCATCGATCTGCGTAAAAATATTATCCCGGTCCAATCGGAGGCCGGCATTCAAAAAATGCGCGAAACCGAGGCCTCATTCGTCAAAGAAATGAAATTCATTGTACGCACGGACGCAAACTGGCAGCGCTTCCAAACCTTCCACCGAGATTTCTACACAAAATACACGCAGACGTTTTTGAACAGAGCGCCCGCTGACGCAGCTAGTACCCCCTAAATTTACTTAATCCGTTTTCATCTCCGTTTCATGGTCATCACACCCCGTGGGGCTACCTTCTATTGAATACTCATAATAACCGGGAGGCTCCTATGGCAACGCTCATTTCTCAAGGCACTGATCACTCGAAACTAGGAAATTTTTCGAGTTTAAATCCCAGGGAACTGGAAGACTTTCTCTCAGCTTTCGCGAAGCGATTTCCTCTTTCTGGCCACGTCGTTCACGCCATTGCGCAGGAATTCGGCGGAGTTTTGGGATTGGCCGATCGATTGGAGGAATGCGGTCTCTGGTCTGATGCGCAGTCGTGGATGACCACGAATAAGCCATCCGCGATTACCCCGGAAAATGCTCGATTTTTATTAAACGACCAAATCTTAGATTCAGTGGCTCGCCATCTATCGATTCCTATAGAATCCGTAGAAGTGCAGGCTTCGCTCGGCATTCCGAAATTTTTCAGCACCCTTGCAGGCGATGAAGCCGTGAGTGAGAAACTGGGTCTAGATAGACGCCCTAAGCGAAAACCCGCTCCGACAGATCATTCTTCTCATCCGTAAATCAGAGACAGTCGCGACGGTTTCACTCGTTTATGGTCTTCGGGCAATACCCCGGCCTAGGTCCTATTTTAGGGAACATTCGGCAAACTTCGGGTCGTTTTTCATAAACGGTGCAGAGGCGAGTTTTCGGATGCAGAAAGTAACAGTCGCGACCGTTTCTCTGCTCGATAATAAAGAGACCGGTAGGAGCATGGTAACTGCGAATGATTCCTTCTTTGTGGAGTTTGCGAAATGACTTCTTGAGAGAGCTGGCGGCTTCATCTTCTGAAAGTACCCCAAGCCGAATCAGGTCAGCAGCGCTGGCTTCTACCGGGAGAGTGCAGCATCCGGCGAAGCATCCGGAGCATTGCTTGCCGCTGCGAAAAGGAACCCAAGTAGAAGGGCGATCTATAGAAACTGGCATACGGGATTCATAGCGAATTAGGCTCAATAAAACGACTTTTAAGCGTGTCAAATAAGACACCGCGCAACTTTCGTCGCCGATAAATTAGGCACCGTCGAATCTTCGGTCGGTTAGGTGAGTGGAGAGCTATGATATCGTAAAGAATTTTGTGGCACGCCGCTCGCTATAATCAGGGTAATGAAAACACTTCTCATCAGATTGTTGTGTGGTTTTGCGATTGGATTGTCAGCCGGATCCGCGTTCGCATCCACCGCGAAACGCGCTCCTGCGAGTGCCCCTGAAGATGCCTACCTCGAAACGGAGACTTTCGTTTTGAAGCCAGATCGAGTTGCTGGAGTGAACTCGGCCATGCTCGAACTCGGTCTATCCGAAGACGTGGATTTCACTTGGGTCAGCAAAACGTCCGACGTTCGAGTCGTAAACTTTGTTTGTTACAGCGTCGATTGTCACCACTGGGCAAAAAAAACGCTTCGCACGATTTCAAAAGCTCCTGACCGTCCTGAAGAAGTCATCGGGCATCAGTGGCGCGATGCTTCGATTGATTCGAAGAAAACACGTCAGTTAACTGAGGATGAAAAAATCAAAGCCCGCCAAATCCTGCATTACACTCCAGCTCGGGCTGGATAAGTGAACCGATTTACCGATCTGAACGAATTTGTGTTCGATAGTTATTCTTTGAGAAAAGACGGGTAGAGGTAATTCTTCGGTGGGACAAAAGTTTCTTTAATCGTCCTCGGAGAAAGCCAACGGTAAAGATTCAACGGGCTGCCGGCTTTATCGTTCGTGCCCGACGCTCGTGCTCCCCCAAACGGCTGTTGTCCCACGACGGCCCCAGTGGGCTTATCGTTCACATAGAAATTTCCCGCAGAATTTACCAACCGCTTCGTCATCAGTGATACCGCACTTCGGTCTTGGGCGAAGATCGCGCCCGTCAGCGCGTAGGGAGAAGTGCGATCACAAATCGCAAGCGTTTCCTCCCATTTCGAATCTTCATAGACATAGGCAGTGAGCACGGGACCGAATAATTCTTCTTTCATCGTTCGGTAATGAGGGTCTGCCGCTAGTAAAATACTGGGGCGGATAAAATATCCGACTTTCGAATCAAATGTCCCACCCGCAATGATCTTCACATCTGAGCTCTGTTTTGCCTCTTCGAGTGCACCGCTCACCCGATCGAAAGACCGCTTGTCGATCACCGCGTTCACAAAGTTCCGGAAATCGCGAACATCGCCGACCGTGAGTTTCTGAGTTTGGGAAACGAGTTCTGATTCTATTTTCCTCCAAACTGAAGAGGAAATGTATGCCCGCGAAGCCGCGGAACATTTTTGGCCTTGATATTCAAATGATCCGCGAATGAGAGCAGTCGTTAAAGCGGCCGGATCGGCAGAGGGGTGAGCAAAAACAAAATCCTTTCCGCCGGTTTCACCCACGAGGCGTGGGTAAGTTTCGTAATTTGAAATATTTGCACCTACGGAACTCCAGATCGAATGGAAGGTCGGCGTGGATCCCGTAAAGTGCACGCCTGCGAGCTTTGCATGAGCAAGAAGAACCTGACTGGTGAGAGGCCCATCGGCACCAACGAGGTTAATGACTCCTGGAGGAAGCCCCGCTTCCATGAAGAGCTGCATCGTGTAGTAGGCCGAAAGCATCTGGGTGTCGGAAGGTTTCCATACAACGGTGTTTCCGAGCATCGCGGGAGCCGCGGGGAGATTTCCTGCGATCGCGGTAAAGTTGAAAGGGGTGATTGCGAGGACAAATCCCTCGAGTGGCCGCCACTCGACTCGGTTCCACACCCCTGCGGAAGAGATCGGCTGTTCGTCTTGGATTTTTTCATAAAACGCGGCGTTAAAGCGGAGAAAGTCGATGAGTTCGCAGGCAGCATCGATTTCCGCCTGATAGGCATTCTTCGATTGGCCGAGCATGGTGGCTGCATTCAGAGTATCGCGCCAAGGTCCGGCTAGCAGATCCGCTGCTTTCAAGAAAATGGCGGCGCGTTCATTCCAAGGTAAATTTTCCCAGTCCGCTTTCGCCCGCAGCGCAGCGTCAGCGGCCGCGGCCAGTTCCCGAGCCCCGGCGACATGAAATTCTGCCAACACTTCGCCATGGGCGTGCGGCATCACCACTTGGCGCAGATTTCCCGTCCGGACTTCCTTGCCACCGATGATGAGCGGGATTTCAAGTCGGTTCTTCCCGGTCGCGCTGCTCATTTCACTGAGTCGGGCCTTGAGTCCGGCGCGCTCAGGTGAGTCGGGGGCATAGAGGCGTATGGTTTCATTCATCGGGACAGGGAGGCGAATTCCGGCTTGGCTCATGCCGTTTTTCTAACCTAACTTCTGGCTAGACGTAATCGAGATCTTCTCATGGACGATGCTTTGCGCGCCGATACAGGTATGGCAAGATCGAGTAAGCGCGGAGCCGAGTCGTGAAAGAACACACCACCAAATTTCTCAGGGCGATAGCCTACCTTTACCTAGCATTTCCCGTAACCTACCTCGCTTATGCGGCGGTCCTTTTTAATATTTCGTCTGTTCGTAGTGGGAAAATTTTCTTCAGCTTTACCTATTGGGCCCTGGCTCTGACCGGGATCGCAGTCGGGTATGGTTTCCGTGAAATGACCCGCTGGGCTTGGAATGTCTTTTTAGTAAATTCGCTTTTCATCGCCTACGCAAATGCCCTTATTGCGATGCGGTACTCTGAATCGAATAATCCCTTCCTCGCTTTTTTAGTCTCGATCGGGTTGCTCATTCTTTTAATTTTCAGACTCGGTAAAGAGATCAGGGTTCCCTATTTTTTACCGAGGATTCGGTGGTGGGAAACCAATCCCCGCTATAAATTATCTGTCCCGGTGAAAGTCGAGCGGGTTGGCAGTGGTTATGAGGGCGAAATTCTCGATCTTTCCATGGGAGGATGTTTCATCAAAACCCGGACGGAAATGAATCAAAACGAACGCATCCTTTCGAGATTTATTCTTTTTGGTGAGGCATTAGAAATTGGCGGCACCGTTGTTTGGCGCAGTCAGAGTTCCGTCACTCATCCAAAAGGGGTCGGAATCAAATTTGATCGCCTCGATAAGATGCAACGTCGGATCATGCGAGCGGCGACGGGTCATCTCAGAAAAATCACTTCTCTCCAAAATACGCGCGGTAAAATGACTCCAGAAGAATTTAATAATCGCATGGCAGAGATGAAGGCCCACCGCTTAGGGTTAGAATAAATGGATCCGAATTCGGATTCAGATGCCTTCTTTTTATCCGAGGCGTATGCCGAAGCGGTGCTCGCGGGCGCAGACGGGGAGGTACCCGTCGGTGCCGTGCTCGTTCATCATGAAACCATCGTGGCGAGAGGTCGAAACCAGCGCGAGAAAACGCTTTCGCCGATATCCCATGCAGAGATTCACGCTCTCGTTGCAGGTTCTGAATCATTAAAAAGTTGGAGGCTTCTGGGATGCACCCTCTATGTGACGCTTGAGCCTTGCCCGATGTGCCTAGCGGCCTGTCAGCAGGCTCGAATTTCACGCGTTGTTTACGGTGCCGCAGATCCGAAAGGCGGCGCGCTTTCACTCGGCTATCCGTTACACGCTGATCAGCGGATGAATCATCGTTTTATAGTCGATTACCAAGAGACCCATCAGTGCGGTCAAATTTTGACGGACTTCTTTCGGCGCAAGCGGAATTCAGAGTAATACCAGTTACTTGCGGAAATCGCTTCAAGACGAGACTATGGATTACCGATAGGTCTCTATCGGCAATCCTGCCGCTTCATGGAAGACGACGTCATGGAAAACCCTGGAAAAAAACAAATCACTTTTGGCCACATTGAAGATGTTGTGTCGGCGGCGGCATTGCTTCGTCCGACGCTCCTTAAGGCGATCGGGGAACTCGACCCATCGCAATTGACCACGCTTCATCGGGTGCTCATTTCTGCAGAGAAAGAGCTCGCGAATTCTCGAATCGATTTTCGGGAGCGATTTACGAGATCTCAAGAGAAGCTCAAGCCGACTTTCGCTTTTGCTCCGATCTGGCGATTCATTTCAGCCCGAATCGAAGAAACTTGGAAAACCTCTCCGACGCTCACCGTGAAAGAACTTTCAATCATGAGCCTCTTCTTCGGAATGATGTTTGAGGAAGTTCAAGCCAAGTCTGGAAAAAAGCCAAAACGGGTCGCCTAAGCGATCATTTTCGGGATAGAATGAATGCCTATGGCATCTTCTCTGAAATCTGCTTTTTCCGCTTTGAGTCTTTCTGCGTCCGTCGATCAGCAAACGGGTAGTTTGTCTGTCTTTGATGTGGTCGATGAAATTCGGGCACCGCAGCTACCCATTCATGTCCAGACGCTGGTGTTAACGATGGCATGGGAAAAGCTCATCTCTGAGCATTTCGACGGAAGAATTTTTATTCACATCCTCACGCCCGATGGAAAACAAGCCCTCATCGGAAACGGTGAATTAAAAGTACCGGCCGAGCAAAAGCGCGTGAAAGCGGTCTTCCGATTGGGTGGATTTCCTTTGCTGCAGTTTGGTGCCCATCGATTTGTCCTTTCTTGGGTGAACGCCGCTGGCGCAAAAGAAGGTGAGAGTCTGCTTGATTTCGATGTGATCGAAGCAGCAGATCCGAATGCAAAATTAGAAGCTTCGAATGGCGCGTCTAGCCCAGCGGGCTCCGTTCAGCACTAAGCGCAGGCCAGCCGTAAGCTAGGCAGATTCCAGCGAGGCGAGCGGATAAAGATTCCGTTTTGATCTGCCCTTGCCAAGTTCTTCATTCAGGCATATTTAAAATCAGTTCGGACTTGATCCTATGCGACAGGTACCTCGTGACGCCGGTAGACCGGTAAAACACCTTCTGATCGGGAGTGGTCGGCTTTCTCGCCATTTCACTCACTATTTTCGCGATCTCGGCATCGATCACGAGACGTGGTTGCACCCTCGAGTTTTCACCCGGGAAGTTTTCCAGCGAACTGATTTTACCCACGTCTGGTTTCTCGTTTCTGACCGGGCGATCGACTCGGTGGGCGAGCGGTGGCTTGGAGGAGTAAGGGAGTTTTCTCAACCGTCGGCCGAAGATTTTCTTCCTCAATTGCTCCATGCATCGGGATCCTGGGTGACTCCCGTTGCCCGAGGCGCCCATCCGCTCATGACGTTCGGACCTTCGCTTTATCCCGCGAACTTCTACCGCGACATTCCGTTTATCGTCGAAGATTTTTTCGATGGCGTGGAAACTGAATGGATTCTCGGCGGACTCCCCAACCGTACGGTCCAGATTCCGTCCGAGAAAAAAGCGCTGTACCATGCGCTGGTTTCTTCGGCGGGAAACTTCCCCGCAATGCTTTGGGCGGATGTTTTCACGCGTTTCGAGCGGGACCTCGGAATCTCTCACCATCTCCTGGCACCTTATCTCTTTCAGACATTAGCGAATGTCCTTCGGGAGGGCGAAGGTTCCCTCACGGGACCACTCATCAGAGGCGACCGAGAAACCATCGTGAAACACAAAGGCGTGCTTGAGGATTCTCCACTCGGTCGATTGTACGCAGCATTTGAAATTTTTTTTCGTGAAACGCTTTCTCATCATCCCGAGGACTCAAACCATGTCTAGTCACCTCCCCCTTGCTGTGCCGAAAAAAATGACGGTTCCTGATTTCAAACGGCGTAAATTATCAGGTGAAAAAATAGTGATGCTCACCTGTTATGATTCGAGCTTCGCGCGCCTTTTAAATGAGAGCTCGATCGATCTTCTCCTCGTGGGGGATTCCTGCGCGATGACGATGCATGGTTATGATTCGACCATCCAGGCAAACGTCGAAATGATTGCGGCCCACGTTTCCGCGGTAGCACGCGGGGCTCCGGGAAAATTCATCGTGGGTGATGTGCCCTTTCTGACTGTGCGTCGAGGGCTCGAGCACGCAATGGAGTCGATGGAGCGGCTCGTGAAAGCGGGGGCTCATGCAGTGAAGATCGAGGGAATTCGTGGGAATGAGGAAATCGTTGGCCACGTGACCGCATCGGGAATACCGGTGATGGGCCACCTCGGACTCACTCCGCAGTTCGTGAACGCTTTTGGCGGAATGAAAGTTCAAGCGAAAACCGAGGACGAAAAAGCGAATCTGCTCGTGGAAGCTCGCTCGTTCGAAGCACTCGGAGCATTTTCGATCGTGCTTGAATGCGTTCCGAGCGACATCGCGGCGGAAATCACGTCGACTTTAAAGATTCCCGTGATCGGTATCGGCGCGGGTGAAGCAGTGGATGGGCAAGTTCTCGTGCTGCAGGATTTACTCGGCTTTAATCCTTCTTTTAAACCGAAATTTCTTCGCCACTATTTAGATGGCGCCGCACTCATCGGAAACGCGTTCGAGCGTTTTGCCGCCGATGTGCGAAACGGAAACTACCCCTCAAAAGAGGAGAGTTACGGATGAAAATTTTAGAAACGACCAAAGCTTTCCAAGCTTGGCGCGTAAAGCTCAATGCGAAAGCAGCTTATCTCGGCGTCACCGGGGGAACGAGCGTAGGAATCGTACCGACGATGGGCGCCCTTCACGAAGGCCACCGAAGCTTGCTCAAGAGAGCGCGTATCGAAAATGATTTCGTGGTTCTAACCCTCTTCGTTAATCCGACCCAGTTCAATCAGGCTTCCGATTTAGAAAAATATCCCAAAACGCTCGAAGCCGATGTTCGGCTCGCGGAAGCAACGGGGGTGGACGCCGTTTTTATTCCGCGCGATTCGGAGGAAATGTATCCGGATACCTACCGCTATCAAGTCAGCGAAAAGGAGTTCTCAAAAGAACTCTGCGGAGCCAGTCGTCCCGGTCATTTCGAAGGAATGCTGACGGTGGTCCTGAAATTATTGAATCTTGCGGGCGCAGATCGGGCCTATTTCGGGGAGAAGGATTTTCAGCAATTAACCCTGATTCGCGGCATGGCGGAAGCTTTTTTCCTCCCCACGGCTATTGTTGGTTGTCCTACGGTGCGTGAAGAAGATGGGTTGGCAATGAGCTCACGCAACTTAAGGCTGACTCCTGCGGAGAGAAAAATCGCGCCCCTGCTGCATGCCGCACTAACGGGCGCCAGTGATTTAAATCAAGCAAGAATCAAAATTGAGAATGCCGGTTTTAAGATCGATTACCTCGAAGACCGAAGGTCGAAAGATGGAGAGCTGCGTCGATTCGTCGCCGCTTATTTAGGAGAAGTTCGACTCATCGATAATGTCGTGGTGGGAGTGCGAGTATGAAAAAAATCCTCTTAAAAGTTTCGGGTTCAATCGCCGCTTTCAAGGCGGCAGCTTTCGCATCGAAGGCGGTCCAAGCCGGCTATGACGTTCGAGTTGTCCTGTCCGATGGCGCAAGGGAGTTCGTGGGCGCGGCGACTTTCGAGGGAATCACGCGGGAAAGAGTTTATTCTAGTACATTTGCGCCGGGAGACGCGATGGCCCACATCGATCTCGCGAGATGGGCGGATCTTACGATCGTTTATCCCGCAAGTGCGAATACTCTGACTAAACTCGCCGCTGGCAGAGCGGATGATTTAACGGGAACGCTCTTTCTCGCGCATGATTTTAAAAGCCCGTACTGGGTCGCGCCGGCGATGAATCCTTCGATGTACGGTCATCCAGCCGTTTCGGACTCCGTTCAGAAACTTCGAGCATGGGGTGTGGAAATCTTGGACCCCGATTCGGGTAGGATGGCGTGTGGAGAAGTCGGCAGCGGAAGACTCGTCGAACCGGAAGCCCTGCTTTCTCGTGTGGCCGATTTTCTTAAACAGGGCATAGCTACGCGAATGGTTGGCGAGAAGAATCGGGTTGTGATCAGTGCAGGAGGGACGGTCGAGGAAATCGATCCCGTCCGGGTGCTGACGAATGTCTCGACGGGCGAAACGGGAATCCGAATTGCAAATCAGCTCTCACGGAACGGGAATCCGGTGACTCTTTTGTTAGCGGAAGGATCACCTTTCCGGTCCCTTCTTGATCCAGAAGTCGAGGTTGTACTCTTTAGAACGTTTGATGATTTAGACCTCGCCGTGAAGAGCGCATTGAAAAATTCGGACGTTGAATGGTTCATTCACTCTGCAGCGGTGTCGGACTACTCGGTAGAACAAGTGCTCAGCGTCTCGGGAAAGCCATTAGACCGCGAATCGAAAATTCAATCACAGGAGGGGATGATTTTACACCTCACGCCCAATCCAAAAATTCTCGAGCGAGTTCGGAACTACAGCGCAAATCCTAAAATTAAAATCCTTTCGTTCAAACTTTCAACCCATCCAGTGGAGGGTCGCGAGTTAGAAACCTATTCAAGTGATTATGTGGTGACGAATGTGGCATCAGCGGTCGAGCGGGGAAGCGATCGGCATGGCGGAATTATTTTCTCAAAAAAGACTGGCCGCTTTGAGAAGTCCTCAGTATTCGCCACGAAGTCTGAGCTATGCGAACAAGTCAATCGGATCATTCGTGGTGAAGTGGGAGAAAAAACAAAATGATCTTAGCACTCGATGTGGGTAATAGTCAGATCTTTGGTGGAATCATCGATGAGACTTCGGAAGGACCTAAAATCCGCTTTCGATTCCGGAAAACGTCGACTGGCGGATCAAGTTCTGACGAATATGGGCTATTCCTGCGAGATGTCCTTCGCGAGAATGGGTTCGCTCCTGAAAAGATATCCCAGATCGCGATCTGCACGGTCGTTCCAAACGTGATGCATTCTCTCACCGGAGCCTGTCAAAAGTATTTTGGAAAAGTTCCTTTTGTATTAAAAGCGGGCGTGAAGACGGGTTTGAAAATTCGCTACAAAAACCCGCTGGAGGTCGGAGCGGATCGCATCGCAAATTCCATTGGGGCAGTGGCTCGCTATCCGAACCGAGACATCGTGATCATCGATCTCGGAACGGCAACTACGTTTTGCGCTTTAACTCTGGAGCGTGAATATTTGGGAGGTTCGATCATCGCGGGACTTCGCATCTCCATGGAAGCCCTCGAATCGAAGACAGCGAAACTGCCGTCGGTCGAAATTGTGGCGCCGGAGGCGGCTCTCGGAAAAGCGACGATAGAGAGTATCCAGGCGGGTCTTTACTTCGGCCACTTGGGAGCGATGAAAGAAATTGTTCAGCGGATCTCTCACGAAGTATTCGAAGGGAGAAAACCTCTTTTAATTGGAACGGGCGGCTTTTCACGACTTTTTGAAAGAGAAAAATTCTTTGATGCGGATCTCCCTGACCTCGTTCTCTTGGGACTCTTTGAAGCGTTAAAAATGAATCCCGATTTCGGGAATTAAGGAAAAAAATGCGAATCACCCTTATGAAGTCGAAAATTCACCGCGCGATGGTTACTGAAGCGGACCTTCATTACGAAGGCTCCATTGCGATCGATCCGGCGCTCTGTGAAGCAGCGAAGTTTTTCCCAAACGAACGCGTCGAAATCTATAACGTGACGAATGGGAATCGGTTCGCGACTTACGTTATTATCGGTAAGCCCGGACAGATTTGCGTAAACGGAGCAGCCGCTCGGCTGGTGTCTCCCGACGACCAGATCATTATCGTGACTTATGCAGATTTCGAAGAAGTCGAGGCCCTCGACTACGCGCCTACGGTAGTTCTCCTCGAGCACTCACCCGAGATGAAAAACAGAGTGAAAGCGGTCGAGCGGACCTCCGGACGACACTATAAAATGGGGCTCTAAAAATTGAAGTGGAAGAGCAGCGCTAATCCGCGGTTCTTTCCTTCGGTATCCTTTGCGAATTGGGTGAATCCTAGATGATAGCGAACTTCGAATCCGACCTCGTTTGTGTTTGAGAGGATGAAATCGGAGCCGAATCCAAGTTCTATTCCGAAAAGTGTGGATTTCACCGACTCGTCGTTTAAGACCGTGCACTGATATCCGCCACGAATCGAGCAGCTCGATCCAAGTTTCAGTCCGAAGTTGGGCCCAGCGGTAAGATAGGAATCTAAAGTTCCGACGGGGACTTTCGCGCGGAAGAGTAAAGGCAGTTCCAGAAAGGTGGCGTGGTAGTGGACATCGACCGTGAAAGGAGAGCCCACAACGGAAACGTTATCCACACTGAAGCCCCTTTGGGCCAGTTGCAGGGAAGGTGTAAATTCGAGAGTCTCATTCAGCGGAAGAAATGTTTGTGCTCCGATGAGTAATCCACCCGTCGCAGAAAGATTCGAAGCAGGTGAGTGAATCGTGGCGGCATTGAGCCCTCCGTAGACTCCGAAGTCTTTCGTTGAAGCGGAGGCAGTTCCCAGGGTAGCGAGGGCGCAGAGAATCAGAAAAGTTTTCATACTTCCGAGTTACCGTCTCCCCCGACGATTTGCAATTCTAACCGACCACCGAGACATCCGTAAGCAGCGCATATTCGGGTCCGAAATATCCCGTGGCCACACCGTAATCAAACTCGCTGCGTTTCACTCGATTTTTTGAAAAACGTGCGAATTTGAAATTATCGGAGATAGACCCCGAAAGTGATCCGCCTTTGATGATCGAAACGGTCCCGGTCGCGTGATCATGAAGTCTTGCGAGCCTGATTTCTGAACTGAACGTTCCGGTGGTCTCTTGGATAAACAGGCCAGAGAACTGCAGGATTTCGAGTACCTTCGGAGCGGATTGAATCATTTGGGCGTGATCCATTGCTCCTGCTTCTAATACGACGTTCCCACGGTAGGTACCTGGTTTTTTCTTCAAGTACTTCCCATGTTGAGCGTCGATGGCAGTAGTGACCACGATGTTCTTATCGACGAGTACTAACGGTTTCTGCACGATTCCCTGATCCGCCACTGAAACGGTGACCGCACCGAAATCGAGTGAAGGATCCAGGGTCAGAGTTAAGAGGTCCCCCGTTGCTCCAGGAATAAAGTCATCTCCAGGGTTTTTATGGGGGAGATCTAAATATTCATTTCGAGCGGAAAGTAAGAACGTCGTGGAGTTAAAGAGCTTCGCCAAAACATCGGCATCAAGGATAACGGAATATTTTCCGGTGTTCGGTTTTTTCGTCTGCAGAGAAATTTCCGCGCGATCACTCGCCTCCTGAAAAAGATGTTCGATAGAAATATCTGCCGGGCTAATGGTCCAAGCAGTGTGCAGGTACTCGTCACTGCGACCGCTTTTTGAGTAGGAGTAGGCGGCTTCGACATACATGCGACTCTGCTTCGAGCGCTGGGTCAGCCCATTTGAGAGGTGAACTTCACGGTCGTGAATACTCATGAAGAGTTCGGAGGAGTTGAAATCGGTTTTTCTCGGCAGCGCGACGGCTTTCGAAACTTCCTGGGTAGCACTTTCCAGAGCACCCGCGAGATCCTCGGCCATGAAAGGGTCGCAGGATTTTACTTCGGGAGGATCTTTAGGAAGGTCGGAGGGAAGGTCCCAAGCTTCGTAGTCCGTTTCCTTCGCGGCGGCGATGGAAGATTCGATTTGTTCATTCAGTGGTTTTTCTGAAACAAACTTCTTAGAAATTTCGCCCTGGCGACCGGTCTTTCCGGTGTGGACGAAAAGTCGCACTTCGACCGACTGGGAATTGACTTCGCGGTCTTGATCGACGGAGAGTTTTCCCTGATCGAGAAGAAGGTAACGTTCGCGGCGATGAAGATTTTCTTGCGTGACGATCCAGCCCTTCACTTCCGAGCGTGAGCGGAGTTCGTTTTTTAATTGTTCGAGTGTCCAACGAGGCGAGGTGATCATGATTTTATCCGAGGATTTGATCCTTCAGTAGCATATAGGGTCCACCGCATCCGGCGTATACGATTTCTTTGTGGTATTTTCCGCATCCGCCGCAATCATTAAAAGGATGGGTGGCCGTATCGGCTGCTTCGCTATGCGCCTCGATTTTAGACTTTGCGATGATGGAATTCAAAACATCGGGAACGTAGCCGGTGAGCTGGATGTCTCCGCCGGCGGGGCCCTTCACCACTCGGCCCGTGAATTTTCCGTTTTTTACTTCTTTTAAATACTGCACGCCGACTTGGATTCCCATTCCTTTGGGATCTTCCATGCCACCGGCTGCATTCAAGCCAACGAATCCGTAGTCGATCATACCTAAAAGTTCGTCGTATGTTTTATCCCCGGCACTGAAATAAGTATTCGTCTGGCGAGTGTAGACGCCATTCTGCCAGCTTTCACGCTTTCCATTCGATGACCGCGGAATCCCCAGCCGGAGGGCCGATGTTAAATTCGTCATCGGAGGCATGAGGGTTCCTGCATCGAGAATGATCTGTTCGCGCGCAAGCCAACCTTCCTCATCGAAGAAGTAAGAGCCCCAAGCGGCTGACTTTTCCGTCGCATTTCGGTAGACGGCTGGACTATTCAAAATAGTTGCGAGGTCATTCCCGACCCGTGCACCTTCGTTATGGAGCTCCCAAGCTTTTGATCTCCCTCGGGCACAGGTGTCGGCTTCTTGGGAATGGCCGAAAGCTTCGTGGGCTAGGACGCCTGCGAGGGCGGGGCCCAGAAGCAGAGTGTATTTTCCAGGTTTCAGACGGTCCGCATTCTTCATCGCGTGCAGGTCTTTTAACATCTCGGTGATTTTTTCATCAGATACCGTGATGGCTTCGGTTCCTCCGAGCCCTCCAAATCGATTCGCAGAACGTTCTGCCCCACTCATCAAAATCAGAGTGAGCGAAACTCGGTAGAGGGTTTGTGATAAATTGGATTCACGGTCGATAAAAAGTGACTCTTCGACCCCAAGTCCTTCGCGCGCCATTAAGTACGTCAGGTCCTTTTCCGCAAACCCGCAAGCCGGGGCGAGCGCCTGCACCCGCCCAACCAGAGCTTTCAAACCCGTGAGTCTATTTTCCGTCGTACGAGTCGTAGGATCTTCTTCAAATGCGATCCCGAAATGCACCGGCGTTTCCGCTCGCACATCCGCCGGTATTTGGGCGAGGAGTTCCGGATCGAGGGGGACTTCATTCTCTTTAAGTCGTTCCTTCCAATTCACTGCTTGGTAGGGACGCATCGGAGTTCCGGTGCTTTCACCGGCGGCTCTTTTCACTCGGGCGACTAATTCTTTTGCTTCTTTTAGTAAAGCGGCCAGCTCTGTTTGGTCAGTGGCCTGTTCGTAAAGGGTGTGCCCGTCGTAAATTCTCATCACAACCCCGGATGAAGTGGAGTCTGAGAGTTGGGTCTGCTTTAAGTTCGCGGCGAAAGTTTGGTTCGATTTTCTTTCGAAATAGACGGAGGCATACCATTCGGGATTCGCCTCTAACGTTCCGAGCACGTCTCGAAGTTTGGGTTGGAGTGCTTTAATATCTGCGCTCAAGGGTGCACGTTTTTTATCTGTTGGGTTCATTTGAAAAACTCGTGAGAGGTTAGAGAAGCGAGCAGTGGTTTCTGCCTCGCCGAACATGGTAACTTTAGCCTTAAGATGAAATCAATCCTTCAGATCTTCGTGTCACGCCGCATGCTGGTCATGCTTTTATTAGGGTTTTCGTCGGGTATTCCGTATGCGTTAACCGCCGGAACGCTGCAGGCATGGCTCGCCACTGAACACGTCGATATTAAGACGATCGGCCTCTTTGCACTGGTCGGAATCCCGTACAACTGGAAATTTATTTGGGCGCCTTTCATGGACCGCTACTTTCCTCCGATCCTCGGCCGCAGGCGCGGATGGATGCTGGTGACTCAGCTCTTGCTGGCGTGTGCGATTGCCGGCATGGCTTTGACGAGTCCGGTTCAGGGTCTCACTTCGATGGCAGTCCTCGCGGTGTTCGTCGCATTCTTCTCTTCTTCCCAAGACATCGTGATCGATGCCTACCGGACGGAAGCACTTCCGGTAGCAGAGTATGGAGCGGGAGCAGGCGTTTATACGATGGGATATCGCCTGGCCATGTTGGTGTCAGGGGCCGCTGCACTCATTTTGGCAGATCATTATCCATGGAAAGTCGTCTACCTTTTTATGGCGCTCACCGTCGGAGTGGGAATCATCGGAACTTTTCTGGGACCGGAACCGATGATCGAGCGTGCTCCACGAACCCTCTCGGAAGCGGTGTGGGCTCCGTTGAAAGAATTTTTCGGTCGTCGCGGAGTGTTTGAAGTCGTTCTCTTCATTCTTTTTTATAAACTCGATGTCGTGATCGCCACCGCGCTCATGACGAAATTTTTTCTCGATATGGGATTCACGAAAACCGATATCGGAGCGGTCACGAAAGTTTTCGGACTGATCGCCACCATCGTCGGAGCGCTACTGGGAGGGGCGTTGATTCCGCGCCTCGGGATCAGGCGCGCTCTGATGCTCTTTGGAATTCTGCAAGGCGTCTCCACGCTGCTCTTCTACATGATGGCGCGAGTTGGAAATAATCGGCTCGCTCTGATTTTTACGATTGGTGGCGAAAACCTTGCGAGTGGGATGGCCACCGCTGCCTACATGGCCTTCATCATGTCGCTCTGCAATCAACGCTTCACAGCGACCCAGTATGCGCTGCTGACGTCCCTCATGGCAGTTCCTGTAAAAATTTTATCGGCGCCGACTGGCTACCTCCAACAAGCCGTGGGGTGGGAAAATTATTACCTGATTGCCGCTGCCCTTTCTCTGCCGGGCCTTCTGATGCTTTTGCGGTTTAACCACTGGAAAGCCGGATTGACATTCGATGGGCCCTCGGATGGAATCAGTCCATGAAATTTTTAGTTTTTTCGGGACTTCTGGTGACGTCGCTTTCTTTTATTTTCTCCGGCGCGGTTGCGCTCGCTGAGGATGGAACCAAAATCATTCAGAAGGTTTCAAACGATGGCGGCGATTCCTCCGTGCTGATCGAAACGAAGAAAAATGCACGCATCCATCCCGATTACGAAATCATTTCGGGTGAAGAAGAAGTGACCGGAGATCCGACCGCGGGAACGAAAGAAGCCTACGCGAGCTGGAAGGAAGCTTGCAAAGATTGGAAAAAGGAAATGAAGGAGAACAATAAGGACGGTCAGGTCCTCATTGCTTCTTGTGGTTCCGCTACTTTCAGTAAAGACGATACTTCGGGAGTCGGTTCCGGAATTTACACCTACAAATCGAATGCAAAATACAAAGTTCGCGTTCGCATTAAAGATAAGTGAAGCATCGATGAGCGAGTCCGCTTCACTGAATGAAGAGAGGTCGATTCCGGAGTGGCTTCGGCGCATTCAGCTCGACTGGGCGCTCTCCATCGACCAGCTTTGCGCGATTCTTCGAGTCGATCCTCCGCTGCTGGAAGCGTGGATCGTTCCGAACGAAACCAATCGAGCTTTTTCGGGAACCATCCCTCCCGGACTCGATTCGGCAGTGCCATTGATTTCTATTTATCGTCGCCTCACGCAAATGCACCCGGAGACGGAAGATCAGGTAAAATGGCTCTTTACTGCCCATACCGATTTCGGCGGAGCGAAACCGATCGACGTGGCGGCAAGCTCACTCGAGAACCTGTATTGGGTGGGTTACTTTCTCGACAGTGCTCAGCTGAAAAAATAGTTCTCAGAGCCCAGTTCTGACTCTGTGCGGCTAGCCTAATTTCGTGCAATCTCGAAACCTCTGACGTAGTTCTTTCCCCGGTCCATAACCATTCTTCAGTTTTTCGGGGGTAGAGATGACGGCAGGCGCTAATACGATGGATTCTCAATTGGGAA
>JACMQW010000002.1 GCA_014376785.1 Oligoflexia bacterium
ATGGGATCGAAAAAGCAGCCGTGCTGCTGAACGTTCTCGGTAATCAGGTCACTTCCCAAATCTTTAAAAAGATGAAGGACAATGACGTGAAACGCTTAGTCACGGCAATGGGCCAAGTCACGCGGGTGCCGATCACGGTAGTGCGTGACGTGCTTGAAGAGTTTTACTCTGAACTCTCCGAGGAAAATAATCTGATCTTCGGGCATGCTGCCGGACGTGATTTCGTTCTCCAGACCCTGGGTGAGGAGCGCGCGAAAACTGTGCTCGGCCAACTCTCCGTGGTTGAAGGAAGTCGGACATTGGAAGCCCTGGAGCTCGTGGATTCACGAACGCTTTCAAACTTCTTGATCAACGAACATCCTCAAACGATCGCGTTGATTCTGGCTCACCTCGATGGAAACAAAAAGGTGGATGTCATCAAGCGGCTTCCCGAAGCCATTCAGACCGAAGTTGTTCTGCGAATCGCGAACATCGATTTCATTTCGCCTTCTCTCATCGCGCAAGTCGACGAAGTGCTCAAACAGGAATTGGCGACGCTTGGTTCCATCGATACGCAGCAGTTGGGTGGAATTCAGCCGATTGCGGATATGTTGAACGTCATGGACAAGCAGTCCGAACAAAACATCATGGCGCGGGTCGAAGAAAAAGATCCTCAGCTTGCGGAAGAGATTCGAAAACTCATGTTCGTATTCGAAGATATCATCTACATCGACGACCGTGGAATGCAAACACTGTTGAAAGAAGTTCCGAACGACAAACTCGTGATGGCTCTGAAGACTGCTCCGGACGAGATCAAGGAAAAGATTTTCAAAAATATCTCGAAACGTGCTGCAGATCTCTTGAAAGAGGACCTGGAATCCATGGGCCCGGTGAAACTCTCCGATGTCGAGAAAGCACAGCAAGAGATCATCAACGTAGCTAAGCGCCTCGAGGGTGAAGGTAAAATCATGATCGCTCGCGGCGGCGGCGAAGATGCGCTGGTTTAAATGATGGAAAGTTCCGATAAGAAAATCGTTAAATTAGATCAGGATTCGAAATTGGAAGTCCGTGACTTCTCTCCGACGAATTTGCAAGATCGACCGGCGGGAGTGTTTCGAACTCCGATCCTGGGCTCGAGACCCAAGGGTACCCTGAAGGCGAAAGTAGATGAGGATGCGCCGCGGAAAGACCGCCGTTTTCATGTGGATCCGGCCATGCGTGATCTTTTAGCCGTCGATGAAGAAGCAAATCATGAGATCGAAGCGCGCGTCGAACTTCGGCTGCGCGAGCTCCGGAGCCAGGTCGAAGCGACGGCCGAAGCGAAAGGTTATGCGGACGGTTTTGCTAAAGGGGAGAGCGAGGCGCAGGAGAGCTTTTCAAGCCAGGCTGATGTAAAGCTCGCGAAAGTCGACCGACTCATCGCAGGCTTCGAAAACGCTAAAATGGAAGTTTACCTCGCCAATGAACGGTTTTTAGTCGAACTGGTTCATCGGATTACCGGCGCAATTATCGAGAAAGAAATCGAACTCGACCCCGAATACCTGGGGCGCGTGGTTCGCTCAGTGGTCGAACGCGTGGGAGTGAAAGAGCAACTCAAGTTGGTAGCGAATGCCGACCAGCTTGAAGTCCTCTATAGTTTGCTTCCGGATCTTGAAAAAAAGCATCCTGGACTTAAAAATATTTCGATCGAATCTTCGTCTTCACTCAATGCCCATGATGTGGTCATTGAGACGGATTTCAATCGCATCGATGCGACATTGGCCACTCAGCTTGGCTCTCTGCGTGACGTGGTCATGGCGGCCCTAGAAGCGTCCCAGGCGGCCCGCTCCACTGCGACTTCCGAGGCATACACCGAGTGAAACCACTTTTTTCTCGAGAAGAAATTCCGGTTCTGTTTGATCGCCTTTCGAACCACCCCCCTTACCGAGTTGCGGGCAAGGTGGTGAAGTCGATCGGAATGGTATTCGAAGCGGTGCTTCCGGGCGCTTCGGTTGGAAGTATTTGTCGCATTTTAACCACCCACGGTGATTTATCTCGACCCCTGCGATTGAATGAAGAGAGCGGCGAGCTTCCAGGTGTCGATGCGGAAGTGATCGGTTTCCGTGATAAGCGGGTGGTGCTCATGCCGTTCGGTGAAGCACGGGGCGTGAGTAACGATTCGACGGTCATTTTGAAGAAGTCTTCGGCAGTTTTCAGAGTCGGCCGAGCGATGCTCGGTCGCGTGCTCGACGCAACCGGCGAGCCGATGGATGGGAAGGGTCCGATTGATTGGGCCTCTGACGAAAGCTCGATCATGAAACCGCTTTATGAAATGCCGAGCCATCCACTCGAGCGCGAAGTCATTACGGAACCACTCGATCTCGGGGTCCGCGCTTTAAACGGACTTCTCACCATCGGACGGGGGCAGCGAGTGGGAATCATGGCGGGTTCCGGCGTCGGTAAATCGGTCCTTCTCGGAATGATGGCTCGTCAGACGAGCGCTGACGTGAATGTGATTGCCCTCATCGGAGAACGCGGCCGAGAGGTAAGAGAATTCATCGAGCGTGACTTGGGTCCTGAAGGCCTCGCCCGTTCGGTGGTCATCGTTGCAACCTCAGACAAGAGTCCGCTCTTGCGCATGCGAGGAGCGGTCTTAGCTTCCAGCATTGCGGAATATTTCAGAGACCAAACCAAGGACGTTCTTCTCCTCATGGATTCGGTCACTCGCTTTTGTATGGCACAGAGGGAAATTGGACTCTCTTTAGGCGAACCCCCAGCAACCAAAGGTTATCCTCCATCCGTGTTTGCGATGTTGCCGAAGCTCTTAGAGAGGGCAGGCACGGGCGTCGGTGGTGGTTCGATCACCGGTCTCTACACGGTGCTCGTGGAGGGGGATGACATGGACGATCCGATCGCAGATTCTGCGAGATCGATCCTCGATGGACACATCGTGCTCTCCCGGAAAATCGCGCAACGGAATCATTTTCCCGCCATTGATGTGCTGGCTTCGGCTTCGCGGGTTTTTCGGTCGGTGACCGGTGAAAACCAGCAAGACTGGGCCGGACGCATGAAAGAGTGGATGGCCCTCTACGCGAGCGCGGAAGACCTCATTAATATCGGCGCATACGCGAAAGGCTCCAATCCGAAGATCGATCAAGCCATCGGCGTGAATGATCGCATTCAAGCTTTCCTTCGTCAAAAAGTCGAAGAAAGCGGCAGCATGGATGAAACCTTAGCTCAGATGCACGCCATCGTTCGCGTGGCCGAAAGTATGACTCCGGCACGCAGGTGATTTTCTGACGCTATCCTGGATTCGCCTGGGCAAAACATTCAGTCTAGAGGTCTCGCACCATATCGGTAGAATCTAGGGAAGTCCTGAGGGGCAGAATGCGAGTGGGATGAAAAAGAAGTTTCGATTTCGCCTAGCGGCCGTAGAAAGAGTCAGGAGCGCAAAAGAGCAAGAATGCTTGCGCGCACTTGCGACCGCGCAAGCAAAATATCAGGATGCGCTGGCTGCTCGCCAAGCGCTCTATGATGATACGAACGCCGCACTTCTTCGTCGAGATGCCCTAGCCAGCACCGCTCAGCCGGTGCTTGCTTACCAATTGGAAACAGAATTCATCGTCGGAAATAAGCAACGAATGGTCGCATCAGACCAGGCGCTCTTCAGAGCGCGAAAATTCGTTGATAAGGCTTTAAAAGAAGTGCTTCTTGCGAAGCGCGCGGTGAAAGCGATCGATACTTTGCGTGAAAAAGATTTTAATGAATTTAAGATCGCCCTCCGCAAGCAAGAGCAAAAAGACATGGAAGAGATTTACGTCTCTCGGTCGACTCGAATCGCCGAAGAAGAAGAGTCTGAGTGGAGCGAGAGCGCATGATGAATTTGAAACGCGTCCGCTTCGATTACCGAACAATTTTTTTAATGGTCGCACTCATCGGAGCCGCTAGCTTATTTGTGACCACCCTCACCAGTGAGGCGCCAGAATCGCTCGCCGAAGAGTCCGCTTCGCAGACGAAGCCCAGTTCGGAGACGAAGTTGGACGGGTCCGCGGAAGCAAAGGCTGATCCTGAAGCAAAACCTGCCGCGCCAGTGGCTAAGAAAAGTACGGGTTGTCTCACCGGCGAAGCATCGATTCAGGACTTGCAAGATCTGAAGCGTGACTTGGCAAAGCGCGAGCAGGAGCTCAAACGTCGTGAAAGTGAAATTGCCGCAAAAGAAAGCGCCGTTCAGGAAGAATTAAAGAAGCTTGATCAAGCGAAGGAAGAAATTAAACAGACCCAAGCGCTCGGCGATTCGAAGAACGAAGAAAAAATTACGAAGTTGGTAGAGACTTTCGAATCGATGAGTCCGAAGGCAGCCTCGGCGATCGTATCGGCTGTCGATGACCGACTTGCGGTCGAAGCGATGAGCCGTCTTTCATCGGCTAAATTAGGAAAAATTCTTGCCGCGATGGATCCGACGAAGTCGGCTCCTCTCACGGAAAAACTCGCCGGAGTGGTCCGGGCGAAACGTAGCGATACGAGAAATCCGGCGTCGATCGGCGCCGCAGGGACCAGCACAAGCGTGAAGGGAGGTGAAGAAAATGGAAATCGCAAACAACAACAACGCAATGATGGTGTCGGTAGCCGACAACCAGAACCCGCTCTCGGAAAGTAAGCCAGGGATCAAAAATGCAAAGAAGAAATCTGCGGACGAAACTTCGTTCGACGGAGCTCTGATTGCAACCCTTGCCCAAAATCCGAAAACGGTTCCGGGACCGGATAAGGAACTGCTGCAGAAATTAAATGAGCAGGTGTCCGCAAAGGTAGAGCTATCGACGAAGAATGCTGCAAAGGCGGAAAGCGGGGGTGCCCCGACTCCGACCATCGCAGCACTGTTTAAGGCTCAGGCAGAACAAAGTGCTTCCGGCAAGATGACCGGAGGATTAGTCGCTGGACCCGATCAACCGTGGAACTCAAAATGGGTCTTTGGCGCGGATAAAATGCCGTCTGCCGAAGAAATGAATGCCCAAGCGGTTCCCGGAGAGAAGCTGAATTTGAATCTCGAGTCTCTAAAGAAGCTCGTTCAAGACTCGGCCGAGGGAGGGGATGAATCCAAGCTTAAACAGACTGCAGGTAAAGCGGGAGTCGAAGTCGATGCGAGTTTACAAGCACTTTTAGGAGAGCTTGGAGCTCAGATCGACTCCGTAAAAACCGAAGCCGCACCCACTGAACCCAAAAGCGCGATGAGTGGTCTCGGAGGAGCAGAGTTTTTAGCTGCACTTCAAGGGGCTAAAGTCGCGGCAGTAGGAGCGGATGGAGGAGGAAAACAGATGGCAGGCGGATTTGGCCAGTCACCTGGGGACTCGTCCGGTGCATCAGCTGATGAACTCGCATCCGCGCTCAGTGGAGTGGCGAAGGCGCCAGCCGGAGTAAAAGGTGCAGCGGTCACCGGTGTGAAACCTGACCTTCAGGTGATTACCGGCGGACGTTCACCCGAAGTCCATCTGGAAGGCGGAATGAGACTCGCGAAAGACGAACCGAATCTCGGGACGACGGACTCCTTCATGGGAGCAACGCCGCTCGCAGCCGTAGTTCGAGGTCGTGAAGGCGCAGTCGGCGTTCCTCCTCAGGTGGTGACGGGTCATGTGGTGCCTGGTTCGATGATGAGGGATCGACTCACGAGTGAGTCTGTTCGCAACATGGCGGCCAGCATCTCAAACCTAGCTCCCCAAGGTGGCGGCGAAATGAAAATCAGAATGAACCCAGCGAATCTGGGTGAACTGATGATTCACGTCTCGACGAATGGAAAAGACGTGGGCTTGAAGGTCCAAGCATCCGAATCGGGCGCGAAGAAAATCATCGAAGAAAGCCTCGGCGCTCTTCGGGATTCTCTCGCGTCTCAGAGTTTGGTGCTCGGTCAAGTCGACGTGACCATGGCTCCGACGAATACCGCGCAGACGGACCTCGGTTCGAATTCGCAGAATCAGGCGCCGAATCACGGAGCCGGATTCGATCTTTCGTCAGGCCAAGGTGACCGTTCCGGAAATCGTTCGGGTGACGATTCGTCATCCGGCTCGAGTTGGAATGGTGGGCGCTCAAACGCGGCATCGGCTACTTCATCTCGGATGGCCGCAATGGCGGCAGGGAATGCAGCGAGAAGTCGAGCTGCAGCTTCAGAGAGCCGCTTAGACGTCATGGCTTGATTGAATAGAATATTGGGAAGGAGAGGGCGAACTTCGCTCTCTCCTCCACCCACTTCCACCGAATGATTCGATGAGACGGAGCGCAGGATGCAAGGTATTAGCGGCATGAATACAAAAGGACCTCAGGCATTAACGGGAAAATCTGCCGTTCAAGCTCAGGAACCTCTCGCGTCACCGGGTGGTTCCGAAGGCGTGCTGAATCAGGCAAAAGATTCAAAAGATGCGCAGACTGACGCCCATTTTGGCGACCTTTGGAAACAGATTCAAACGAAATACGGCGCGAAGCCCGACAAACCCCGCGAGATCAAAAAGACGCTGGGTAAGGACGACTTCCTGAAGATCATGATCACGCAGATGAAAAATCAGGATCCAACCAGTCCGTTCAAAGCAGAAGAGATGGCGACTCAGATGGCGCAGTTTGCCAGCGTCGAGCAGCTCCAAAATTTAAATAGTTCAGTCGGAAAGATGGCCAATAGCAATCAGCCACTCGAGCGGCTGGCGATGACCAATCTCATTGGAAAAACAGTAACGATCGACCGCGAACGCTTCACCCATAATGAAAATGAAACCAGTTCGCTAGGCTTCGGACTCGCACGCGACGCGAAATCGACGAAAATTAAAATCGTCAGTGAGCAAGGCGAAACTATTCTCGAAAAAGACCTCGGAGAATATAAGGCCGGCGCCCAAACTTTCGTGTGGGACGGCGCAAAGACGAACGGGATGCCGGTAAAGAGCGGAAACTTTATTTTCAAAATCGAAGCGGTGGATGCAAACGACCGCGCGATCGCGATGGATTCGAAGGGGCAGTCGAAAGTCGTCGGAGTTGCTTTCGATGGGCCGGAAGGCACGTTGCTTGTCGGCGACGCAAACTCGCCTCAGAAAATCACGATGAGAAACGTCATTCGGATCGATAGCACGGAAGAGGGCGCAGCGGCGGCGATTCCTGGTGCACGTTCGATGGCTTCAGCTCTCCAATTGCAAGGCGTTCCGATGGCCTCGGCAGCTGCATCGCAAATGAATGCGGCTTCTCGCGGAACCAGTCCTGGACTAGCGATGGGTACGGAAGCACGCAAGGCGCTCGACGCCTATGAGGCGGCAAAAGCTTCCGATGGGAAAAATTCCGCAGTGCAAAAAAGTGAAAAATCAGCTGAAAAAGGCTTTCCAAATGGTATTTCTTCAGAGGATACTATCTAAGTAGGGTTTGTTGATTTTTGAAAATTGAATGAAAGGATAGGGTGACGAAATGGCAGATCGTCCGTTTCTCTATCCGAACGTAACTTCGATTCCCGGCAGTCGCATCGAAAGCGACCGCGCCGAGAAGAAGAAGCCGGACGGATTGAAGAGCGACTTCGACCAAGTTTTCGATCAGACGTTGGATGTGAAATCCGGCGACGCGGGATCGATCGCAGAGTCGAAGACGGGTCGTAGCCCAAGTCTGGATCGTGCCGGGGGACTCACCAGAGACCTCGGATCCATTAAACAACCACTGAAGTTTTCGTCGCATGCGACGCAGAGGTTGTCGGAACGGAAGATTCAGTTGGATGCGGCCACGATGTCGAAAGTCACGGATGCGATTGACCGAGCAGAAGCGAAGGGGATTGAGGATACTTTAGTCCTCACAAACGAAGCGGCGTTAATCGTAAACGTGAAGAACCGAACCGTAATTACCGCCATGGATAGACAGAGCCTAGCCGGCAACGTCTTTACGAATATTGATGGGGCAGTCATTGTTTAAGGTTTTGAGTTTAAAGTTTTGAAAAGTTTGCCGGTCGCTGATTCATTGGATCTCGAGCGGAAAAAAAAGAGAAGTAGGCAATAATACATGAGTGAGTCTGCAAATCGCTTGTGAGTTAATAAATGAAGTCGGTAGTAGTGAAGTCGGTAGTGTTTTTAAATTGTTGGTAACAGTCGATCGTGAGCAGTGTGGCTGAATGATCGATAGGCAGAGAATCTAGATTTGAATCGCACGGAGAACGGCTGGACCCATCGCGGGAAGTCTCTTGAAGTTCCGAATGAACTTCATCCCTCCAATCGAATCGAACCCAGACATCCTCGCAGCCCGTTTAAGGAGTGAGTCCAGGATGGATTTACCTCAGAACGGAGGCCTATCGAAGCCACCAATGAAACGCATGGAGGCGTCTTATGGGTATTCTTTCTTCGATGTACACAGGGGTTACGGGTTTAACGGGCCAGGGCGAAGCACTTGGCATCTACGGCGATAACATCGCGAACGCGAACACGACGGGATTTAAAGTTTCTCGTCCTGAGTTCAGCGATGTCGTCGCAAAATCCCTTAAGGGGATTAGCGGTGGTAACCAAATCGGACGCGGAACGAAGCTTTCAGCAGTGAATCCGATCTTCTCTCAGGGTTCGCTTCTCCAGACAGAATCTGTCACCGACCTTGCCATCCAAGGAGACGGAATGTTCGTCGTGGATGGAAACGAAGGTCGTGGGTTTTCCCGGGCCGGAGCTTTCCACTTCGATAAAGACGGAAACCTCATTAACGCCGACAATTATAAAATTCAGGGCTTCCAAGCCGACGAAAGCGGAAAGATCACCTCGAAACTCGGCAGCATTGCCGTCGGTCGGACGGTCATCGAAGCAAAGCCTTCGAAAGAAGTGCAGATGTTCATGAACCTCGATCTTCGTGCGAAAAAGGAAATGGTTTTCGACCCTAAAAGTCCGGAAAAAACTTCGCACTTCGCAACCGGCGTGACTGTTTACGACGGCGCCGGCACTCCGCGTACGGTAACCGCTTACTTTAATAAAAAAGACGACGGTGTTTGGGAATGGCGTGCGATGTCGAAGGGCGAAGAAGTTCCAGGCGGCAAGCCAGGAGAAATGGTTGAGCAAGCGAAAGGGACTTTGACTTTCGACGCCGATGGAAAACTCATGGAGCAAAAAACCGACAAGAGCGCGTTTAACTTCATTGGTTCCACGAAGAAAGACCAAGAAATTAAGTTTAACTTTGGGAAAGATAAAAAGAACGGGGGCGATGGGTTGGCCGTCACTCAATTCGGAACCGCTTCGGAAGCTTATAAGACTCTTCAGGATGGATACACTGCTGGCACGATTGCCGGTCTATCGTTTAACGATGACGGAATTCTTTCCGCAGTTTACACCAACGGGGAATCGATGAACGTGGCGCAGGTTGCGCTCGCGAAATTCGAAAATCCGGAAGGCCTGTTCAAGATGGGGAAAAACATCTTCCGCGAGTCTCGAAATTCGGGTCAAGCAACCGTGGGAGCTCCGCAAACCGGCGGACGCGGCCAAATTCTCGCAAAGACCCTCGAATCTTCCACCACCGACATCGCGACTGAGTTCATCAACTTGATGTCTGCTCAGCGTAACTTCCAAGCCAACTCGAAAGTCATCAGCGCATCCGATGAAATGATGCAGGAAGTACTGAACATCAAGCGCAACTAACCTTAATCCTTCGTGAGTTTTAAAAGTGCGCAGAATTTGACGACTTTTAAGAATTCATAAAGACTCTACCGACTAGGAAGACTGGATTTCGTCAATCATTCGACGAGATCCGGTCTTCTTTCATTTTTTACCGGACGCCGCTTGCAGCCCTCCTAGTTCGCGATGCACAATAGATGCAGAGCCATGGAGGGTTCCGAGGAATGTCTGAAGACGCAAAAACAGCACCCGCAGCAAGTGAATCGAGTGGCGGCGGTGGAAGCAAATTAGTACTCATCCTCACGCTCGTGAATCTCATCGCATGCATAGGTATCGGCGGTGTGATTTTTATTTCGCACAAAAAGCAAAATGCCGCGCCTCAAGTGGGAGATGTTCAAGCGACCGCCGAAGGTGGCGAACACGCAGCTGCTTCGGGTGAGCATGGAGCCGCGAAAGAAGAACATGGCGGCGGCGGTGAACACGGAGCTGCAAAAGAAGAGCACGGCGGGGGAGGCGAGCATGGCGGAGCTGCTCACGGTGGAGATAAAAAATCTGCCAGCGACACGCGCACCATTCCGCTTGAACAATTTACGGTTAATCTCTCCACTCCCGGCGGTAATAATCAGAAATTCGTTCGCGTGAATGTCGCGCTCGAACTCGCGAGCGAAGAAATTGAAAAAGAGATTCAGGCGAAAATGCCCCAAGTACGAAACTCGATCATCGATCTTTTTAATTCGAAACGTCCGAACGATCTCGTTAGTGCTGAGCAGCGCGAATACCTCAAGGAAGAGATTAGAAACGCTCTCAATTCGTTCATGAACAGTGGAAAAGTAAAAAGCGTTTACTTTACGAACTTCGCGGTAACGGGATAGACCCGATTTGAGTCGCGGCCAAGGAAGGCTAAGATGAGTGGTGGACAAGTACTCAGTCAATCAGAAGTCGACGCGCTGCTGAACGCAGTCAGTGAAGGCAAAGTCGATACTGCGCCTCCGATGGCAGCGGTTTCGGACGCTGCTTCCGTGGTCGGTGCGGCGGGATGGGTAGGCGGCATTCCCGATTCCGAAATCACCGCGTATGACCTGACAAACCAAGACCGCGTGATCCGTGGTCGGATGCCCACGCTGGATATCATTTACGAGCGTTTCATTCGGCTTTACCGCATTTCTCTGTCGAACGCGCTTCGGAAGTTCGCTTCCATTTCCATCATTTCTACCGACCTTTTGAAGTTTGGTGAATTCGTAAACACCCTCCCGATTCCGAGCTGCATGTGCATCATGCGGTTTGAATCTCTGAAGGGGCCGGCTCTCCTCGTATTCGAATCAAAATTAGCCTACGCACTCATCGATAGTTTTTTTGGTGGGACGGATCGTCCTTTCACAAAAATCGAAGGAAAAGAGTTTACCCGGATCGAGCTCTCACTCATGCAAAAAGTGATGGATCTTGCGATCAGCGACTTAGAAGAAGCGTGGGCACCCGTTCATGAGTCGAAAATTTCTTTTATTCGTACGGAAGTAAATCCTCAGTTCGTGGGGGTCGTGCCGCCATCGGATGTGATCATCTCTACGACTTTCGAAGTGGAGCTTGAGAACGCGACGGGTACGATCGCCCTGGTGGTTCCATACTCGACTCTCGAACCGATTAAAGGAAAGTTAAACGCATCCTTCCAAACCGAAGGCGACAAGACGGACCGGGAATGGTTGCTGAAGATGACCGAGCACGTGAAACAGGTCGAAGCGAATCTACGCGTGAATCTCGGCGTTGCGACCATCACGGTCGGCGATCTCGTCAACCTTCAAGTGGGTGACATCATTCCGCTCAGCCAAGACGCGGACGGCGAGCTGGATGTGCTGATCGAAGACGTTTCCAAATTTAAATGTTTCTTCGGGGTATCCCGCGGAAATCGGGCGATCCAACTGACTCGAGAAATCGAAGAATAGCCAAGGAGTAGACTATGAGTGATCCAGCAGCAAATCTGAATGCCGGTGCGAACCGCGGACCCCAGCCTCCCGTTCAGTCCTTAGACTTCATTCTCGATGTTCCGCTCAAACTCACCGTGGAGCTTGGCAGGTCTAGAATGGCCGTTCGGGAGATTCTGCAGCTCGCGCAAGGATCAGTCGTGGAACTGACAAAATTTGCCGGAGAGCCGCTTGAAGTCCTTGTAAACGATAAACTCATCGCCCGCGGTGAAGTGGTCGTCGTGAACGAAAAGTTTGGAATTCGACTCACGGATATCATCAGTCCGGTCGAACGGATCGAGCAGTTGAAGTAAAGATTTTTCCCCGCGTGCCGCGCTCCAGGATGGAAAGTGGCCTGAATCAAAGGATGCAAGGATGCTGAAGAACCGCTTTCTCTTACCGCTAGTCGTTGTCTATTTTCTCCTCTCGGGAGTGAACTTAGCGAACGCTGCGGGCCTGAATCTTAAAAAAGTGAATATCTTGGAAGGGGATCAAGTCGAACTTGTATTTGATGGCAAGGTCGATCCCTCCCAAGTAAAAACTGAATTCGTTCGGGACAATATCCAATTGTCTATTTTGAATACTTCCGTTTATCCGGCGAAAGTGTCGATGTTATCGGGATCAGAGCTGACGAAGGTTTTCGCCTATCAGTATTCTCCTGCACTGGTCCGTGCGCGGTTCACCGTGAAAGGGGACGCGGCCGGGTACGCCAATCGTCTCCAAGTGAAGATGACGGGAAAAACGGTCACCTTGCGCATCGCCGGACTGAAGGGGGACCAAGTTCAATCGACGAGCTCGTCGACGTTGCGGACCGTATCCACGGCTGCCGCGGCAGTGGTCGAAAAGACTCCGGAGCCCGCCGCAGTTTCCGAATCGAGTGAGTCGGCTAAGAAGAACTTGCTGGAGCGAGTGACTGCGGAAAATGACAAAACGGAAAAGGGCGAAAAAGCGGAGAAGGCGGGAAACGAAAAGCTAACTGGAAAAATCTCCGATAAGTCGTTTGATAAACGTGCGGCTAAAACTCGGGAACTCGCGAGCGGTAAGTCCCTCCCGAGTCCGTTTCGTTCGATCGGCGTAATGCTGTTCGTTCTGGGCCTTTTCGGTCTATTCGTCATGTTCTTGAAGCGTTTAAAGAGCGATGGGAAGTCCGCGAAAATCGCAAAGGGAGGGTTGGGCGGTTTCTTAAATAAACTTTCCGGATCGAGCGGCGGCAAAGCCATGATTGAAGTGGTAGCGACTCATCACCTTGCACCGAAGCGGTCGATCGTCGTCGTTCGAGTACAGGACCGGATGCTGGTTCTCGGAATGACGAATGATGCGGTTAACCTCATCACCGAATTTAAAGCGAATGACGAAGGCGAGGCCGAAGAAAATATCGGACTGGGCGATTTCGCGGCGAGTTTGAAAAAATTTGAGAATGAAGAAATCACGAGCTCTGGTCCTTCAACAAAACTCTCTCCGAAAGCAAACTTAGGAGAAATCGTCGCTGCGGGGCTAGGTCTCGCGAAAGCAAGGCCTGCCTCGGCACCTGAAACCTCGAGACAGTCTGCTCGACAGACTCCTGCACCGAAAGCTTCTGCGGCTGCATCGGCTTACCTCAACGCTCAAGCCGGACCTTCGGTAGATACAGCGTCGCTGGGTGGTCCGGCTTTTTCACCTGCCATCGCGGCAGCACTTCGTGAACCGAGTGTGAAGCCCAGCATTCGCGCGCAGATCAAAGACCGTGTCCAAGGAATGAAACAACTCTGATGATGAGTCGTAAAGATTTCTCCCATAACGTGATCACATTCGCAGTTTTGGGATTGGCTCTCACCAGCTTGTCCGCGCTAGCTGATGGGGGCGGAGCGCCTTCCTACGTTCCGGGAGGCTCCGGAATCGCCCTCCCGAATTTAAGTTTGAATTTTGGGAATTCGGGAAAGCCGGCGGATACGGTTGCTGTGCTGCGGATCCTGATGATGTTGACGGTGCTGACACTCGCTCCGGCGATTCTCATCATGATGACGTCCTTCACTCGGATCGTGGTGGTGCTTTCATTCCTCCGTCAGGCGCTCGGTACTCAGCAAATGCCGCCAAACCAACTCATCGTCGGGCTTTCCCTTTTTCTGTCGTTCTTCGTGATGGCGCCGGCGTTTAAGGAAATCTCCTCGCAGTCGCTCGAGCCGTACATGGCCGAGAAAATTGATCAGAAGACCGCTTTCGATCGGGCTGAAAAACCGCTTCGTGAATTCATGTTCAATCAGACTCGCGAAAAGGATCTGGAACTCTTCCTTTCGTTATCTAAAGAAGCGAAGCCTCAGACCCGCGAAGACGTTCCGACGTACGTCCTCATTCCTTCTTTCGTGGTGAGTGAATTGAAGACGGCTTTCCAAATCGGATTCATGATTTACCTTCCATTTTTAGTGATCGATATGGTGGTCGCCACCGTCCTGATGGCCATGGGGATGATGATGCTCCCGCCGACCGCGATCGCTTTGCCGTTTAAACTCCTTCTCTTTGTCCTAGTCGATGGCTGGGACTTGGTGGTCGGAAGTTTAGTAAAGAGTTTCGGCTGATCCTGAGGGATCGGTTTAGAGAAAGGACCTTTCGTGACCGAAGACTTAGTCATGCAAATTAGCGGTGAGACTTTAAAGACCATGGCGCTCATTGCCGGCCCGATGTTGATCGCCGCGATGGTCATCGGGGTGATCATCAGTGTTCTCCAGGCCATCACCCAGATTAACGAAGCGACCCTGACGTTCATCCCGAAAATGGTCGCGATCATTTTGGTCCTCGTGATCATGGCGCCCTGGATGCTTGAAGTGCTTTCGAATTACTCGACGGAGATTTTCGGAAATTTTGCGGAATGGGTGCGCTAGGTGGGTGACCTCTTCCAATTCACTCCGGAAGAGACGTACACGTTTTTCGCCGTGCTAGTGCGTGTGAGCGTTCTGCTCGCGGTCCTTCCGGTTTTTGGCGATAAAGTGATTCCTTCACCGGTAAAAGTTCTTCTGTCGCTTGCGACCAGTCTCGCCATTTATCCCGGCTTAGTGAAGCAGGGGTTTGTTCGTCCTGCGGATGCTGCGATCTGGGCCAGTGATGCTTGGGGAATTGTTCGCACGATTGGCCAAGAAGTGATGGTCGGTCTGGTGATCGGATACACGGCCAAGCTCGTTTTCGACGCGATCCAAGTGGGCGCAAGCATCGTCTCGAACATGATGGGCTTTGCGATGGCCTCGATGTACGACCCTCACCATGAAACCCAGACTTCCGTCGTCGCTGAAATCCAGGTCGCAATTGCGATGCTCGCATTTCTAGCCTTAGACGGTCACCACCTCCTTCTGCATGGCGCGCTCGATTCGTTTCGTTTTTGTGGCATCGGCGAAGCGGGGATGACGGCGCTGGTTCAAACACGAATCATCGAGATGACCGGAACCGTTCTGAAGTACGGCATTCAGCTCGGCGCTCCGATTACCATCGTGATGTTCGGCGTGAACGTTGCGTTCGGGGTCTTCTCGAAAACCATGCCGCAGATGAACGTTCTTGTCCTTTCGATGGCCATTAGCGCCTTCGCCGGAATGATCGTGCTCATGTTGAGTGCCCCCGAGTTCCAAACCGTCGCCTCGAACATCCTCGGAAAAACCGAAGACTGGATGCAAGGCATGCTGATCGCCATGGCAGGAAGGAAGTAACATGGCAGAAAATCAAGAAGACAGAAGTACAGACGACCTCCTCGACGAACCCTCCCAGCAGCGCATCGACGACATGCGCGAAAAGGGACAGATGTCCCAGTCTCGAGAGTTAGTGGGTCTTCTTTCCCTCCTCGCTTCCGCCTGCGCACTTTGGATGTTTGCCCCGAAAATTGGCCTCGAAATTTCGGAATACATGCGGGAGATGTTCCGAGTCGATGAAGCCGTGAAGATGAATCTCAGCGACAGCTCGATGCTGCATGCGGCGCTGATGAAGTGTTTGAAACTCATTATCTTTCTCGGATTACCCATCAGCATAGCGGGTTTTTTCTTCGGAGTTTTAGGAAGCTTCGTTCAAGTTGGTTCTATTTTTTCCTTCGACCCGATCACGCCTAAGTTCGATAAGATCGATCCGATTCAAGGCGCGATGAAGTTTTTCTCCATGCGATTCATCAAAGATTCGATTCGCATGATCGTGAAGACCGCGATCGCGCTTTACGTCGCTTACTTGCTCGTAAAGAGCGATATTTTCGTTTCTCCGGCGCATCTCCTGACCGATCCCGCAGGGATGTTTGGGGCCATGGGGGCATCGGCTAAGACGATATTTCTCACCCTGTTTGGAATCTTCGTTGTTTTCGCGGGCGTCGATTATTGGTTTCAGCGCCAAGAATTCATGAAGCAGGTAAGGCTCACTCGCGAAGAAGCGAAGAAGGAAGCAAGGGACCGAGAAGGTAATCCGCAAATCAAGGCGCGCGTGCGTGCGATCCAGAGGGAAATGTCGAGAAGGCGGATGATGGCTGCCGTCAAAAAAGCCGACGTCATCGTCACAAACCCAACACACATCGCGATTGCGATCCAATACGACAAAGAAAACATGATGGCCCCGAAGGTGGTCGCGAAAGGCGCTGATTTCATCGCGCAAAAGATCAAAGCATTGGCGGCCGAAGCGGGCGTGCCCATGGTCGAAAACGTTCCGCTCGCGCGAACGCTTTATAAATCCGTGAAAGTGAATCAATATATACCTAGGGCTCTGTATCAGGCGGTTGCCGAAGTTCTGGCTTACGTTTTCCGCCTGAAGTCCCGGTTTTAATTTTTAGAATTTCCCACGAGCTAAGGATGGCGAATGGATAGTTTGTTTCAGAAGATTGGTCGGAATAGTGACCTTGGACTCGCCGTTGGTTTAGTCGGGATTCTCGCCGTCATGGTGGTTCCGCTTCCGGGCTTCATGCTCGACGTGATGCTCACGCTCGCAATCGGGATGTCGATCCTTCTGTTGCTGACTGCGGTCTACGCGAAACGCGCCCTCGATTTTTCCATTTTTCCTTCCATTCTTCTTCTATCGACGCTTTTTAGATTGGCACTCAACGTAGCCACGACTCGGAAGATTCTCCTCACCGGTGCGGACTTAGGAACCGCCGCTGCGGGTGACGTGATCAAAGCCTTCGGTGAGTTCGTGGTTGGAGGAAACTACGCTGTCGGAATCGTGGTCTTCACGATTCTCGTGATCATTAACTTTATCGTTATCACCAAGGGTGCTGGCCGGGTCGCAGAAGTCGCTGCCCGCTTTACCTTGGACGCTATGCCAGGTAAGCAGATGGCAATCGATGCGGATTTGAATGCCGGGTTGATTAATGACGTTGAAGCCAAGCGCCGCCGAGCGGAAATTGCCCAAGAAGCCGACTTTTAC